>NZ_LR215050.1:364043-728087 GCF_900660755.1 Acholeplasma hippikon
TCAGCCCAGAACATTACTGAGTCAACGATAAACTTTCTAACCATATATCTTTCCGATGCTGTTTCATTACCAGTTCCAGAACCGTTGGAATATGCACCAGTAGAAGTAAATCTATGATAATATCCAGGGACGATTAAGTTAAAGTTAGAATCTGCAGATAGACCAGTATGATTATAGACAACGTCCATATTAATTTTGATACCAGCTTCATCGTATGCCTTAACAACTTGTTTTAGTTCATTAATTCTTACTAAGCCATCATATGGGTTGGCTGAGTAATTACCTTCAATAGCATTAAAGTTTAACGGCATATAACCCCAGTTGAACGAATTATATGTTGGATCATTTTGTTTAGTTTCGTCAATTGCATTGCCATAATCAAAGAAAGGTAAAATTTGTAAATGTGTAATACCTAATTCTTTAATATGATCAAAACCCGTGCTTAACCCTTCGTATTTAGTTCCTGTTTCAATTAAACCTAACCATTTACCACGGTTAGCTTCAGTACCATTCCAAGAACTATGTGTTGTAAGGTCGCGAACGTGTAATTCATAAATAATCGCATCAGTTTTGTTTGTGATATTAGGCGTTGTGTTTACATTATTCCAACCTTCTGGGTTTGTTCTTGTAAAATCAACAATCATTCCTCTTAAACCGTTAATACCAACGCTCTTCGCATATGGATCAACAATATCTTGGTTAATTCTTGAACCATTTGTCACATCATAAGTATAGTATTTACCGTGTAAATCACCAGCAACTGTAACTTCAAAAATACCTTTATCTTTTTTTATCATTTGATAAGTTTGTTTAACATTTGAACCACCTAATGATTGAGGTGTGCCACTATCATAAACATTTAAGACCACATTTGTAGAAATTGGTGCCCATACTTTAAATGTTGTAGAAGAAGCACTATAAATAGCTCCTAAGTCACCATCATATGCAAATTGGTCATTAAATTCATCCGAATTATATAAACCATCAAATGAGATATCGATCTTAGCTTGTTCACTGTTATCAGAGAACTGATGTGAAAGTACATATGATTTTCCTAAATCAATTGGATTAGCTAAAGTAATTTTCCCACTTTTCTTGTCATCTGATAATTCAATTCCTTCAATATTTATCGACAATTCGACATTATTTTCCATAATTTTAAGTTCATTTGCTGTAACTTCATGTGTAGTAGTAAACGAAATTGTTGTTGTATTTGTAAATGTTGCTGTCTTAAATTTTGCATATCTCGAAGGTCCGTTTGGATCATTTAAAGATATACCAATTGCAAAATCACCTTCAACAAAATAGAAGTGTTCATCTGATTTAGCAGGATCTAATGTAATAAATCTGTCAGCATCAACATCTTTTTGTTCCCAGTTGCCTTTTCGGATAATTATTCCAATTTTAGTTGAACCATTTAATTGGGTGTTTTTATCTAAAATAGCCACTTTTCCACCGAAATTGAACTCATTTGGGGTAGTATCATCAACAAATTGATGTGCACTGCCTTCTCCTGAGACTGGTTCATTTTGCCATACCCAAGCATCCCAGTTTGTGTAGTTTTGGTCAAATCTGTAGTAGTGAAGATATACCTTTCCTTCTACAGTATCGGCTGCATATACACTACCTACCGATAAAAAAGCCATTAAAAACAAAATAAATATATATAATTTTCTTCTCATCGTGAAACCCCTTTCATTACAACTTGATTATATCATCATAAAAAACGAGTAATAAAGTGAAAACGGTATCATTTTATATCCATATGACTTGATTAACTTACTGAAATATAAGAAAATGTAGGTGTGAGAAAAATGAATGCGATTACATTCTTACTCAGGAGGAAAGAAAGAAATGAGAAAAAGTTTAATCATTGCGATTATGTTACCAATTCTTGCTTTAGCATTAGTTGCTTGTACTCAAAAGAAACCATTAGAAATTTGGGTTGGTATTGAGTCTCAAGCGTTCTACCAAGAAAAAGCAAACGAATACAAAGAAATTTACAAAGAAAAAACTGGTAAAGATTTCCCGGTTAATATTTCAGTTAAAGCAGTAGATACTGGTACAGCTGGCGGGGTTTTCCTAAACGACCCAACTACAGCAGGTGATATCATCACAGTTGCTCATGATAACTTAGGTAGATTGATTGCAGGATCATCTGCAATTGCACCAATTCAATCAGAATCATTAATTAATCAAATTAACAACGATAATCATGAAGTATATGTAAATGCGATCAAAGGTAAAGTTCAAGGCGAAGAATACTACTTTGGTGTTCCATACATCGGACAAGCTTTAATCCTTTACTACAACAAACAATACATCTCAGCTGAACAAGTTCAATCATGGGAAGGTATTTTAGAAGCTGCAAAAGCAGCAAATAAACAAGCTTTATCAATTACTGGTACAGATGGATTTAACAATTCATTCCTATTATTAGCAGTTGATGAGGAAACTAAAACAAGTTCATTACAATTATATGATGATGCATCATTCGAAAATAACTATGCAACTGGCGCTGACGTATTATCTTTCTTGAAATATGGCCAAATGTTATTTACAACTCCAAATGGTGCTAAACGTCCAACTGATTCAGGTTGGCAAGTAGAACTTCAACAAGGTGTTTCATTATCAGTAGTTGGTGGAGCATGGCACTTTAACTCAGCTAAAGCAGCATTAGGTGCTAATTTAGGTATTGCAATTTTACCTTCATTCACTTTAACTGAAGAAACTGTATATGATGTTGCAAACAATTCAGAATTAGTTGGCAAAACATTTAGATCAGGTACATTTGCTGACGTTAAAATGTTTGTTAAGAATAAAGTTTCTAAATACTCTGAGTACTTAGATGACATCTTAGCATACTTCTCAAGTAAAGAAGTTCAAGAAGAATCATTTGTGGTAGCTAACAACTTACCAGCATATAAAAATGCAACTGCTGAATTTGATTCTTTAAAACCTGAAAATGCAACAACACCAGATGGAAAATTAGCATTAGAATTAGCTAGCGCTCAATTAGATATGTTCCAATATGGTAGACCTCAACCATTTGGTCACCATGTGAACTTTAACTTCTATTACTACTCTAAAAATGCTCCTGAAAAAATTATGGACTTATTAGATAACGCTAGAGGTCAAGAAAACTTCCAAACTGACGCTAAGATTTTAGAAGTGATGAAGAAAGTTGAAAATATCTGGAAAACAGGAAAAGAAGAGTAAGGAGTTGTAATTTATGAAACCAAATCAAAATTGGTTCTTAAAGCAACTAAATAAAATTGGAAACTTCTTCAAGAACTTTGGTTTAAAAATTTCTGAACCAATGCGAAAGGGAAGTATCTTTACTAGACTATCATATTTAATTATGGGGTTTGGTAACTTATCAAGAAAACAAATCGGAAAGGGATTGGTGTATTTATTTACACAAATCTCCTTCCTTGCTTTTATGATAATTTCACCAATTATACCAGCAGATAAAAATACACCTCTTGGATTCAAAGCTTTAGTTAATTTAGCAACGCTTGGTACAAAAGAAGGAACTGTATGGCAATTAGGGGATAATTCGCTATATATGTTACTTTACGGTGTATTCACATTAGCATTGATTTTCTTATTTATGATTGTATATTTCCACCAAGTTGGAAGTTCATACAGAGTTGATCAAGCCGTTATAAATGGTAAGAAAATTAGTAGCTTTAAAGAAGATTTATTCGAATTAACAGATTCAAAATTCCATGTTACGTTATTGGCACCTGCCATTATGGGAGTATTTATTTTAACAATTATTCCTAACGTATTCATGATTTTAGTAGCATTTACAAATTTTGACCAAGAACACCAACCTCCAGGACAATTATTTGATTGGGTTGGATTTGCAAATTTTGCCTCATTGTTTGACGGTTCAAGTGGTTTATCAGGATTCTGGGGCGTACTTGGATGGACATTAATTTGGGCATTCTTTGCAACATTTACAAACTATATTTTTGGTATCTTACTTGCATTATTAATCAATAATAAGTTAATTAAGGGTCAAAAATTTTGGAGAACAGTTTTTGTTTTAACGATTGCAATTCCTCAATTCGTTTCCTTACTACTTATTAAGTACTTATTTGCTGAGTATGGTCCAATAAATGAATTGTTATTAAATTTAGGTATTATTACCACTAGAATGAACTTCTTAGGAAACGCTTCAAACGCATTAATACCGAAGATTATGGTTATTATCATTAACTTATGGGTTGGTATCCCATACACGATGTTAATGACATCAGGTATCTTAATGAATGTACCTACAGATTTATATGAAGCTGCTGAAATTGATGGTGCAACAAAACCTCAAATATTCAGAAAAATTACATTACCATATGTTATTTTCGTAACCACTCCATATTTAATTACAACATTTATGGGGAATATTACAAGCTTTAACATTATCTTCTTATTAACCGGAGGCGGACCAAATGCTAGTGCAGGTTCTAATCCAGGGGATACTGACTTATTAGTTACATGGTTATTTAGATTAACGGTTGATCAATCAAATTACAGTTTAGGTGCTGTAATTTCAATCTTAACTTTCATTATCATGGCTATTGGTACATTAATCTCTTATAGAAGAAGTAAAGCTTATAAAGAAGAGGGGGCTTTCCAATAATGAGTGAAGCTAAAGTTAAAAAAACCCTTGGCGTAAAAGCAAAAAGAAGAATTACAAAGGTATTCTTATATATAACCTTAGTTGTACTTTCTATCATCTGGTTATACCCAGTTTTATGGATGGTATTAACTGCATTTAGAGAAGAATACAATGATTTAGGAAACCTAATAGGTATCGTATCAGGAAAATACATTCCATCAGGATTTGGATTTGAAAACTTTAGAAGATTACTATTTGGTAATGCTGAAAGTGCTCACTATAGTACTGGTTGGTTCCCTAGATGGTTCTTAAATACATTAATTGTTTCAGTCTTCACATTCGTGTTATCTACAATTTTCACATTATCTGTAGCATACGTAATGAGTAAGATGAAATTTAAAGCAAGAAAACCATTCTTAAACGTTGCATTGATTCTTGGATTATTCCCAGGTTTCATGTCAATCATTGCTATTTATCATATTTTACAAACATTCGGATTCTTAAATACTTATGCTGGATCAATGATAGCATTAATCTTATGTTATTCAGGTGGCGCAGGTTTAGGATTCTACGTTGCGAAGGGATTCTTTGATATTATCCCAGATTCATTAATTGAATCAGCAAAATTAGATGGTGCAACTAATTTACAAATTCTTGCACAAATTGTATTACCTTTATCAAAACCAATCATTATCTATACTGCATTAACTTCATTTTTAGGTCCTTGGACAGATTTCGTCTTTGCTAAGGCCATTCTTGGTGCACAAAATCAAGAAAGATTTACAGTTTCAGTGGGCTTATATTCTATGATGAATGGTCAATTCTCTGATGGTAACCTATTTACTACATTCGTTGCGGGATGTCTACTTGTATCAATTCCAATTGTTACATTATTCCTTTCAATGCAAAAATATTATGTATCTGGTGTTACTTCAGGAGCGGTTAAAGGCTAATGAAAAAAACATATCTACTCTTAGTATTCATTTTAAGTTTTATAGTTATTAGTTGTAACCGTACAAAAGAATATAAAATACCAGTAGATGATAATTTAAAGGCAGCTATGATTAGTGATAATTACAGAGTTTACTATGAAATCTTTATTGGATCATTTAGTGATTCAAATAATGATGGCATAGGTGATTTAAAGGGGATTATAAATCGATTTGATTACTTAAATGATGGTGATCCAAACTCGGGTCAAAGTCTAGGTATTGATGGGATTTGGTTATCTCCAATGATGCCTTCACCGAGTTATCATAAATATGATGTAACAAATTATAAAAATATTGATAGTAAATTGGGAACATTGGATGATTTTGAAGCTTTAATCAAAATAGCTAATGAACGTGATGTTAAAATCATTATAGATTTAGTGATTAATCATACTTCAGATTGGCATCCATGGTTCAGAGAATTTAAAAAGTCTTATCAAGAAAATGATTTAACAAATCCTTATCGCGATTACTACACAGTAAAACATAAGGATAACTTAGATTTAAATAGCAAATATTATCCAATATATAGTGGTAGCGACTATTACTATGAAGGTAACTTTTCATCTAGTATGCCGGAATTGAATTTTGATAATCCTAAAGTAAAAGAAGAAATAGCTGACATAGCAAAATTTTGGATAGATTTAGGTGTATCAGGTTTTAGATTAGATGCCGCAAAATATGTTTATTTTAATAATACTGAGAAAAACTTATCATTTTGGGACTGGTTTATGACAACTGTAAAATCTTATAAAAGTGATATTTACGTTGTAGGTGAAACATGGTCATCAGAAAATGAAATGTTACCGTACTATCAAAACTTTAACAATTTTGATTTCTCATTCTCACAACTTGATGGTGAAATTGCACAAGCTGCTAGAGTCACTTCATCAGTCAAAAGCTTTGTTTCAAATGTGAAAACATACTATGATAAAGTACTTGCAATCAACAACGAAGCGATTCTATCTCCATTTATATCAAATCATGATATGGACCGCGCGGCTGGATACTTAAATGTTGAAGATGGAATCATGGGTATGGCAGCAAACCTATACATTCTTGGTCCAGGAAATCCATATATTTATTATGGAGAAGAAATTGGAATGAAGGGATATAGAGGTACTGCAAATACAGATGCAAATAGAAGATTGGCAATGTTGTGGGGAGATGGAGATAAAGTTAAAGATCCAACAGGAACAACATATGATAGTTCATTTCAAGTAAACGGTACTGTTAAAACGCAGCTTAGTGATAAAGATAGTCTCTATAATCACTATAAGAAATTGATTATGTTAAGAAAAGCTAATCCTGAAATTGCAAGAGGAACTTATACGCCAATTACATACCAAGAAAAAGATACATTTGGTGGCTTTATAAGTTCATATGAAGGAAGCACAGTTGTTGTTTTCCACAATACAGGCATTAAAGAATTAGAAATTGATTTATCAAAATATACAGATATTCAGTTAAGCATCCTACGCGGATATGCTGGTAGAGGTACTGCTGAATTATCTTCTGATGGTAAAACATTAAAAATTAGTGGTTTAACATCAGTCATTTTAAAATAGTTCATAAAAATAGCACAATAGTGCGTAAATTAAAGGAGAAGAATATGAAAAAGTTTTTAACATTAGCAGTTGCTATTGTTGCTACTATTGTTTTAGTAGCTTGTGGTCCAAAAGTAGATATGGACACTAAATTAGAAGATGCAGAACATAATTACTTTGTTACTGGTCAATTAGCAGGATGGGGTGATGCAGTAGGTAAAGCTGAATTTACAATGGCTGCAACAAACAGAGGGGATTCACGTATATCATCAATCGTTGATGATTTAAAAGATGCAAAATTCGTATATGTAATTGAAGCAACTTTCTCAGCAGAAGCTGCTGGTTGGGATGTTAAATATACAATCGATGGAACTGAAAAGACATTTGACGGTAACTTAACAGTTAAAATCTTACAAGTTAACAAAGATGCTGAAGCTCCAAACTGGTGGGGACAAAACCCAGAATCAGGTAAGTTTGATAACTTAACTCCTGCAACATTATACCTTCCTCCATTCCAAGAAGCTAACGAAAATGGTGCTGGTGACTGGAACGGAAACCCAGTAGTTATGGAAGCTGGTACTTATTACATCGTTTATGTTCAATACGCTAATAACCATCACGGTTTAGCAGCAATTAAAAAATAACTTTTAATTGAAAAGAGGCACCTAAAAATAGGTGCCTTATTTTCTTGAAAGAAATTTTAAATAATGGTAAATTGGTGTAAACGTTTGCAATCTAAGATATATTATTATATAATATTTTTGATAGAAATCTTGCGTCTATCCAATTCAATATAATTTTTAGGGAGAATATAATGGCAACATTACAATTAAAAAACATCAACAAGGTGTATTCTAATGGTGTACAAGCCGTTTTTGATTTCAATTTAGACATCAAAGACAAAGAATTCATCGTATTTGTTGGACCATCTGGTTGTGGGAAATCAACTACCCTCCGTATGATCGCGGGCCTTGAGGACATTAGTTCAGGCGAATTATACATTGATAATGAATATAAGAACGATACAGCACCAAAAGATAGAGATATCGCAATGGTATTCCAAAGCTATGCGTTATATCCACATATGACTGTGTATGATAACATTGCTTTTGGTTTAAAATTACGTAAAGTTCCTAAAGCAGTAATCAAAGAAAAAGTACATGCCGCAGCGGAAATCCTAGGTTTATTACCTTACTTAGATCGTAAACCTAAAGCTTTATCTGGTGGACAAAGACAACGTGTCGCATTAGGCCGTTCAATTGTTCGTGATGCAAAAGTCTTCTTAATGGACGAACCATTATCAAACTTAGACGCTAAATTACGTGTCGTAATGCGTGGAGAATTAATTAAATTACACAAACAATTAAATACTACTACAATTTACGTAACACACGATCAAATCGAAGCCATGACAATGGCAACTAGAATCGTAGTTATGAACAAAGGTTACATCATGCAAGTTGGTGAGCCAAAAGAAATTTATGACAAACCAAACAACATGTTCGTAGCTGGTTTCATGGGAACACCTCCAATGAACTTCATCAATGGTGTAGTTGACGCTAAAGGTGTATTCCATGCCGGTACATACAAGATTACTTTACCTGCAGATAAATTCGAAATCATCACTGAAAATGGATTTATCGACAAACCAGTAGTTCTTGGTATCCGTGCAGAAGATATTCATGATGATGAAATCGTTATGCAAGCTCATCCAAATGGAATTATCGATGTAGTTGTTGATGTTTCAGAATTATTAGGTGCTGAAACAAACATCTACACAGTAATCAATGATGCAACTGTTATTGCTAAAGTTAATGCAAGAACAAATGTAAGAATTGGTGACAAGATTAAGTTAGGATTAGACTTAAACAAGATTCATTTCTTCGATCCAGTATCTGAAAACAGATTAGTAATCGATCCAAATAAGTTAGCAAAAAAATAATCTAAATAAATTAAAGAGTAATCATGCAAGAGGGTTACTCTTTTTTTTATATAATATAAGTAAAAGAGGTGGACTATGATTTACAATATCAAAGTTAAAGATTCAAACTATATGATGAGTTCCTTAGAAACTTATAAGGGGAAAGTTATGCTTATAGTGAATACTGCAACAAAATGTGGTTTTACAAAACAGTATGAAGGTTTACAGTTACTTTATGAAAAATACGAAGATAAAGGATTTGTAATATTAGATTTCCCATGTAACCAATTTTTGATGCAAGCGCCAGGTTCAGTTGCTGATATAAAAAGTTTTTGTGAACTAAATTATCATACGACATTTCCTTTATTTGATAAAATCAAAGTTAATGGATTTTTTGCGCATCCGTTATATCGTTATCTTAAGTCCAATTCACCTCAAGAATTTGGTCCAGGTCAAACAGAAGTTTTACAATCAAAAAAACTAAAAACCAAGGAAATTAAATGGAATTTCACCAAATTTTTAATAGATAGAGATGGCACCATATTATATAGATTTAGTCCACAAGTTACACCTGAAGAGATTGAAAAATTTGTAGTAAAGATACTATAATCAAATAATAATGAAGCCATTAATTGCTCGCTAATTTGACTTTAGCGGGCTTTTTTGATAAAATAATAATCGTTATACATATAGTATGCAATGGAGGAAAAAACAAACATATGGATGATACAAGTAGTGGACAGAGGACGATTGAAGAGCCTTTAGATTGGAGAACAATCTAATGGTTAATATTTTACTAATTGTTCTTGTCATCGTTCTAAATGGTATTTTTGCATCAAGTGAAATGGCTATCGTTTCAGCAAATAGAAAAAGAGTAGAATTAGATGCTGAAGAAGGCAATAAACGAGCAAAAAAACTATTACCATTTATGGAACAACCGACTAGATTCCTATCAACAATTCAAATTGGAATTACTATGTTCGGATTTATTAACGGTGCTGTAGCATCAAGTACATTCTCTGCACAAATTTCATCAGTACTTTCTGAAAAGTTTGGTGTAAGTTTAACTTTAATGTCAGCAATCGTATCAGTATTAATTACTTTAATACTAACATTTTTCCAAGTTGTTTTAGGTGAATTGGTTCCTAAACGCTTAGCTATGAAAGCACCAGAAAAAGTTGCCTATGCTTTCATTGGTTTTTTAAGTTGGATTGCCTTAATTATGAGACCGTTTGTTTCATTATTAACAGGAACAGCTAACTTAATTGGCAAATTATTTGGTATTAATCCAAATGATAATGATGACACATTAACTGAAGATGAATTAAGACTTGAACTTAATGCATCAGAATTGAAAGGTGTTATTGATAAGTCTGAAAATGAAATGATTCAAAATATCTTTGAATTCGATACAACGACAGTTTCTGAGGTGATGACACATAGAACTGAAGTATCTGCTATTGAATTAGGAAGCACAAAAGAAGAGATTATTAGTTATGTAACTTCTGAAAAATACACACGTTTCCCAGTTTATGAAGATTCAATTGATCATATTATCGGTATCTTACATGTTAAAGACTTATTAAGATATATTGAGAATAAAAACGATGAATCATTCGATTTAAAATCATTATTAAGAGATCCTTTATTCGTTCCATCTTCAAAAAACACAAGACAATTATTTAGAGATATGCAAACTTCTAAAGTTCATATTGCAATTGTTATTGATGAATACGGCGGAACAGCTGGTATTGTTACATTTGAAGATTTAATTGAAGAAATTGTTGGTAATATCTTTGATGAATATGATGATGAAGAACAAGAAATTTCCGAAATTAAAGATGATGAATATTTAATTGAAGGATTAACAAATATTGATGATGTGGAAGATATTTTAAATGCTCAATTACCTGTTGAAGAATATGATACTTTATCTGGTTTCATCTTAGGTCAATTAGGTAGATTCCCTGAAGAAGGAGAAGCGATTGTTATTGTATATAACAACTATCGCTTTGAAGTATTAGAATATCAAGATAGAGTAATCGAAAAAGTCAAAGTTACTAGAATTCAACCAGTAGAAAATAATACAGTAGATGAGGATTAACCTCATCTACTTTTTTTCTTAATAAAATGTTACAATTTAATTAGAGGTGATTATATGAATATAGCATTTGTTTCAAGTGAAGTATTTCCTTATTCTAAGACAGGTGGATTAGCAGATATCGCTCATTTTTTACCTAAAGGTTTAATTAAACATGGAAATCAAGTTACATTGATTACGCCCTACTATAAATCGATTAGTAAGTATCATCACGATATGGAATTTTTAGGTAGAAAGAATATCATCATGGGAGGTATCGAAACAATTGTAAATTTCTTTATCTTAAAGAAAGATGACTTAGATATTGTTTTTATTCAAAATATGCATTATTTTGAACGTGATAGATTTTATGGATACAATGATGATGCAGAAAGATTTACATGTTTTTCATATGCAGCATTAGAAGTGCTTCAATTATTAAAAAATTTTCCAAACATTTTACATTTGAATGATTGGCAAACCGGAATGATTCCATATCTACTAGACACACATTATCGTCATAGAAATCTCAATTATTATAAATTACATACATTATTGACCATTCACAACCTAGAATATCAAGGTACATTTGACCCGTATGTTTCAAGATTTTTCAATAGTGATTTTAATTATTCATATATTCATTTTGAACGCGTGAACTTCTTGAAAGCTGGTATTGATCGTGCAACTAAGATTAATACCGTCTCTCCAAACTATAAAAATGAGATATTAACCCAACAGTATGGTTTTTCATTAGATGGCTCACTCCGTAATCGATCTAATGATTTAGTTGGTATTTTAAACGGTATAGATGAAGATACATTTAATCCAAAAGTAGATGATTATATTTACAAATATGATATTAAAACCTATAAAAAAGGAAAATTTGAAAACAAACGTCAATTATATGAACTTCATAATTTAAATCATGACCTTAATAAGCCATTAGTAGCTTATGTAGGACGTTATGCAAATCAAAAGGGTGTATGGATGATTAAAGATACTTTAGAAGAAATTATTCAAACTACTGATGCTAATTTCTTTTTATTGGGTAGTGGAGATCCATATTATGAAAACTATTTTAAATACTTAACTGATAAATATCCAGATAGGGTAGGTAACTATGCTGGGTATAACGAATCGCTTGCACACTTGATTTATGCAGCATCAGATATATTTATGATGCCTAGTGAATTTGAACCTTGTGGTTTAGGTCAGATGATTGCGATGAAGTATGGCTCTTTACCTGTTGTACGTGAAACAGGAGGATTAAAAGATACTGTTGAACCCTACAATATGTTTACTAAAAGTGGTACAGGGTTTAGTTTCGCTAACCTTTCATCAAATGAATTTAAGTCTAAGCTGTTAGAAGCGATTCATCTATATGAAGAAAATCCGGATGATTTTAATAAACTTATACAACAAGCCATGCATAAAGATTACACTAATGATAAAATGGCATTAACATATATAGAATTATATAAAAACATTTTAGGGGGATAAAATGGAAACATTAGGACTTATATTAGCGGGTGGTAAGGGATCAAGATTAGATATCCTATCAAATAAACGCTCAAAACCAGCAATGCCTTTTGCTGGTAAATATAGAATTATTGACTTTGCTTTATCGAATTGTAGTCAATCAGGAATATATGATATTGCGATTCTTACACAATACTTACCATTATCTTTAAATGAACATATTGGTTCCGGTAAGCCATGGGATTTAGATAGAAATAACTCAGCAGTTACATTACTTCAACCACATACGATGTGGTATAACGGTACGGCTGATTCTGTCGTTAAAAATTTAGACTATATTTTAAAGAAAAATCCAAAATATGTACTAATTCTATCAGGTGACCATATTTATAAGATGGATTATCGCAAGATGATTAATGTACATAAAGAAACTAAAGCGAAATTAACAATCGCATGTCAAGAAGTAGACCCAACTGAAGTATCTCGTTTTGGTATCATGACAACCAATAGAGAAGATGAAATTATTGAATTCCAAGAAAAACCGAAAGAATCTAAATCACGCTTAGCAAGTATGGGAATTTATCTTTTTGATTTAGATTTATTAAAAGAAATCTTATTAAAATTACCAAATGAGGACTTGGATTTTGGTAATCACATCATTCCATATTTGATCCAAAATACCGAAAAAAAGGTTTATGCATATCGATTTAATGATTATTGGCAAGATGTTGGAACATATGAATCATATTTAAACACCAATTTAGATATGATTAAAGAACATAATGATTTAGATTTATACGATCCTAATTGGAAAGTATTTACTAAATCAGAAGAAAGGCCCCCAGTAAAAGTAAGTGATACAGCTAAGATTCAAAGTTCACTTATATCAAATGGCTGTGTCATTGAAGGTACAGTTATAAACTCTGTTTTATCTCCGGGGGTTAGAGTAGGTAAAGGAAGTGTTGTTAGAGATTCAATTATATTAAATGATACAATCATTAGTGAAAATGTAGAAATTGAACGTTGTATCATTGATAAACACGTTGTTGTCGGTAGAGAAACTAAGATTGGGTTTGGTGAAGAAAATATACCAAATATTGAAAAACCAGATGTATTATCATGTGGTATTACAGTGATTGAAAAAAGTGCAATCATTCCATCAAACCTTGTTATTGGAAAGAACGTACGAATTTTTAGATCAGCAAAATTTGATACTAAAGTAATTCCAAGTGGCACAACCTTAAAGTAATCAAATATAATAAAAAATCGCCTTTAATAGGCGATTTTATTATTTATATGTTATTTTAATGGAATTTGATTTAATAATTGAACATATTCAGAAACTGTAATTGTAACACCAGCTAAATCATCAAATTTTCCATCATTATTTAATGTTGGTAATGTTTGGTTTTCAACTAAGTATTCTCCAATACGTGCAGCATGTTCAAAGTATTCTAACCCTGAAGAACCGTTTGGAGTTTTTAATCCATATGAATATCCTAATTGATTTTTAGTTAAGTATTTAGTAGGATTTTGTCCATTATATGGAGCAATAATACTTACTGATTTAGGAGCTGTTTCCGGATTACCATCGTGATCCCAAGCATATTTTTCAATTTTATTTAATTCATTCATTTTTAAACGATAACCAACTTGAGTTGTATTATAGTTAGCTAATACAATTGAACCATTAACAACAATGAATGTACCAAATGTATATTGGTTAAATGCTTCACCCATAATAACTACATCTTTAACTGGATCATAGAAGTTATTGCTAGTTTTTTCTGTTCCATTTTCTTTATTAGAGAAGAAGTAGTAGCCATCTTGGTATTTACCTTTAGCAATTGGCCCATTAGCTAATGCTTTTTCTACTAAAGCATAGAAATCACCAGTACCGATTGTTGCGCCAGCAGGAACTGGAATTCTATCATTGTAATTTTGTGTTTCAATTAATTTAGCAGTAATTAAATCAGCTTGTTCATGCCATTTTAATTTAGTTGGATCAGAAGACATATTGTATAAACCGGCTTTTGATGCATCATATTTTGATAAACCTTTAGTTGCTAATGTATCTCCAGCGATATGATATCCATTCCATTCAGCATCAACGATTTTGTTACCCTTCTTAGTAACAACAACGTAGTAAACCCATGCAGAATCTTGATTAGTTTCAGCCGTTGCGAAGTAGTAAGTATAATTATTTTGAGAACATCCTGCCAATGTAATCACAGAAATAATTGTTAGTAAGATTAATAATAACTTTTTCATATTTACCTCCATGTGTGAATCGTTATTTTTTCAACATTTCAATTATATATTTATTATACTTGTAAGTAAAGCAATTATATAAAATAATATTTCATAATTTGTGAAAATTTGTAATAAAAAATAGGGATTAAGATAACCCCTATTTCGTTACACTATATCGTATTTTATTATTTAGCGTTTGCAACTGCTCTTTGAGTAACTGCTTGGTAATCTTTGAAATCTGATAGTGTAGCACCTGAAACGAAATCAGCTGAAGCCCATTTCTTATCAGCATTTAATGCGAATGTACCTTCATAATCTGCAATCATTGCTTTAATAACTTCTTCCATGTTACCTTTCCATCCTAATGGATAGTTAGCACCGCTCCAGTAACCTGATTCAGATTTAGTCATAGCTTTAGCAGCATTACCTGTTACAACTAATTCAGTTGATTTAGTAGCAGCAGTAGCGCTATCAACGATGAATACTTTACCAGCTTTAACTGCTTCAACATAAGCTTTAGCTTTAGCTTCATCTTTAACTTCAGCTTCGATGTTAACTCCACCTTTTAGGTATTGGATATTGTTTGAATTATCTAATGAACCTTCATAAACTTCACCGTTTACATAGAAGAATTTAGCATAATAAGTTCTAGCACCTGTATTTGCATTCACTTTAACAACTACGTTTGCAGGAGCTTTATCAATGATTTCATCTCCGTTAACTTCTTTCCATTCGTCTTTAGCAGCGATTTGACCTGCATTATATGGTAAGAAATATTCTTCAATTGACATTTCTTTAATTTTCTTACCTGACATTTTAACGTTGACTTCACCAACGTAGTGACCATGTACTAAACCGTATCCAGTCCCCTCTTTTTCTTTTGCGTTACATCCCACTAATACTAGTGATGCAACAAATACGAACATAGCAAAAAACACTTTTTTCATATGATTTCCTCCTCTTAATTTGTGTTTATCGTTTGATTACAGCCTTATTATAATTTAGTATTTTTGAAATGTCAAAGAAAGTTATAAAAGAAAATTCATTGAAAAAAAATACATGAAATTGTATGTTTTTTTTCACACTTTATAAAATCATTTAGTAATTCAAAAAAGATATAGTATAATATTTTTTATGTGTTTGTAAGTAAATGAAAAATTTATCATTGTTTACATGATATGTAATATGATACAATAGTATCGTTATTGAAAGGTATGAATGAACTTGAAATATAAAACATTAAACGAACGACAAAAATTCATCAGAAACTTTTCTATTATTGCGCATATTGACCACGGTAAGTCAACATTGGCTGACCGTATTTTAGAAATGACATCTGCAGTACAGAAAAGAGAGATGAAAGAACAACTTCTAGACTCAATGGATCTAGAGCGCGAACGCGGTATTACCATCAAATTAAATGCCGTACAATTAACTTATAAAGCTAAAGACAATCAAGAATATATTCTTCATTTAATTGATACTCCGGGTCACGTAGACTTCACATATGAAGTTTCACGTTCATTAGCTGCTTGTGAAGGTGCTATTTTAGTAGTCGATGCTGCACAAGGTATTCAAGCACAAACACTCGCTAACGTATATTTAGCATTAGATAATGATTTAGAAATTATCCCTGTATTAAATAAGATAGACTTACCTTCAGCAGAACCTGAAAAAGTAAGACAAGAAATTGAAGAAGTAATTGGAATTGATGCTTCAACAGCTGTTAAAGCATCAGGTAAATCTGGATTGGGTATTGATGAGATTTTAGAAAGAATCGTCACTGATATTCCAGCTCCAACAGGAGATGAAAACGAACCACTTCAAGCCTTGATTTTCGACTCATTCTTCGATCAATATCGTGGCGTTATTCCTACGATTAGAGTGGTGAATGGATCAATTAGAAAAGGTGAAACAATCAAGTTCATGGCTTCAGGCGCTGAATTTGAAGTTGTTGAAGTTGGAGTTTATACACCAAGCCAAAAACAAGTCGATGTTCTCGGACCTGGTGATGTTGGTTATTTATCAGCAGCAATTAAAACAATTGGTGATGTTCGTGTCGGTGACACAATCACTAAAGTTGATAAACAAGCAAAAACAGCACTTCCTGGTTATAGAACATTAAACCCTGTAGTATTCTGTGGCTTATATCCAATTGACCCTGATCAATATGAGGATTTGAAAGAAGCTTTAGAAAAATTAAAATTAAATGACGCATCATTAATCTATGAACCAGAAACATCACAAGCATTAGGCTTTGGTTTCAGAACTGGTTTCCTTGGATTATTACACATGGATATTATTCAAGAAAGAATTTCAAGAGAATTCAATATTGAATTAATTGCTACAGCACCATCTGTAATTTATCGCGTGCATCAAACAAATGGTGAAATGATTTTAGTTGATAACCCATCATTTTTACCGGATGTTCAAAAAATTGATTTTATTGAAGAACCATATGTAAAAGCAACCATCATGTCACCTAAAGACTATGTGGGAGCTGTAATGGATATTTGTCAAAAGAAACGTGGTATTTTTGGTGATATGAAATATGTCGACCCAACGAGAGTCATGTTAACTTACACAATTCCTTTAGCTGAAATCGTATATGATTTCTTTGATAAATTAAAATCATCTACTAAAGGTTACGCATCATTTGACTATGAAATGGCTGGATACAAACCTTCAGAATTACGTAAGATGGATATTATGTTAAATGGTGAAGTTGTCGATGCTTTATCAGTTATCGTACATAGAGATTTTGCTTATCAACGCGGTAAAGCAATCGTAGAAAAGCTAAAGGAATTAATTCCACGTCAAATGTTTGAAATTCCAGTACAAGCAGCTTTAGGCGGAAAAATTATTGCTAGAGAAACAATTAAAGCAATGAGAAAAGACGTTCTAGCTAAATGTTATGGTGGTGACGTTTCTCGTAAGAAAAAGTTATTAGAGAAACAAAAAGAAGGTAAGAAACGTATGAAACAATTTGGTAGAGTTGAGATTCCTCAATCTGCATTCATGGCGATCTTATCAAACTCTGACGAATAAGAAAATTAACTCCCCTATAATCGGGGAGTTTTATTTTTGTCTATTATTTCCTTCTAATTTTGATTGACATGAATGCGCTTACATGATATCATAATATTGGACAAGGGGTTGTCATAGGGTTTAGGGGTAGCACCCAAAAAATTTAATCTAGAAAAAGCACCTAGTTGATTTCTTTTTAAGTAGTAGGTCTTTTTCTATATAAGATTAACTGTTGAGTACACAAAAAAACACTTTTATTTATTAATTTTTATTTTTTTTCACATTCAAGTGAAAAATTCTCCTCTCTTGTAAAGAGGTATCCAAAGTTGGATTGGATACCTCTTTTTTTTGGTATAATAGTCTTAGAAGGAATGGTTAACATAATATGAAAGGTTTATATGTTCATATTCCATTTTGCGAATATATTTGTCATTATTGTGACTTCGTTAAAAGAGTCCCAAAAAATAAAGAAATGGTTGATGAATATTTAATTCGCTTAAGGAATGAAATTAATACTTATAAAGAACACTTTGATTCTATTGAAACAATTTTTATTGGTGGTGGTACACCGTCAATGTTAACAGTAGATCAAATGACTTATTTATTTGACTCACTTCAGGCAATTAAGCCCATTGAATATTCAATTGAGCTAAATCCTGAAAGTTACACACATGAAAAGGGTTTATTATTTAAAAAATACGGCATAAATAGAGTTTCAATGGGTGTACAAACATTTAATAACGATTTACTTAAATATATGAATAGAGGGCATAAAGAAGAGGATGTTAAATGGATTGTTGATGATTTAAAATCACTAGGCATTCAATATATCTCTATTGATTTAATCTTCGCAATTCCTGGTCAAAATTTACAGTTAATCGATTATGATCTTAAAAAATTAGAAGAATTAGATATTACACATGTTTCATATTATTCATTAATATTAGAAGATAAAACATACTTTTATCATCAATATCTAAAAGGAAACTTTAAACCGATGGATGAAGACGATGAAGCAATTATGTATGAATACATTATGGATAAATTAAGTCAAATGGGCTTTGAACAGTATGAAGTAAGTAACTATGCCAAAAACGGGCATTACTCATTACATAATAGTATTTACTGGACGTTAGGTGAATATATCGGTGTTGGCATGGGAGCTCACGGCTTTATTAATAATTATAGAACTTATAATGAACGTGGATTACCTCAATATTTAGAACACTTTACGAAAGAAAAAGTACTTCAAACAGAAGATGATAAGCTTCAAGATGAATTAATCTTTGGTTTAAGATTGACTAAAGGCATTTATATTCCGTATGTAGAACAAAAATATAATATAAAATTATTAGAAAAATACCCTCAAATACAAGATAAAATAGAATTAGGATTAGTTAAGATTGAAAATGATTATTTCAAATTAACAAGAAAGGGTATGATGCTTGGTAATCAAGTGTTCATGTTATTTATATGAAATACCTAATTAATGACTATAATTTCTATTTAAAAAATGAAAAAGGCTTATCTAAAAACACGATAAGTGCATATTTAAAAGATGTTCAGTTTTATACGGAATTTTTAAATAAATATCATCAAATTACAAAAGTCGATCAAATAGAATTAAAGCATTTGGAAAGTTATTTAAAGAGCCTTAAAAATAAGGGAATGGATGCGAAAACACAGGCCAGAAAATTAACCTCAATCAAATCTTTTCATGAATTTTTATTCTTAGAGAAGGAAGTTGATTCGAATATTGCAAAGCGAATTAAAAGCCCTAAAATCAGCAAGAATTTGCCTTCTGTATTAAGTGTTGAAGAGGTTGTTCAATTACTAGAGGCAATTGATAAAACAACACCTCTTGGATTAAGAAATGTAGCGTTATTAGAACTGATTTATGGTTCTGGATTACGCGTTAGCGAACTCTTAAATATCAAAATTTCAGATATTCATATGGCTCAATCATATATTATTGTTTTAGGTAAAGGAAACAAAGAAAGAATGGTTCCGATATCTGATATGGCCACTTTAGCAATTAGAAATTACCTAACCAAAGGCAGAGAACAATTGTTAAAAGAGCCTACAAATTATTTATTTTTAAATTTAAATGGTGAAACATTATCACGAGTTGGATTCTTTAAAGTGTTAAAAAAATTAGCAAATGATGCTAATTTGGATGCATCAAAAATTTCACCACATACCTTAAGGCATTCATTCGCAACCCATTTATTGGAGAATGGAATGGATTTAAGAAGTCTTCAAAGTCTCTTAGGACATGAAGATATATCAACTACACAAATCTACACACACATCTCTCAGAAGAGATTAAGAGAAGTTTATAATAACGCTCATCCAAGAGCTAAGGAGGAAGAAAATGAAATTTAAACGTGTGTTTTTAATTGTTATGGATTCACTAGGAATTGGTGCTTCACCAGATGCAAACAATTATTTTAATGCTGGTGTACCTGATGTAAATGCGAATACATTTGGCCATATTGCAGAGCGTATGGATCTTAAAATTCCTACATTAGAAAAATTAGGAATCGCAAATATTGCCCCATTAAGAGGCATTAATCCTAATCCGAAATTAGCATCATACGTGACAAAAATTAGTGAACAATCATTAGGAAAAGACACAATGACTGGCCACTGGGAAATGATGGGTTTATATATTACTAAGCCTTTCCAAACATTCACTGACACAGGATTCCCAGTAGAATTAATTAAAGAATTAGAAGAAAAAACAGGCAGAAGAGTTGTTGGAAATATCTCAGCTTCTGGTACTGAAATCATCAAAGATTTCGGTGAACACCATATGAAAACTGGTGATTTAATTGTCTATACTTCAGCAGATAGCGTGCTACAAATTGCAATGCACGAAGAAATTATTCCGATTAAAGAACAGTATAGAATCTGTGAGATCGCTCGTGAAATTACTATGAAACCTGAGTGGAAAGTTGGCAGAGTTATTGCTAGACCGTTCTTAGGAAGTAATAAAGATAACTTTAAACGTACTTCAAACAGACACGATTATGCATTAAAACCAAGCGATAAAACAACATTAAACTTCCTAGATGAAGCTGGATTTGATGTTATTGCATTAGGTAAAATAAACGATATTTTTGACGGTTATGGGATTAATAAATTCTCTAAAACTGTCTCAAATGCGGATGGTATGAAGCAAATTACCGAATGGGCTGAGAAAGAATTCAGAGGTTTATGTTTCTTAAATTTAGTAGACTTTGATGCTTTATTTGGACACAGAAGAGACGTAGAAGGATACGGGAAAGCAATCGAAGAGTTTGATAGTCAATTGCCTTTATTAATGGAAAAATTAAACGAAGATGATTTACTATTAATCACTGCAGATCATGGTAATGATCCAACTTATGCTGGTACAGATCACACAAGAGAATACGTTCCATTAATTGCATTCAGCAAACAATTTAAATCTGGTGGAAATTTACCAGTATTAAAAACGTTCTCTGATATTGGATATACAATCAATAAAATATTCAACACAGAAAAACCAAAATTTGGTAAGAGTTTCTTAAACGATTTAAAATAAAATGAGTTTAGTAAATATAAATAAAAGGGTGCCTTTCGCACCCTTTTTTAATTGTCAAAATATTGATGTAATTCGTCTAAATTACTAATTTTTTCTAAAGCAAGCAGAAGTTTAATTCTCGCTTTTTGACTAGATAAATTGCCACTAAATAAGACACCTAGTTCTTTCAAATGATGTCCTCCTCCTTCATATGCATAGGTATCAAATACTCTACCTTTAGGACATCTAGAAGTTAATACAATAGGTATATGATTTTCGATTGCTCTAGTAATTCCAGGAACCATCATTGGTGGAACATTACCTCGACCTAAGGCTTCTAGAACAATTCCATCCACCTTTTGATCTACCAAGAAATCCAATAATAATGAGTCACTTCCTGAAGCAACTTTGATAATTTCTACCCTTTTTGTAAGTTTACTAATTGTAAGATTCGGTTTAGTATTTGTATTAGAACGATAATAGATAACATCTTGAGAATCGACGATTCCAAGAGGTCCAAACTCTAAAGATTTGAAAGTATCAAGAGCAACCGTGTGAGTCTTCATCACCTCAGCTGCTGAATTAATTTCATCATTCATAACTAGTAACACACCGCGTCCTCTAGACTCTAAAGATGCAGCAACTAAGATTGATGAAAATATATTTGAAAGACCATCATAACCAAGTTCTGAAAGATTTCTCATAGCACCAGTAAAAACGATTGGAGTTTCAATATTAAAGTACAAATCAAAGAAATAAGCTGACTCCTCCATGGTGTCTGTACCATGTGTAATAACAACCCCATCATATTTTTTATGTTCTAAATGAGATTCAATAAGTTTAGCCATTTTAAACATATCTATAGGTTTAATATAAGGACTTGGGAAAGAGGAATGTTCGACATAATCAATTTCGAACGCTTTAAATGAATCCTCGATCATGTTTATTAAGTTAGTATTATTCGATGAAACGATAGCGCGCATAGACTTCACATCATTATGCATTGCAATTGTTCCACCTGTAAAAACCATTAAAATTCGTTTTTTATTCATATTCATCACCGTATATTATTATACATTACATTTAAATAATGTGTTATATGAAGTGTTCATAATATAATCATCGAATTATCATCATTTTTATATGATTCAGACACTATACGACCACAGCAGTCTGAAATTTAACAGAAATAAAGAATCAACTTTTCCACACAAATCAATTTGTTGGCTCCACTAGGCTAACAATATATGGTTAACATAATATACATTATAGGAAGTAATTGATAAATAAAAAGGTATGTTCTATTTATAAAAATGGGTATATTATAATCACGATGATTATATTTAATTCAGTGAAATTAAGTCTATTTTAGTATTTAATTGTATCGTTTTATATAAATGAGTATGATTAATGATTTCGAGATAAGTGAATTAGCGTTCGACGCTTATTACATCGACCAAATGTGTGTCTTAGGCTCTCAAACGTTATGAGCTCGTTTTAAGAGAATTTTCTATAATTAAAACCTCTACTTCTTTTAACCTATGTGTATATGCTTTTTTTAATGAGTTTTAATTTTACTAGTACACATTATTTTATTTAAATGTAATGATCATATAAAAAAACGAGTTTTAATACTACTCTGGTGGAGAAGTAATTAAAAACTCGTGCGGTAACACTTATGATCTATATGATTAAAATTTCGCTACCCTCATATTCTTGTTTTTGTTTATTAAATTTAAACATTATGTCTTTTTCTTATGTTTATTTTTATTATACTAAGTTTACATTTGGTAAACATACTTTTTTAATTTGTTAATGTGTCCTAAATTTCTATAAATAAAAAATGCGCATCTCTGCGCATAATTTATTATCTGATTATTTGTTTTGTTTCATTGAAGCTAGAACTTGTCTTACTTGTTTTTCTGACGGAGTTCTTCCCATTTGTCTAAACATTTCTCTAATTGATCTTTCATCAATTGGTGGGTTCTTTTCTAAGTATTTTTTGAACCATGCTCTTGCAATAAAGAATCCTGCAACGCCCCCAACTAATAATGCACCAATCGCGATCAATAACACAAAGTACCATTCCATAATGCATCTATCTCCTTCACTTGATAGTTTAATTTTACTTCATTTATTTCTAAAATACAATTCTATTTTTTGATAAAGTAATTTATCTTCTTTGTTCCATAAATTCTTTCTTTACTAAATTCGAATTCTGGAATTCTTTCTAATTCAATAACTCGTTCTTTAATCATCTCTGCTACGATGATTGCCCCTTCATTTAATGCAGGAATTAATCGATTCATAACATCCTCATAAATATCTAATTTATAGGGAGGATCTAAAAATATGATATCTAATTTCATGCTCTCTCTAATGATTTTATCAATGGCATCATTATAGTCTTTTTGAATGACTAAAGTGTTACTTTCTTCTTTTAACGTACTAATATTTTCTTTGATTATTTTGATAGCTAAAGGTTTAGCATCGTTAAACGTACAAAACTTTGCGCCTCTAGATAATGCTTCTAATCCGTATGCTCCAGAACCTGCAAATAAATCAAGTACTTGAGCATCGATGATATCATTATCTAATGTATTAAAAACCGCTTGTCTCACTTTATCAGAGGTTTCTCTGGTATCATCACTTGGAACCATCTTAATGATTCTGCTACGGTTTTTACCACCTACAATTCTCATTCAGTAATTGTCTCTTCAATAAGTTTTAATGTACGTTTTGTATTTCCAATCACATATGATTCACTAATCAATTTAATAGCATCTTTTAAGCCTTTTTCATTGTGATATAAAGTTACGATAGCATCGCCCTTCTTAACTTCATCACCAATCTTTTTATGAAGGTCTAAACCAACATATAAATCAAGTTTGTCATCTTTCTTCATTCTGCCTGCACCAAGCTTCATTGCAGCGATACCAAAATTTAATGCATCAACGGTTTCTAAGTAACCATCTTTTTCAGCAGTGATTACAAATTGTTTTGTATGTCCTAATAAATTATTCTTGTCTTTTACAAAGTCAACATCGCCACCTTGTGCTTCAACAAGTTGATAGAAGTTCGGTAATGCTTTACCTTTCTTTAATGTATCTTTCGCTAATAAATATCCTTCTTCAGAAGTTTTTGAAACTCCAGCGTGTGCTAATAAGTGTCCTGTGATAACTGATACAACTTCTGTTAAATCTTCAGGTCCATTTCCTTCTAATGTTTCAATCGCTTCATAAACTTCAAGTGAGTTACCAATCTTATGTCCTAATGGTTCATCCATTGAAGTTAAAATGGCTGTAACTTTCTTATTAGCTTTTTGACCAATTTGAACCATCAATCTAGAAAGTTCAATTGCTTCTTCTTTAGTCTTCATGAATGCACCAGAACCAACTTTAACATCTAAGACAATCGCATCAGCACCTGATGCTAATTTCTTACTCATAATTGATGATGCAATTAATGGAATTGAATCAACCGTTGCTGTCACATCACGTAAAGCATAAATCTTTTTATCAGCTGGAGCGATATCTCCAGATTGTCCTACAACTGCGCATCCAATTTCATTTACTTGTTGTTTGAACTGATCTAACGGTAAAACAACGTTAAAGCCTGGAATTGACTCTAATTTATCGATTGTTCCTCCAGTATGACCTAAACCTCGTCCTGACATTTTAGCTAGTTTAGCGCCTAAATACGCTACGAGTGGAGCAAGTACTAAAGTTACTTTGTCTCCAACACCACCGGTTGAGTGTTTATCTACCTTTACACCATGGATGTCATGTAGATCAACAACTTCACCACTATCACGCATTGCTAATGCTAATGCTGTTGATTCATCAGAATTCATTCCTTGGAAATAAACAGCCATTAGAAATGCTGACATTTGGTAATCAGGAATATTACCATTAGTGTAATTTTCAATAACAAAGTTAATTTCTTCGTTTGTTAAAACTCCACCATATTTTTTCTTGTTAATTAAATCGACGATTTCCATTTTTAAAAAATCTCCTTTATAGATATAAAAAGGCTATTGTAAGTAGCCTATTTTTGAAGTACTAAGAATATAACTACAATCAGACCTACTACAACGACTAATTTCATAGATTTTTTGATTAAACTAATTAATCCCATGACAACCAATAAAATTAAGAAGCCAACTAATAAAACTTGTAGTAATGCAGGGAAGCCCATGAATAAATCATATGCGCTTTGCCACCAGTTGTCTGTTGTTGGTTTGATAATTGGGTCTAACCATCCTGTAGCTGTTTGGAACCAGCTAACGATTGTAGACCAAATGCTTGCTAATATTTCTTTTGCGTTTTCCACTTCGTTCACCAACCTTCATAAATATTTTACCAAATTATAAGGTTGTTTTAAAGTGTTTCAGATGTTATAATTGCTTCCGGGTGAAATATATGATATTAGCAATGATTAGACACGGACAAACTGACTACAACTATAGACGTTTAGTTCAAGGAAGAATAGATAATCCATTAAATGATACAGGAAGAAATCAAGCAAGTACACTTGGAAATCTATTAAAGGATTTAGGTGATTCATTTGACATTTTAGGTGCTTCTCCGCTCGTTAGAGCCCATGAAACAGCTCAAATCGTTGGAAAAACATTAGGAATGGAAGTTTCATTCTTAGATTCAAATTTTATGGAACGAGATTTTGGTAATTACGAAGGCATGTCAATTGATATTGCTTTACCGGTTGTTACTAAAGATGAATTTAGAGAAGAAAAGTTTGAAGATAATCCTTCATTAGAAAAAAGAATACGTGAAGCAACACACAATTTATTCTTAAAGTACCAAGATAAAAAAGTTTTATTTGTTGCACATGCTCACGTGATTAAAGCTTTATTAATTTGTTCAGATAAGTCTAAATACACTTATACAAATCATTATGTAGGCAATTCAAGTATTGTTTACTTTGATGTAACAGCTGATAAAGTTGAAGTTATTAAACAAATCGATTTATAAGAAAAAGAGAGTTCAGAGGAACTCTCTTATTTTTTCATAATGGTTACACCACTATTAACAATATATTGATTTAATTTACTCATTTCTTCTACACTGAACAATGCACGATACTTAGGATCATTTAAATCTGGTCCAGAAATAGAAAGTGTTAATTCACCTTTTTTAACTCTTGACTTACCAATGTTTCTAACTTCAATTAACTTTTTATATGTGGCCTCACTACCACTTGAACCATATCCGTGAATAATCACTAATATTTTCTTACCGATTGTTTTTATTTCATCTCTTACATATTTAACTGCAAGACTATACTCAATATCATGTATGTCAACAATTCTAATCATGTTTAACCTCTAATACTTTATCTTGAGTAATACTATAAAGGTATGTCTTAACTGGCAATGTAAATATATTTTCTAAGTATTTTTTATAGGTTAATAATTGGTTCTTGTACTTATCAGGGTCAATATCTGTTGTTTTATAATCAATCACATGAATTTCACCTTCATAAATGGCAAGTAAATCAATTATTCCGTTTATTTTATTTGTTTCTTCAAAATAGATGAATTCATACTCATGATGTAAGAAAGATGCGTTTAAAATCGATTTTTGACCGAATTTTTTCGTGATAAATCTTTTTACTAGTGTTTCATTTGTTTCGCTTGTAAAGAACTCAAAACTTTCATGTAGTTTGGTCCCTTGTTTCAGATTCTTTTTTTCTTCCTCACTTAGTATACTCTGTATATGACGTGATGCCTTTAAGTCTTTAATGACCTCTTTTTCAAAAATAATTTGATCATCCTTTAATAAATCAATTTCAATTGGATAATAATAATTCTTTTCTTTTAAATAATCCCTAAAGTCAGCTTGTGTTTCAAATACACTACGTCGGGTTATATTTTCACTTTCAATGAAATCAGTAAAGTCATTTTCATATAAATAATCAGCAAAACTCTTTAAATTTGAATGATCATCTTCTTTTGTTGTCACTAAAAACAATGCTTTTTCAGCTCTTGTAAAGGCAACATAGAGTAATCTTAATTCCTCTTTTAGTTGACTAACTTCCTCACGAGACTTTAATTCATCTTTATAGGTTTGACCAATTTGTTTTAGTACTTCTTTTTTCTCGTGTGTTTCAAATGAAGGATAAATTTCTAATAAGTTATCTGATGAATATTTTAAATTAGGTGTTTTCTTTACACCAAACGATTTGTTTAAACCAACTAAGAATAATACTTCATATTCTAACCCTTTAGATTGGTGAATGTTCGTCATCTTCACACTATTTTCACTTGATTCTTGTAAGATAGATAATTCTAATTTCTTGTCATCATAAGCAATCTTATAAAAATATTCTACAAACTCATCACCAATAATACCTAAATCACTCATTGGTTGACAAAGTTTTACTAGATAATCAATTTGGAATTGTTTTAATGAACTATCAACAGTCTCAACAATATTTTTTTCTATTTCAAATGTTTCAAGCATGTAAAAAACAATCTCAGTATTTGATCGTGTATAGATAAACTTGTTTAAATTATTCAGTTTTTCAAAGATTAAAGGATGAATTTCTAGACGTTTAGTCCTTGTTGAATTTAGATCACTATCAATTAAGTCATTAAATATTTCGTAGTCACTTAAATTAAATAGCTCACTACGGGAAATACTTGCATAGGCAAAGCGCTTAATATCTTGTGATTCTCTATCAAATGTGTTCAGTAGTTTAGCAAGCATGAGGATATTTGCCATTAATTTAAGCAAATATGTCTCATTTAAGTCTAAAGAGACCTGGACTTGAAGTGGAATGCCTAAATAGTTAAAAACGTCAATAAACGCTTTAAAATTAGTTGTATTACGTGCAAGCACAGCTACTTCTTTATAATTTTTAATTAGTCCTTTAGCCATGAGGTCTTTTATTTTGTTACCTACAACAAACGCTTCTTCAGCAATATCTGTTTTTAATTCTAAATCTTTATGTAATTCTTCTAAGTATACCCCGGTTAATGGGTCGTTGTTAAACTTAGTCGAGCCACTTAACATCGCATGGTTTTCATTATAGTTAATGTCGTATTTATGCTTATCATTTAAAATACGCATAAATATTTGATTTACAAAATCAATAATTTTTTTATGACTTCTGTAGTTTGTGTTTAAAGAAATCACTGATGCCTCTTCTTGTTTACGAATAAATGTTTCAGGCTTGGCATTTCTAAATTTATAAATACTTTGTTTAATATCCCCAACGTACATCACATGAATATGATCATTATTTTCAATTAACATGTCTAAAAAGTCAGATTGAACTTGAGAGGTATCTTGGTATTCATCAACGAAGATATATTTAAATTGTTCTTTTAATCGGTTTCTTACATCAATATTTTCTCTTAATATTTTATTTAAGAAATTAGAAATATCTTTAAATTCATACTTATTTGTTTCTTTTTTAAATTGATTTAATCTTTGATCAAAGTCTTTTAATATTTTGACTAAAACTTCTGTATATGTCAAACGAATTTGGTGATAAAAAATGACATCATCTCTTTTGGTGAAGTTTTTCTTTAAATCTTTAACTTTCTTTAAAACTTTATTAATTTTATCTTGATAAAGTTCTTTAACAGATTCATCAAACATCGTCCAATTTAAACGTTTTTTGCTTAAATCACAATCTTCTGTTCTTTCACCATTTAAATAACGAATATATTCATAGTAAGAAATTAGTATTTCTTCATTCTTTTCGTCTTCAACAAAAGTTTCATCAATATCTAATAATTTTTGTTTAAAATTAGATAAATCAATTAAAGGTATGTTTAGTATGAGTGTTTCAATGTTTATATTTTCTAAACTTATATCACTACTTAATTTATCATGTAAATTGATTAAATTCTCAATTAATGTCTGACTTGATTTCTTATCAGTGAAATTGTATAAGAAATCTTTAGCAGCATTATCACCATGAATCATATAGTGAAGCATCAGTTCTTCCATTATTTCTTGTTTCGTGATGTTAAATACTGCTTGATCAAGTAATTCTAAGTTTGAATCCAAATTTATTTTTGAAGCGTGTTGTTTTACAAAGTTATATGCATATGAGTCAAAGGTTGAAACATATGCACTATCCACACGATTTGCTAAATCTTTATAAGGACCTTGAAGTAATATTTTCTTAATTCTTTCCTTCATTTCATTTGCTGCTTTTTTAGTAAATGTTAACACTAAAAAATCATCTAATGACGCGCCATCATAAATGATTTCTATCATTTTAGTAACCAGTGTTTTCGTTTTACCACTACCTGCCCCTGCAGGAACGATTAACTCTTTACTGCGATTATTAATAACTTCTGCTTGGAAAGGATTAGACCCTTCTTTAATTAATTGTTCAATCGTCTTCAAGTGAATCCTCCAATTGTTCTAAACTATATTTAGAATAGAAAGTAATTGCTTGAAATGCTTTATAGTCTTCATTTTTTAAATTATGCTTATAGTCAGTTGATTTTCTTACTTCGTTTTCAAACAATAAGTTTTTAATGCGATATGCGACTTCACCTAATAGTGATTCTAGTTTTTGATATAAATCAGTTAATTCATATGATTCTATTTTTCTATTGTCCCTTGATATGTAATATTTCGTATTTAAATCAGTTGTTTGAAGCGAATTTAATTTCAAATCACTTTCTAAGAAACTAAAGAACGAGACATCTCTAAAGATTAATTTTTCATCGTTTACACTTAACAAATAAGCATAAATAATTAATTGAAGTAAACTAAGTTGTTTGAGGTTTATTTTAGCATCATAGTTTTCATCTAATATTGTTAATAACTCAATAATTTTATCCTTACTAAATGATTCTTTTGCGCTTGATTTGAAGTCCATAATACTAAATGACCTTTCATCAGGATGTACTTTAATTAAATCAGCGCGACCTTTATAGTTTTGATAGCTTATTTCTTTTTCTACATAAAGTTTATATGATGGTTCATCTGATTCTAACTCTAAAAGTAATGTTAAGGCTCGAATCATACGTTCTTTATTTTTATCGACAAAGAATAATGTCTCAATAGCTAACTTTTTATCTAACGAGATAAAGTCATTTTCATAGACTATTTTATTCACTAAATTTATTTCGTGTTTAAAATAAATTGTTTTAACATCCTCAAAAAGTTTATTTGAATCAACATCAAGATTGATATGCTTTTCAATATAAATAATTAATTCCGGATCATTTAACGATGATTTTTCTACTTCAACAACATCTTTGAAGTTTATCAGATACATCACTTCAACTAATGTATGGAAAAAATTACCAATCTTAGTTGAAACATCAATTTTATAATTACTTAACAATAATATGTGTTTTATGTAAAACATAAATGGACTTTTGATGTATTCAATTAATTGTGTTGGAGTAAACTTAATTATACTTTGTTTTAGATATAAATCCATCCTACGCTTTTCATCCGGATTCAATTTAAAACCAGGAGTAAACATAACCAAATTTTTACCAGATTCATTATTTTTAAATAAGTCTTTATATATACTAATTGCTCTATTTGATGTTAAATCATTTATATTTAAATCATCAAAATCTTTTTTTACATATGGTAAGATGATGTCACTTGGAGCATAAGTCGTGTACTTATCTTTAATTGAAAATGAAATATACTTAATATTTTCATGCTTGATTAAATTACTTAAATAATTATAGGTATGTAGATTGAGTTCTTGGCTTGTTGGATACCCAATAAGTTTTTTTTCTTTATCTGAAAGATATGCGTTATCTTTATAAATTGAAGGGAAAACTTCATAAACAGCATGAATGATATATACTTTTTTATCAACCAAATATGGAATGCTATCAAGAGAAACAACATTGATTGCATCTTTGATTGAATCTAGTTGAATATTCCTTGATTTTAATTCATACAATAAAACTTGATGTAAGAGTTTCTCTTCATAATCATTTGGATATTTATTAATAATTTCTATAAAATGATCAATAATTTGATTAAATAAATTCTCATCAAAGTTAATATAGTCTTCATATTTCTTTTTTAATGTTAATTCATCGTTTAATAATATTCTTAATTCACTTATGCTAAGTTTAGCAAGTTCCTTTGTTAGTTTATAGTCAAAAAGATTAACTTTTTCATTCAGGTTAATTGGAATTTGATAAATTGATGCATATTTTTTAATTTCTTTAAGATCAGCTTCTGTTACATTCGATAGATAAAGATCACCTAATCTAGTCCCATTTGATAGTTCTTTTAGGATATCTTCAAACAAATGAAGTAATTCATGTTGTTTTGAGGTGAATTTTTTTACATTTACTTCGTTTTCATAAGTCAAATGGATTACTTCATATGAAATGTTTAGTTTCTTAAGTACTTCTTTTAAATAGATTGGTTCTTCGATAAAATATATTTTTTTATCTTGGATATAGTTCATAAACTTTTGATGTTTATTAAAGAATTTTTCATTTGCTTCATAAAACTTCATTAATGCTTCATGATTTTTTATATCATATTGAATAAATGACAACATTTCATTAATAATAGAAATAGGTAAGTTTAATGATTCTAGTGCATTTAAAATAACTTCATCATCACAACTGAAGGTAATATAATTTAAAAAGTCCTTTTCGCCTAACACTTTAAAAGGAAGTATTTTTCTATTTTTTAGTTCATATGTTGATTTATACGCAATAAATTCATTTTTAATTGCATTATTTAAGACCAGTAAATCATTTTTATTTAATATATTAAATAATTCTTTTATCTTCATCATTAGACCTCTTTCTTTCATTATAACATTGTTAAAACAGAGTCTTAAAGAAAAAAAGCACCTAAGTGCTTTTTAAATTTTACCTTCATTGAGCTTTAGTTGAACCATTTCACCAATTTCTTGTGTTGTCATATCTTTATAGACTTCATATGGAATAGGATCTGAAACAACTACTGTAATTTTAGTTCTTCTAAATGGCGCTTGTTTAGCAATTTTTGAGCTACCATTAATTGTCATTGGTAAAATAGTCGCTTGTGACTTTAATGCCATTTTAAATGAACCTGCTTTGGTTTCTTTTACTTCATCAGTTTCACGATTTTTTCTGCCGCCTTCAGGAAATACACACATTGCGAATCCTTCTTTGACATTTTCAATGGCTTTTAATAACCCTTTTAACGTCTTACGGTCATCTCCACGATAAATTGGCATACTACCAATCCCTAACATGAAACGTCGTAAAAAGGGAATTTTAAATAGTGAGTCTTTCGGTGTGTAACCTGTAGGACGTTTAATAATTTGTAATAAAATCACAGGATCTAATGCCGATTTATGGTTAGCATAAACAACCATACCACCAGTTAAAGGAATTTTTTCTTTATTTATGACTTTAATACGAAGATTAAAGTAAAATCTGCCAATAGCAAATGCTGCTGATCTAAACACATAGTTTTTAAAACGATTATGAATAGATACTCGCTCTAAGATGTATGTTGATGCAATTAAGCCAAAGGCAAGCATGAAATATCCTAAAAAGATACCAATTGCTATCCATAATGCAATATACCAGCCGCCTAAAACAAATAGTGACATTGGAACTGCAAAAGCTAAAATTGTTATGAAAAATAATGCTATAAACATAAAAACCTACTTTTTATAAGTTGCAAAGATTAAGCCATTGCTCATTCTTTTCTCAACTAGTTTATAATCTGATAAATTGAACTTTGTAAAATACACATTACCTTCATGAAAATTAAGTACATGTGTAATATAGAGTATATCAGCATACGGTAAGGTTAACTGATATATCATTTTTCCACCAATAATCCAAAGTTCATCTTTGAAGTTTTTAACAAAATCTACAACATCTTTTACTAATGTTGCATCTGGATAAACCTCATCTACAAGGTTAGCTACATAAATTTTACCGTAAGGTAATGGTTTTGTTTTATAGTAACTTTTTAATGAGCGGTAAGTTGCATCTCCCATTAAAACAGTTTTCCCTTGTGTTTTTTCTTTAAAAAATGCTAAATCTTCTTTATAATGCCATGGAAGTTCGTTGTCTTTTCCAATTAACCAGTTAACATCCATTGCCCAAATTGACTTAATCATACGGCTACTTCACCTTTAATTGCTGGATATGGGTCATACCCTTCGAGCTCAAAATCTTCATATTTGAAGTCAAAAAGGCTTTTAACTTCTGGATTAATCTTTAGTTTCGGTAATGGACGAGGCGTACGTGTTAATTGTAGGTTAATTTGATCATAGTGATTTTTATAAATATGCGCATCACCAATTGTATGAACAAATTCACCAAGTTCTAACCCTGTAACTTGTGTAAGCATCATCATAAATAATGCATAGGATGCTATATTAAACGGAATGCCTAAGAAGACATCACCGCTTCTTTGATAAAGTTGTAGAGATAATTTATTATTAACAACATATACTTGGATTAGCGTATGACATGGTGGTAGGGTCATTTTATCAATATCAGCAGGATTCCATGCAGATAAGACCATTCTTCTTGAATCCGGATTATTTTTAAGTTGGTCTAAAATATATTGGAGTTGGTCAACACCATTAAAATTGCGCCATTGAGAACCATAAACAGGACCTAAATCGCCCCATTTAGCAGCAAACTCATCACTATTAATGATTTTTTCTTGGAATTCTTTCATGGTTTCACCCATATATTCATTTGATTCTTTATATTTTTTATATGGCCAATCTGTCCAAATATTTACACCATGACGAACTAAATAACGAATATTGGTATCACCTTTAATAAACCATAATAATTCATGAATAATACCTTTTAAAAATGTTTTTTTAGTTGTAACAAGCGGGAATCCTTCATTTAGGTCAAAACGCATCTGATATCCGAAAATTGATTTCGTACCAGTACCTGTTCTATCAGTCTTTTCAATGCCATGTTCCATGATGTGCCTTGCTAAATCTAAGTACTGTTTCATAATTTATCCCCTTATCATAGTTTATTTTGCTAGTTCATAGAAACTTTCTGTATAAATGATTGTCGCTGTAATTAAATCATCAATGTCAATAAATTCATCCTTTTGGTGAATATAAGTTGGCTTACCTGGGAAATGTGGACCAAAAGCAACAACATTATCAGTTGCTCTTGCGAAAGTTCCGCCACCAATTGAAATTGCAGGTGATTCATCGCCAGTATGTTTCTTATAAATTCCCATTAATGTTTTAATTAAGTGAGAGTTTGGATCTTTATATAATAATTTTTGATGATGTTCTACAGTTACTTTGTAGTCTTCAATTAATAGTGTTTCGATATGTTCAAATACATCTTTTTGGTAATTTACACCATTTGGATAACGAAGATTTAAGACAATTTCAAATCGATTACCTTCAGTTTTTAATGTACCCCAGTTAACTGTTAATTCGCCCATTTCTTTGTCTGTATAAGCGATACCTAATTTAACTCCAAGATAGTCATTATTTAAGTATTTATTAACAAATTCAATGAATTCATTAGAAATACCCATATAATTTAATGCATTGAACATTAAGTGAATTGCATTTACTCCATCTTGTGGTAATGAACCGTGTGCTGATTTACCTTCTACTTCTAAGATTAATTCTTCATCATCAACACTTACTTTTCCAACTAGATTATGTTCTTTTAAATAATTTTCAAATTTTTCTTTATATGCTAAATCTTTAACAATATAGGCTCTTGCTGATTCTGGAACCATATTTGAACGTAAACCACCTTCAATTTTGCGAACCACTGAATTATCAAATGACCCACGAATAATTGTAGATGTAATACCTTTTTCTGCATAGATTAATGGGAAGTCAGCATCAGAAATAAATCCTGCTACTGGAGCTTGAGGATACTTTTTAAAGTAATAGTTCACACATCTCCATCCAGATTCTTCATCAATACCTAAAATTAATTTAATACGTTTAGATAACTTGATACCTTCTTCTTTTAAAATCTTCATAGCATAATAAACTGCCATTGTAGGTCCTTTATCATCTTCAGCACCACGAGCATAAATTTTATTATCATGAATTTCAGCACCATATGGAGGATAAGTCCAACCAGTTCCTGCAGGCACAACATCTAAGTGTCCAATTGAACCAATGTAATCTTCGCTATCACCAAATTCAATGTGACCAGCATACCCATCTACATTTTCAGTTCTAAAACCATCTTTATTTGCCATATTTAGCATGAAATCAAGTGCTTGTTTATTTCCTTCTCCAAAAGGCGCACCAATTCTTTCTGGATCAAATGTAGTTAATTCAGAATCAATTCTTAATAAGTCCTGAGTATCTTTAATCATTTGGTCTTTATATTTAAGCACTAACGCTTTAAAATCGATATTCATAATCATCACTCCTTCCTTAGATTTTACCACTAAATGAATATTTTTCAAACAACTACATACTTACCTTTTTTACTTTTTCTTTATAACTATGTTATAAATAGAGTAAATTTCAATAATAAAAAAATAAGTCTAAACTAATTAGACTTATTTTGTTTCATTTCGATATAGTTATTATATTCCATTTCCAAATCATGACTTGATTCAATGTATTTTTTTAAATAGCTGAATAGTTCAGATTTATATGGTTTAAAGAATGTTTCTATAACTTTAATATTATCTTTAATGTAGAACAAATAGGTTATTTCACCTTCTTCAAAGTAAATACCTCTTGGATAAACTTTTACTTCATTACCTAGAACTTGTTTTACGAAGAAGCGTTTTTTATTTGTTTTAAATTTATAAATCTTTTTATCATCACCAACAACAATAACGTAATTAAACTTTTTATTATATCCTTGGAAGATAACGATAAATAAAATAATGATCATGAGCCCACCAACAACTGAGATCATTGAAATACTTAATCCGTCAAATCCATCATAAATCGCGTCAACTAATGCAAATGTTAAAAGCACTAATAAGAAAGCTTCTATAATCCATAAAACATTATTGACTTTGTTGTAAACAGCTGAAATATAATTTTGACTTCTTTGATCGTCTTGAAGGACATAACTATTAATAAAGTATTTAATCGTTATATGTACTGGCATTAAAATAATATACGGCATTAATAATGCAAATAAATCAAAGATATATAAATCTTTATAGAAAACAATTAATAATGTCGCAGCTGCAATTGCAATTGCACCATAAATTGCTGATGTTAAATAAACTTTATGTGGTCCAATGATTAAATAAAGTAGAATCATGAGGAATATTGCTGAACCTAAAAGAATCCATAATACCATGATATTCTCCTCCTTATTGTAATCATTATAACATAATTTATTTGTTATTCTTCATTCAAATTTGCACTAAATTCTTCACCTTCTTTAGGTAAGAAAATCAATCTTTCACAAATAATATTAATGCTTGAACGATTTTGATCATGTTCATCAACCCACTTAGAAGTTTCTAAACGTCCTTTAATAGCAATCCCCATTCCTTTATATAAATAATCTTGAGCTTTTTTATGTAAAGCATCAAATAAATTCATTCTAAAGTAGTCTGTTTCATATTGTCCTTGATAGTTTTTATATGGTCTCATCACAGATACTCTTAAGTCTGTATAATTCACTCCATTTTCACTTTGTTTCGCTTCGAAACTTACAACTCTTCCAATTAAATTAACAAATGTCATTTTTAATTACCTCTTTCCTTTACATCAATCATTATAAAACGTTCATTTTTTAAATAAAAATTCTACTTTTATGTTTAAAATGGGTAATATAAATATTTTTTCATAAAAAAAGTGATGGAATCTTCCATCACCTATTCTTTTATGATTTTTTTTAAAAATAAAGATTATTTTTTGTCTTTTGGTAAAGTAAATAAATATGAAATCATATCATCATTAAATGATTGATATAACGCAATGACATCATCTAGTGTAATATCTTTTATGGTTTGTATCGCATCTTCAATTGTCATCTGATTTAAGTTGAACTTACCATAAAGATATAGTTTTGTTTCAATATCATCAAGTTCCATTAAATATCCACCTAGATATCCACGTTTCATGATTTCAAAGTTTTCATGCGTTAATTCGTTTAACGCCTCATTAAAGAAGTAATTAATAAATTCCTCTTTAATTTTTTCATAGTTTTTCGTATTAACATCGATGACATAGAGTAAAAGTTGTTCTTCATTTGTCATATCGAAGTCAAAATTTGAATTCATATAACCTTTTTTAATCATTTGGTCACTAAAACTTGATTGCTTACCAAATAAAAGTCTCATTAAAAAACTCATGATCATGCTATTTTTATAACGGCTTAAATAATCTAATTTTTGATGGATATATTTAAACCCAATCGAAATACTTGGCATAAAAACGTCTAAATATAGCTTATCTTGTTTAAGTTTAACTTCTTTTGGCTCTTCTGTTTTTTTAATGATTACGCTTGATGTTTCCTTATACGTATTAAAGTTTTCTTTTAATACTTTTTCATATTCATAAACATCAATTGGACCAATAATTAAAAGTTGGCGATTTTCATTTAAATAAAAATCTTGATGAAGTTTTAATAAACTTTCTTTTGATATTTCTTTTATATCAGCTTTAGTACCTAAAATATCATTTAATAATGGATGATTGTATAAAAGTTGACTAAATAGTTTTCTATCAATGATTGTATCAGGATCATCATCATACATTTGAATTTCTTCATTAATGATTTTTCTTTCACTTGCTACATTTTTATCAGTGAAATACGGTTCATCTAACATTTTAATTAAATAAATTACTGACAATAAGATATTTTCATGGCCATTAATGGTATAACTTGTGGTTTGATAAGTTGTCATGGCATTTGCACTTACACCAAATGTAGATAGTTTTTGAAAACCATCACCCTCTGGTGTTGCAAATATCTTATGTTCTAAAAAGTGTGCTGATCCCGGTATCACTTGATTTATAATGCCATCTTTTTCATATCTTAAGGTAATTCCCCCAATTGGTATATCCAATTGAACAAATGTAATTTGAGAATTTGTTGGAATTAAATGAACATTTAATCCATTATTTAATTTAAATTTGTGAATAGGGTTTTCAAATACTTTCGGATTCATTTTCACCCTCCACAATAAATGATGTTGTTAGTTTTAGCATACTTAAAACTTCTTTTACTTCTGAAACTGTAACACGCTTGATATTTTCAATATCATTTTCTAAAGTTGAGTTTGTTTGATAAAGTTCATTTGCAATTAATTTAGGAATATAACTTTGTTGATAGTCTTCTGCAAGAATTGTTTGATTAATTAATGCCTTTTTGGCATTAAATAACATTTCTTCACTTGGTCCATTTTGGATATAACGCTCAACAATTTCTTTTAAAGCTTGAAAACTGTCTAATCGCGTTTCATTATTAACACCAGCAAAAATAAATAAGTACTTTTTATCATATTCAAATCTAGCATCTACTTCATAAGCTAAACCTAATTCTTCTCTAAACTCTTTAAATAAAATACTATCCGGATATCCACTTAACATTAAGGATGCTAAGATTGCAGGTATATATAATTTATCTAAACGATTAATATTCAAGTTATATGCCAAGAATATAAATGATTGTCCCATTGGTAACTTTGTTTCATGGTGTGTATAAGACTTATTGAAGTCTTCAATCATTAAGCGCTCTTTCAAGGTTACACGTTCAAATGACTTTAGGTTATCAATTTTTGATTGAAGCGATTCAGAAATATCACCTGTGGCATAAATTTTAATATCATTTGTTAAGAAATGTTCTAAATAATACTGATATAAATCATTTACTGTTATTTTTTCTACTTCTTCTAGTGTCCCATAACTTGGATGCGCAATATAGTGATTACCAAAATTATGCGTTAAAAACATATCTCTAGCATACTCAAATTTACGTTCAGGTAATGTTTCAATTTGTTCAATTAATCTTCTTTTTGTCTCATTAAAAATCTGTTCATCGAATAACTTTCGATCAAAAAGCATATCTTTAATTAAATCAATGATATCATCTTCATAATTTAAGTCATCAATAAATTTTGGACTCGCAAATGACATTGTAAAACGGAGCATAGAATATTGCCCCATTACATTCAATTTAGATGACACATATGAACCATAAAGATTAGAAAATGCATTGATTAGTGATTTTTTTGTAGGATATTTAGTTGAGTAACTTGTTAAAATGCGGGCTAATAAAAAACGATACGAATACGCATCTTTTTCATTTTTATCGATGAAACAGAATGATAAATGTATCGTTTTAAATCGACTATTTTTTAAAATGGTCATACTTTAGCGTTAAGAGCAATCTCCATCATTCTAGTAAATGCTTCTTGACGTTCTTTAGCAGAAGTTAGTTCATGTGTAACAAGTGAATCTGAAATTGTTAATAAACAAGCAGCTTTTTTACCTGTTGCTAATGCATTAGCGAATAATGCAAATGATTCCATTTCGACACATAGACAACCATGTTTTTCATGAATATCTTTGAATTCATCACCATTGATACGGTAGAATACGTCAGATGAGTGAATAACACCTTCATGAATTTCAATGCCTAATTTTTTAGCACTTCTCTTTAATGCGCTATTTACTGATTTTGTAGCATTTAGTTTCTTCTTAGAAGATACGCCCATTGTTTTAGCGTATGAAGATTCACTCCATGCTGCTGTAGATAATACAACATCGTATAAGTTTAACTTATCAGTATAAGCGCCCGCTGAACCGATACGAATGATTGTTTCTACATCGTAGAATTTAAATAATTCATATGAGTAAATACCAATTGAAGGCATACCCATGCCAGAACCCATAACAGAAATCTTCTTTCCTTTATAAGTTCCTGTATATCCAAACATATTTCTTACGCCGTTGATTTGTTCAACGTTTTCTAAATATGTTTCTGCAATAAACTTAGCTCTAAGTGGATCTCCAGGCATTAGAACAGTTTTTGCAATTTTGCTTTTATCTTCTAACTCAATATGTGGTGTTGCCATTTGTTTCCCCCTCCATTAATTTAACCCCTCCAGATGTGCCTAATCTATCAGCACCTGCTTCGATCATTTTTAAAGCGTCTTCTTTTGTACGAATGCCGCCTGAAGCTTTAATAAATCCTGTATCTTTGATTGCTTTCTTCATAATAATAACATCTTCTAATGAAGCACCACGAGACGCATAACCTGTAGATGTTTTAACGAATTGAGCACCAGCTTTGATCGCTAATTTAGATGCAAAAGTAATTTCTTTCTTTTCTAAATAAGCTGTTTCGATAATAACTTTAACAGTTTTACCTTTTGCAGCTTTAACAACTGCTTTAATATCTGCTAATACATTTTTTCTATTAGCTTCTTTTACTGCTGAAACATTAATAACCATATCAATTTCGTCAGCACCATCTTTAATGGCTTCTTTTGTTTCATATGCTTTTACCTTTGGTAAATGAGTTCCATGAGGAAATCCAATGACAGTACATACTAATACGTTTGTTCCTTCAAGTTTTTCTTTAGCATATTTTACCCAAATTGGACTTACGCAAACACTCTTAAATTGATATTTGATTGCTTCTTCGATTAATTGGTCAATTTGTTCTTTTGTTACGATTGGTCCTAATTTAGTATGATCAATATATGTATTTAATAACATATTGTTTCTCCTTTAATTCTTTATAGACGTATGTCTTTAGATTGATATTTTATTAACTGATTGTTTTAAGCGTCTAACACTTGATGTAAATGATATCTAGAAAAACTCTTAGCTACTGGAGTAAACTTACCTTTTCTTGCGATTTTATTAAGTTTCTTGTTTGCCTTTTTACTAACAACTTTAGTTCCTTGTAAAAAACCAGGTACATCTAGCAATAATTTTTCAGTTTTCTTTAAGAATTCATTATAATCAATCACTTTAACCATATCATCTGCTTGTCGATATAATAAATAATCAACATATGGAGGGAATACAGTTAACGAATTCTCCTTCCACTCAACAGCTAGATATGGATTATCTTCTTCATCTTTAATGAAGTGATACTTAGGAACAATTGTATCTAAATCATCATAATATGCTTGTAAACTAACCATTTCATCCATATATCTTAATACTGAGTTTAATTTTTCTTCTCTAAAGAAGTAATATTTATCTTGTTCTTCAGGATATTTTTCTAAATATGCCTTTTTAACCATTTGATAAACTCTAAAGATTCTATCTGCATTAAACTCTAAGACATCGTTAAACATTTCTGATAAGACGAATAAATCAAACTTATCACAAACCTTTTTAACAAGTTGAATGACATGTTTTACAAAGTAATTTGGACTTAAAATTGGTAGTTCTAAGTGAAAATTCACTTCTAAATATTTAGGAGATACTCTTTGAATATTTGGAACTTGTGATTTTCTTGTGATATAGAAAGCACATACATATCCTAATCTAGGATGTGAATATAAAAATCTTACGGCTTTATCATCCATCTCAACTTCAAATCCTTCTTCGGATTCAAAATGCTCAATGACTTGTTCCATATCAATTGTTCTTGATTTTTCTTTAAAAAAATGTAGATAAAATTGACTCAACGTAATCTCCCCTTTATTTCTATTTTAACATGAGTTACTTGTTCTCTTCACTAAAGATATTTTTTAATTTTTTATAGTCAGTTCTATCAAACTGCATTGGTGTGATAGAAACATAGCCTTCATAGTAAGCTGTCATATCACTATCTTCATCTTCTTTAAAATGAACATCTGATGCGTGAAGTCTATAAACATTAGGTTTATCGGTCTTCATTAATTCACTATATTGTAGGCGTTGACCTAATTTTGTTACACGGATTCCCTGTACTTTTTTAAATGAAGTGTGCGGGAAGTTTACATTTAAGATTCCTGTATTTTTATACAATTCAGTTTCAATTAACTCATCTAATAATTTTACTGTTTCATCATATAAATAAGGAACCTTAATATCTGGAGCAGAGAAAGCAATCGCAGGAATACCATAAATTGAGGCTTCCATTGCTGCTGCAACTGTTCCAGAATATTGAATATCTTTTGCTAAATTTACGCCATGATTAATACCAGATAAAACTAAATCAAATTCTTGATCAAATAATTTTAAACCAGCTTTGATACAGTCTGCAGGTGTTCCAGTGACTGCAATTGATCTTGCTGATGCAAATAAAGGTTCAACTTCTTCAATTTCCATTGTTCCTTTATATGAAATTGCAGCTGACATTGCACTTTGTTGATATTTTGGCGCAGCGACAAATACAGAGCCAAAATGACTAGCAGCCTTTACTAAGATTTTAATACCTTCTGCTTCAATACCATCATCATTTACGACTAAAATATTCATCTTCTTCCTCCAATTACATGTTCACAACGGTGACAAAGTTTATCACCATTGACTTCATCAACAATGTTCCAGCAACGTTCACATAAAACGCCATCAGCCTTTTCAACTAATACGCTGAACTCATTGCTTAAGATTAAGTTAACTTTTGAAACAATTAATACTTTATTTAAGTTTTCTGTCAATTGTAAGTATGTTAATGCGTCCATCATTTCTTTTGTCACATTGATTGTAACTTTAGCTTCTAATGATTTACCAATTAATTTAGATGCACGAGCTAATTCTAAGTGTTTTAATACTTCATCACGTAAGGTTACGAAATGAACATAATTTTCTTGTAATTTGGGCTCTTTCATTCTGCCACCAACTGGCATACGTTCTAAGTAAATATCTTCTTCAGCTTTATAAGGTAAGTGGCTATATGCTTCAGAAGTTGTATGTGGAATGATTGGTGTAAGGATTGCAAGTAAACCTAATAAGATATCATAAATTGTTGATTGAATTGCACGACGTTCAAAATCATTTTGATCATCACAGTATAATGTATCTTTTGTATAGTCTAAGTAGAATGCTGATAATTCATTAATAATAAATGGCATCACTAAGCGTGTAACTTCAGCAAAATTATAGTTTTTATATGCTTCGTTTGTCTTAGATGCTAATTCATAATACTTATCAGTCACAATACGGTTTAATTGACCTCTCATTGACCAACCTACATAATCTGTTTCAGGATTAAAATCATTGACAACACCTAACATAAATCTAAATGTGTTTCTAATTTTTCTATATGATTCAGAAACTTGTTTCATTAAATCATTAGAAATTCTAACATCTGCTTCATAGTCAACTGATGCTACCCATAATCTTAATACGTCAGCACCTTGTTCTTTCATTACTGCTAATGGGTCAATAACATTACCTAATGATTTACTCATTTTTCTGCCTTGACCATCTAATACGAAACCATGAGAAACGATTTCTTTATATGGAGCAATCTTCTTAGTTGCAATTGATGTAGTTAATGATGAGTTAAACCATCCACGATATTGGTCAGAACCTTCTAAGTATAAATCAGCTGGGAATGGTAATCCACGACGTTCTAACACGCGGTATGAAGTACCTGAGTCAAACCAAACGTCCATGATATCTAATTCTTTTGTTAATTTTCCTTCAAATTCATATCCTTCAGGTAATAAATCTTTAGGTTCCCATTCATACCAAACATCTGAACCATGTTTTTCAAAGATATCAGCAACATGATTAATTACATTGCTGTCTAAGATTGGTGTGCCATCTTCTTTATAGAATGCAGGAATTGGAACTCCCCATGCTCTTTGACGAGAAATTACCCAGTCTTCACGGTCTCTCAACATGTTTGAAAGTCTCACTTCACCCCATACAGTATTCCATTTAACTGTTTTAACTGATTCAAGTAATTCTTCTCTAATCATTTCCACACTTGCAAACCATTGAGGCGTTGCTCTAAAGATTACTGGTTTTTTAGTTCTCCAGTCATGAGGATATGAGTGAGTGATTACAGTTAGATTTAATAATGCACCTTTAGCTTCTAAATCAGCAATGATTGCATCATTTGCTTTTTCATAGAATAAGCCTTCATATTGGAATGCTTCAGCAGTCATATGACCTTGAGCATCAACTGGTGATAATAAATCTAATTTATATTTCTTACCAACCATATAGTCATCTACACCATGTCCTGGTGCAGTATGTACTAAACCAGTACCATCTTCATTGGTAACATGTTCACCTAAGATTACTGGGCTTACACGATCAAATAATGGGTGTTTATATTGAACATATTCTAATGCTTCACCTTTGAATTCTTTAATGATATTTACATTTTCAAATTTTAATAGTGAAGTTAATTTTTCTAATAAGTCTTTAGCACAGATATAATTTGTACCATTTGATTCAAATAATACATAAGTTAAGTTTGGATGTGCTGAAACTGCTAAATTTGCAGGTAAAGTCCAAGGTGTAGTTGTCCAAATTAATAATTTTGTATTTGGGAATTTTTCATCAACAACATCAAATGCAACATAAATTGATTTTGATTGTTTGTCATGATATTCAATTTCAGCTTCTGCTAAAGCAGATTCTGAAGATGGTGACCAATAAATTGGTTTTAATCCCTTATAGATTAATCTATTTTCTACCATTTGACCAAATACTCTAATTTGATCAGCAACAAAAGTCTTATCTAGTGTTAGATAAGGATGATCCCAATCACCTAAAATACCTAAGCGTTTGAATTGTGCTTTTTGAACTTCTACTTGGCTTAATGCGTATTCACGGCAGATTTTTCTAAATTCTGAACGTGATAACTCTTTACGATTAACTCCTTTTTTAGTTACTTCATTTTCAATTGGTAAACCATGTGTATCCCATCCTGGAATATAGGGTACATATTTACCAGACATTGTTTGATAACGTAATACAAAGTCTTTTAAAGTTTTTTGGAAAGCATGTCCAATGTGAATATTATTGTTTGCATAAGGAGGACCATCGTGTAAAACAAATGGCTCATTGTCCTTATTCATTTCTAATACTTTTTTGTAGAGATCCATTTCAGCCCATTTTGCTTGGATTAATGGTTCTCTAACACCTAAATTACCTCTCATTTCAAAATCGGTTTTAGGCATTAATAATGTATCTTTAAAATCCATTCTTATTTCCTCCAATAAATAAAAAAATCGTCCTTAAAAATCAATTCTAAGGACGAATTAAAAATTCCGCGGTACCACCTTAGTTCGTATACATATTATATACGCACTTATTTAAGTTGATTTTGCTCGTAGCTGATAATAGTTATTGTGTTTGTTGTAAGGCTTACACCATTTCCTTACTCGCTTTAAACCTTTACAATACTACCTTGGTCTAGTCATCGCAATATTTAATTTAAATTAGTTCTTAGCCACGCTTCAACAGAACCATCTGTATAAAGGTCTTTATTTCCAAAAAGATAAGTTGTTTCATTAATTTCTACAATTTGACCAGAAATTGCATAAACAACACCAGACATAAATGAAATGACTTTATTTGCTCGATCGATATGTAATTGATCAAAGTTTAAAATTAATGGTGCGCCTTCCATCATTTGACGTGCTAACTTAGTAATATATGCATCATCATCATTACGAAGTTGTTCCATCAAAATGCGTTCAGCAGTTAAGATTTCAATTTCATTTTGCTTCTTCTTACCAAATAGACCCATTTAGATTACCCCTTTGAATAGTGATCCAATTCTTAAATAATCACTTTGATATTTAAGTGCTAATTCAAAATCATGACTCATACCCATTGATGTTTTTTCTAATCCATATTGCTTTTTTAAATCATTCAATGTCTTAAAGACATTTTCTGTAGCAACTAAATTATTATCTACACCCATGGCCATAAACCCGATTATATTTATTTTATCATATTTTTTTATCTCTTCCATAAAGTCGGTTAAGTTTTCGACAATTAACCCAGATTTACTTTCTTCATGTGAAATATTAAGTTGAATAAAACAGTTTAACGGATTTATACGGTATTTTTGAATCTCTTTAGCTAATTTAATAGAATCTAGTGAATGAAGGTAATCAATTTCATTAATTACTTGTTTCACTTTATTCGTTTGAAGATGTCCTATTAAATGCCAAATAATATCTTTATGATTAACTGCTTCTTTTTTGCATAGAAGATCTTGAACATAATTTTCACCAAAGTTTCTAATACCTAGTTCATATATTTTATTCATTTCTTCTACCGTAAAATATTTAGAAGCACATACAATATTATCTTTATAATCTAAGAAGTTCATTATACATTAAATCTAAAGTGCATAATGTCACCATCTTGCACAACATAATCTTTACCTTCTAAACGAACTTTACCTTTTTCTTTAGCTGCCACTGGAGATCCACAAGCCATTAAATCATCATATGATAATGTTTCAGCTTTAATAAATCCTTTTTCAAAGTCAGTATGAATGATACCTGCTGCTTGAGGGGCTTTTGTCCCTGCAACAAATGTCCACGCTCTTGTTTCTTGTGGTCCACAAGTAAAGTAAGTTTTTAAGCCTAAGATTTCATAACCTTTTTTAATTACTGAATCTAAACCAGATTCTTTTAAGCCATAACTTTCTAAGAAAATAGTTTGTTCTTCTTTATCTTCAATGGTAGAAATTTCGTATTCTACTTGAGCTGAAATCGGAATTACATCAATTCCTAATGATTTACCTTTTTCTACTAATGCATTGAAGTGATTATTAGCAGTTGGATTTGCTAAATCAGTATCAGCTAAATTTGCGATATATAAATTTTGTTTTAAAGACAGTAAATTAAGATTTTTAACAATTTTCTTTTCTTCATCAGAAAAATCTAAATCACTTGGTCTACCGTCTGTTTCAATCATTGTTTTTACCTTTGTTAATGCAGACGCTTCTACCATTGCTTCAGCGTTTTTAACTTTTAACATTTTTTCTAATCTAGGTAATCTCTTTTCGATTGATTCTAAATCAGCTAATCTTAATTCCATTTCAATGATTTCAAGGTCACGAATCGGATCAACTCTACCTTCAACATGTGTAATGTTTGTATCTTCAAAACAACGAATAACGTGTGCAATCGCATCAACTTGACGGATGTGTGATAAGAATTGGTTACCTAATCCTTCACCTTTTGAAGCCCCTTTTACTAAACCAGCAATATCAATGAATTCGATTGCTGTTGGAATAATCTTTGCAGATTTATAAATTTTAGCTAGATTTTCTAGTCTATCATCATTAACTTGTACAACACCAACGTTTGGATCGATAGTTGCAAATGGATAGTTTGCTGCTAATACTCCTGAGTTAGTAATTGCATTAAATAGTGTTGATTTACCAACATTTGGTAAACCTACAATTCCAATACTTAACATAATATTCTCCCGTTAAAAAAGGCGTTATCGCCTTTTAAAATTTTTTCTTTAACCAGTCTGGAATTCTTCTTCCTTTTGGTGTTTCTTCTTCTGTACTTTCAACTGGTTCAAGTCCGGTTTTAGTAACTTTTACTTGTTCAACTGTGTTCTTTTTAAAGATTTCAGAAGCTAAGTTCTCTACAGTATTTTCTTTAGATTTTAATTCATAACCAGTTGCAATAATTGTAACGATCATTTCATCATCTAAGTCAACGTTCACTGTATGACCATAAATAACATTTAAATCAGATTCGGTTGCGTTTCTGATTTCAGTTAATGCTTCTTCAATTTCAAATAGTAAGACAGATGGTCCTGTTGTAATATTTACAATAGCATCTGTAGCACCATCAATTGAAACTTCTAATAATTTTGAATGAATTGCTTTTCTAGCAGCTTCTACTGCACGTGTTTCACCACTTGCAATACCGATTCCCATTAAAGCAGTACCTTTGTTTTCCATCACTGTTCTAACGTCAGCAAAGTCAACGTTAATCATACCAGGCACTGAAATGATTTCAGCAATACCTTGTACACCTTGACGTAGAATCTTGTCTGATTCTCTAAACGCATCAAGTAGTTGCATTGTATGGTCAGCAATTGTAAACAGACGTTCATTAGGAATAACAATTAAAGTATCAACATTTGGTTTTAATTCTTCTAGACCCATGATTGCATGTTGCATTCTTAATGGCCCTTCAAATTTAAAAGGTTTTGTGACAATCCCAATTGTTAGAATACCCATTTCTTTAGCAATTCTAGCAATAACTGGTGCTGCACCAGTTCCTGTTCCGCCACCCATACCACATGTGATAAATACCATATCAGCATTTGATAATACTTCTCTAATTTCTTCTTCAGATTCAAGCGCTGCTTGTTTACCAACTTCAGGTTTTGCACCTGCACCAAGTCCACGAGTTAATTTTTTTCCTAGTTGAATTCTTTCTTCAGCTTTTGAAACTTTGAGCACTTGTGCGTCAGTATTCATCGCTACATAGGATACCCCTTTAACATCGTTTTCAATCATTCTGTTAATTGCAGAGTTTCCTCCACCACCAACACCAATGACTTTAATAACCGGTTTCTGATTAAATTCATCTGAATATCCAAAAACCATAGATATCCCTCCTATCATTCTCATTGTAAACTATTTTTATTAAAAAATAAAGTGTTTAATACTTTACTTCAGGATAATTCGTTTTCGCATAGAACTCTTTTTTGAAGTCTAATAATCGGTCTTCCTTGATTGCTTGTCTAATCTCACTCATTAAATACTTTAGGTAGGCTAAATTTTGAATTGTTAACATTCTTTGACCTAAAATTTCTTCTGCTTTAAATAAGTGTCTAATATAACTCTTTGAGTATTTTGAAATAGATGTTTCTAGACCAGGGTCTAATGGATTCATATCGCGTTCAAACTTTTGAGCTTTAACTTGAACTTTTCCATAAGTTGTAAATGCCGTACCATGACGTGCATTTCTTGTCGGTAAGACACAGTCAAACATATCTACGCCATTAATTACATTTTCAAGTAAATCTTCTGGCGCACCAACACCCATTAAGTATCTTGGTTTATCAAATGGTAAGATTGGATTTAAGAACTTAGTCATTTCATACATTTCGGCTTTTGTTTCACCAACTGATAATCCACCAATTGAATAACCAGGGAAATCAAGTTTAGCTAATTCTTTAGCACAAAATTCTCTTAAATCTTTATTTAATCCACCTTGAACGATACCAAATAATGCTTGGTCTGTTGTTAATGCTTCTTTGCCACGTTTAGCCCAACGAATCGTTCTTTCAACAGATTTCTTTTGATATTCATAACTTTCATATGGAGGTGGACATTCATCAAATGACATGATGATATCTGCACCTAAATCTTCTTGTATTTTGATTGCAATTTCAGGTGATAAGAACAATGGAGCACCTGATTTATGGTGTTTAAATGTAACACCTTCTTCTTTAATATCTCTTAGTTTAGCTAAAGAGAAAACTTGGAATCCGCCACTATCTGTTAAAAGTGCACCATCCCATTTCATAAATCCTCTAATACCACCGTGTGCTTTAACAATATCATTTCCTGGTTGTTGCCATAAATGATAAGTATTACCTAAAATTAAGCCTTCAGAAACTTCTCTAATTTCTTCAGGAGTTAAAGTTTTTACAGTAGCCAAGGTTCCAACTGGCATAAAAAGAGGTGTTTCAAAAACCCCATGAGGAGTTGTTAATCTACCTAATCTTGCGCCACTTTGCTTACAAATGTGTAAGACTTCATATTTTATCAAATAAATCACCTTCCGCCTTGCAATTATAACATAAAATGTTACAATAGATACGTTAAAAATAAAGCGGTACCTCGATTAACCCGCTATAAAAAAACAAGGAGACTAAAAATGAATAACAAATTTACTGTTAAAGATTTAGCAGTTCAGGCGATGATCGCAAGTATTTATACAGTACTTGTCTTACTTCTGCCATGGATATCTTTCAGTGCCAGCCTTCAAGTAAGAATCGCTGAAGCACTTCTAATTTTGGTGTTTTTCAATAAGAAGAACGCAATCGGGATTATTGTTGGAACATTCGTAGCCAACCTAAATAGTCCATATGGCATTAGTGATGCAATCTTTGGAACAGTTGCAACCACACTGGTATGTGTATCATTCATCCTTCTTGGCAAACGAAATTGGTTAATTAGTTTATTAATCTTCCCAGCCTTATTTAATGGGATAATCGTAGCTGGAATTGATGCATTCATGACTTCGACATGGCAAAACTTTGTTGTGTTTGGATTCTATGTTGCATTTGGTGAATTATTAGTTGTTACTGTACTTGGAATTCCACTCAAATTATTGTTTGAAAAAAATCAACTACTTAATGAATTAGTTAAATAAAAATAGACCTTATAGTTATGTAACTATAGGGTCTTTTATTTTTCATAATTGTTTAAGTATTTTTTGATGTACAGTCGCAATTGGCAATCCTTTGAAATCACTATATATTTCAACATTATCTGGAATTTTACTTGCAATAACAATGACTGGTTTAATATGCCAAATTAAATGTGTAAAGACATGTTTTACATCTTTCAGTTCTTCAACGACTTCAATATCATATCCTAATTCATTCATTTGATTTAAAGCACCATTTAAGCTATCTGCCTCAACCTGAATAAATTCATAGAATCCATTTAATAATTCCTCTGTTCTTTTTCGTAAGACAAATTTATCTTTGTATTTAACAACAAAGGCATAGAATAATGTTTCTTTTTGTTTTTTTAATGGACTTAAGTAAGGATATTTTTCTATTTTATCCTCTTTATTAGCAACACAAATGTCTTTTAAAGGACACACTTCACATTTAGGATTTAATGGTCTACAAACCTTCGCTCCTAATTCCATGACACTTTGTGTGTAATCATTATAATTTGGTGCTTTTTCTATTAATTTCGTATTAAAATCATTTAATTTCTTACGATTTTTTTCTAATCTAAAATCATCTTCAAATCCATAAACTCTTGATAAAACACGAATGACATTACCATCGGTTGCTGCATGCGGTAAGTCAAATGCAATGGACGCAATTGCACCAGCTGTATATGCACCAACTCCCGGTATTTTTAATAGTTCTTTATAATCATTTGGTAACTCACCATTAAAGTTTTGATCAACATAAATAGCACCTTGTTTTAGCATTCTAAATCTTTTATAGTATCCAATACCTTGCACTGTATGAAGCACTTCTTCTAACTCTGCGTTTGCCAAATCATGAATAGTAGGATACTTTTTCATAAATTTATCAAAATAAGGTAACATTGACTCAACTTGGGTTTGCTGTAGCATAACTTCACTTACCCAAATATCATAGGGATTTTTTGTTTTTCTAAAAGGTAAATCCCTCTTATTTTCATGATACCATTCAAATAATCTTAAATATTCCATATTTCAAGTCCTTTTATGCGTTATCTTTTAAATCTCATCTCATTAATGTTAACATAACTTAGGTATACTATGTAGGAGAAAACAACATGAAAGAGATTATTTTAAATCGTAGATCAATTAGAAAATATACAGATTTTAAGATTTCTGATGAAGAAATTTTAGATATTATTGATCTTGCTCAAAAAGCACCGTCAACACAAAACTTACAGCCTTGGAGGTTCTTTGTCATTGGAACACCTGAAGGTAAAGAAAAACTTAAAAAATCAATGACTTATAACTTAACACAATTAGAAACTTCTTCTCACATGATTTTATTAGCATTAGATCCTATGAGACATGAAAAAGCTGAAATTATCTTTAATCGTGCTGTTTTAGAAGGTATCATGCCAATTGAAGTTAAGGAACGTCAATTAAAACATATTGCTGAAAAACATGCTACACTAGAAGAGCCCGGCCATACAAACAGATTATTTTTAGATGCCGGATTAGTTGCAATGAACTTCATGTTAGCAGCCAAAATTCATGGATATGATACAAATCCAATTGGTGGTTTTGATAAAAAAACTATTATGGATAATCTAGGCATAAAAGAAAACTTAATTCCAGCATTGTTAATCTCTATAGGTAAAGCTGATGAAGAAGGCTTCAAATCAGTTAGATTATCAGCTAAAGAAACGACTCAATTCATTAAATAATAAAACAAGGGTAGAACATGTTTGTTCTACCCTTTTTCTTACATATCGTATGTTGAAATAATTTGTGATGGTGTTTTTCTTAGTAAGGTTAATAAAGGTAATACACCAACAATTAGATTTAATCCGTAGACCACAAGCGTACCAATGAAAAGTGATACAAGATCTACTCTAAAAACAACAAAACTTGCTAATGAAGTATTTGACACACTATGTAAAATATATGACATTGCCAAGAATCCAATAAAGGTACTAACTGTAACAATCAATAGTATTTCAGCAACAAATGAAAGTATAATTTCAAATTTCTTAACACCTAATGCACGATTAACTGCTATTTCATATATTCTTGAAATCATTGATGAACGCATCACAAAATAGAATACAACAAGTGCTAATGCGACAAAAACAATTGAAATAGAAATACTTTGTAAGAAAGATCGCTGTTTATCAATACTTAATTGCTGTTCAAGTGAATCAATAAATCTAACAGCATCATAACCTTCTGAAGTTAATTGGTTTGCTGCTTGTTTAGGATTATGACTGCTAAAGTATACTGTATTTCCAAGCCCCATAAATAGTTGATTATATGCTTCTTTAATTGTCCAAGTAGTATTAACAACATTACCGGCTGTTAACTCATATAATCCCTCATGATTGTAAGTATAAATTGTCTTTTTATTTTCATTGACAATACCTACAATGGTAACTTTAATTTGATTGCCAACTGTAATTTTTTGACCAAGCATTTGTCTAACATCCCAAATACCAATGCTTGTAAAATCTGCTTCTCCTAAACCTACAGATGTTCTTTTGTACATTCCATAACTGATGACGACTTCTGATTTATTTAAAGGTTCTCTACCATATAAAATTTTGGCATCAGTTATAGCGATATGTTCAATAGAATCAGGACTTATACTAAATTGTTTACCAGGAACCTCAATTGACAGATAATTTCCACTTAATTTAGCAAAATAAACTTCTGTTCCTTCTATCGAAATAATATCATCAATTAATTTATTTCGTTCCGCTGGTGAAGTCATTGATGTATCAACAGCAACTATATTTTTAGATAAGGTTAGTCTATTATCTACCGTTTCAGTAAGAATTGTATAGTTATTCATTACACTATAGGCTATAAATAAACCTGATATAGCAAATAAGAATAACATTAATTTACCTTTTCTACCATATCTTAAAAATTTCTTAAATGCCATCCATAAACTTGTTTTGAATGACACATTTAATTTATTTATCTTATGTAAATCATCATGCTTTAATCTTTCAACATCAAAAGTTGTTTCAAGCATTTCTTCACGTGTCTTTTTCTTGAAATGCTCATCTTTAATTTGAAGATTTAACGTACTATCATTTAGCTTCACTTTTTGTATTGATGTATCAACATCGATATAAAGTGTTTTATTTTTTATGATTAATTTGACTTTTGCAGGTTCAATTTCATCATTATCCGAATAAAATGCTGCTTCTAAATTTTTGTCTTTTAAATCTGAAATTTTTGATAGATCCTTTAAGTAAATTGCATTATCATTCACAAAATTATGATCAGTTTGACTTTCATTTTGATAATCTTTTATTACTTTTCCATCTTTAACTTCAATAATTCGATCACCATAGAACTCTGCTAAATCTTGTTCATGCGTAACTAAGACAACTAATTTATTCATTGAAATATTTTTAATGATGTTCATAATTTCAACTGTGTTATTGCTGTCTAGGTTTCCTGTAGGTTCATCTGCAATAATAACTTTTGGGTTTTTAACTAATGCACGAGCAATAGCAACTCTTTGTTGTTGTCCCCCTGAAAGCTGACTGGCTAATTTTTTACGATATTTGTACATACCAACTTGCGTTAAGATATAATTTACTCTATCTTCAATTGCTTTTTCATCATGAATTCCAATTAATCTTAAAACAAATGCTACGTTTTCGAATACACTCAAGTCATTTTTTAAATAATAGTTTTGGAAAATAAAGCCGATGTCTTCTCTTCTTAAACTATCCCATAACCCTGATTTATATCTTTCAATGTGCTTATCATAAAACTGAATTTCTCCATTATCAACTCTATCAAGCCCGCCAATAACATTCAGTAATGTTGTCTTCCCACTACCTGATGCACCTAATAAGACCATTAAGCCCTTCTCAGGAAATTCTAAGGAGATATCATTAAGTACATGGATTTTATTCTTTTTACGTTTGTTAAATGTTTTATCTAAATGACTTACTTTAATCATAATCCCATCTCCTTACTTTCACTGATATTTTCAATAACTGAAATCTTAAATGTTTTATTATTGAACTTAGAAGCTAATCTGAATGTTAAGATTGCAAATAATGCGAATAAGACAACATAGTCCATTCTGCTTAAATAACTAAATGTTAAATATATTGAATAATCCACTCTTGTAATGTAGAACAGGATAAGCATTGAGAGCGTAAAGGCTATTAACATTAAAAATAGCTGTTCAAAAATGACTAATAATGCTAATTTTTGTTGGTTAGCACCAATTGATCGATAGATTGCAAAGTCTTTCATTCTTGAATGCATGATATTCTTTGTAACGGTTGCTAATAAGAAATATAAGAATATGCCAATAGCAAACGCTAATGCATAGAAGAATACTTTAACAACCAACTTAATTGGTTCTGTTATACTAGCTAATTCTCCTAATTCTAATTCTGGATAAATGACACGATAGACTGATTTATCAATTCTGTTAAAAATTCTTGTGGCATCACTCTTATTTTTAGCAACTAACATGAAGCCACTACCTATATTTTCTACTGCTAAAGCAGCTTCGGAAAAATATATTTTTTCGCTAAAGTTATCATTATATATGCCAACAACTTTATAAGTTTTCCCTTCATGTCTGCCATATTCTCTCACAATAATTGAAGTAACATCTTGATAATTGATATCAAATGAACTTAAACTAATTGGAAAATCTTTAGAAGCAAATGAATAATAAAATTTTAAATCTGTATTAATTTCTAGTTCTACATATGAATCATACAACTTAGCATCATAATTCAGTAAATCAGAAGTAATATTCGTTAATACAGTATTATGTGTTGAATATTCAAAGCTACTTACTTCAAGATTTTGGCCAACTACTGCTTCAGTAAAAGCATTTGATACAACAATTTCATTTGCAGCTAAATTTAAGGTTCCATCAATTAATAGACTTGGATTATCTTTAATGGTATATACACTATCAAAAAATGCATTACCATAGTAACTTCCACCAAAAATGAATGTGTAATTTGAAGCAAAATCTAGTTCGAAAGCATCTTTATATAAGGCAAAATCACCGCTAACACTACTTATTGCTTCATAGTCTGCTTCTGAGAGTGGTTGATTATCTTGTCTCAAGATTAAAAAACGATTATCAGAGAAATGATCTTTATAAACGCTATTGATACTATCTCCACCAATAAATAAGTCAAATGGATTAAATGAATTTGCAGTTCGCATGAAACTTGCAAATATATTGGTGAAAAGAACCATAATCGCTAGTTGTAAAAATAAGAATAATAAAAATCTTCTTGGAATTGAAAAAATATTACGAATAGCAAATCTTGCAACACTTCCAACTGTCATTTTTGAAGTTTTCGGTTCTTCTACTTTAACGATTTCAACATCACGTTTAAGTACTTTATCTTCAACAACTTCACCATCATGAATTTTAATTTTTCTAGTTGCATATTGTTTCACTTCATCAAAATTATGTGTCACAATAATGATTAATTTATCTTTTGAAATCTCATGTAACAATTCGATAATTTGTTTACTAGATTCACTATCCAAGTTACCTGTAGGTTCATCACAGGCAATAATTGGACAATCTTTAGCAAGTGCACGGGCAATTACTGCTCTTTGTTTTTGCCCTCCAGATAACTTAGCAGCTTTATGATGTTTGTGTGAAGTAAGTCCAACTTTATCAATGAGTTCTAAAGCACGTTTTTTTCTTAAATGTTTTGGATAATTTTGGACCTCTAAAGCTAACATTACATTTTGAAATACTGTATATGAATCAATAATGTTATAACTTTGGAAAATAAATCCAATGTATTTTGCACGATATGATTCCCAATCTTTAATCGTATAATGTGAAGTTTCTTCATCATTTAAATATACTTCACCATCTTCATAAGTATCTAAACCTGAAATTACGTTAAGTAATGTGGATTTACCACTTCCAGATTCCCCTATTATTGCGACAAATTCGCCTGCATCAAATGAAAGTGAAACTTTTTGCATACCAACTGATACGCCTTCACCAGATTTATAATACTTTGATACATTTTCTAGTTTGATCAATGCCATTATTTATCTATCCCCTCTAATAAAAGTAATATATCATTTACTTCATCAATTAAATAATTTGGTTCATGATCAATTAATTCATCTTTATCTCTAAAGCCCCATGCTACAGCAATTACATCCATACCAGCATTTTTTCCAGTTTGGATATCAACTTCACTGTCGCCAATGAAAATTGTGTTTTCTATATTTGCATTTAAACCTTTTAAAGCATTAAATAGCATATCTGGTGCTGGTTTTTTAGGTACGCCTTGTTGTTCACCTATAACAACATCAAATATATTGGGAAAATATTTTTCAATTATTTTTTCAACTGCTTTTTGATGTTTATTACTAACAACCCCTAATTTATAGTTGTGTTTAAGTTTTTTTAATAACTCTTCAATTCCTTCATATGGTTTTGTCAAACATTCACTGTTAGCCTCATAATATGGCATGTAGTATGATAAAACTTCATCCAATTGTGATTCATCACCATCTAATGACTTTAAAATTAATTGCTTTGCTCCATTGCCAAGAAAAGATCTAACTTGTTTCGCAGTACGTTCTTTATATCCAAATTTTCTCAAAGTATGATTAACGGCATTTGTTAAATCCATTAAGGTATCTAAAATCGTTCCGTCTAAATCAAATAAAATCGTATTAATCATTTTTAAAACTCCGTTCAAATATTTATTCAAATCCATTATATCATTAATGATATTTACTGAACTTAAATTGAATAATTCTTACCTAAACTTAACATGGTTTATTTTTGGTAAACATATTATGTCTTTAGTTTAAAAAAAAGAACCGTTTAAGGTTCTTTAAGCAAGTTTCTTTAAAATCCAAAAACCAAGCCAAGTACTTAATGAAATGATTAAGAATGTGATAGCATTCCCCTTCACCTCACCAGGATTATCTGTTAATACTCTTGAAAAATTATGATATTTAGTTGAATCAAAATCAGTTAGTTCAGTATATTCATCTAAGTTAGAAATGCTCGCTGAATAAAATACTTCTTCTTCAATCAGTGTCTTCTCAAAAGTCACTTTGATTACAACATCTTTGAAGTTTTTTGCATAATATAATTCATCAATTACAACATCTGAAACTAACGCTTGTTCAATAATAGATAATTCACTTAGTAATACTTCTTTTTGTTCTTCCATTTTATTTTGAACTTTTTCTGTAATTAAACCATATCCAAGATAAGCACCACTGCCTAGAAGTGCAATAAATCCTAAAAACGATATGAATCCTAATAAAAATTTCATTTTGGCCCCCTATATAGAGTTATATATGTATATTATATTTTATTATTTAAAAACATGATAACAGAATGAGAAATATCATTGCTGTTTTAGTGATTTAGTGATTGCTATGATTTCTTCAACCGCCTCATCAATGAATTTAATTGTATTTACTAATGGCGCTTCGGTACTTAAATCTACATCGACCATACGAGCTAAGTCAAATGGTCGTTTAGTTCCACCAGCCTTTAAAACATCAATCCATCTTGTCGGATCTAATTCCCCTTCAAAGATTTTACGAGAAACCTCTGTACCAATTGTTAAACCAGCTGAATAAGTATACGGATATAATCCCATGAAGTAATGAGGCTGTCTCATCCATGTTAGTCCAGCATAAACAGGAATTTCAACTTCATCTCCCCAGAAATTTTTAATCACGTTTAATTTAATGTTATTTAAAACATTAGCTGAGATAGGTTCTTTAGCATCAATTTTCTTATAAACTTCTCTTTGGAAAGCAGCTTCCAGTAAGTGAGTTACCATGTTATGATAATAAGTTCTTGAAATCATAACGGACTTAATCCAACGTTTAGTTCTTAAATCTTTTGCATTTTTATCTAATGTTCTACTCATAATTAACTCATTTGTTGTAGAAGGAGCTTCAATAAAATATAAAGAAGGTCGTGTATTAAAAATTGATTGGTGTTTATTTGCATATTGGAAGTGTCCAGCATGTCCTAATTCATGTGCTAAAACCATCACTTCATCCATTTGTCCATTCCAGTTAATGAGGATAAATGAGTTAGCTCCATAAGGCGAAGAACAGAATCCACCTGTAGATTTACCTACATTTTGTGGGAAGTCAATCCATCTTTCATCAAATGAACGTCTGACTATTTCTAAATATTCATCACCTAAAATTGATAAGCCTTCTAAAAGCATGTCTTTTGATGATTCAATCGATACTTTAGGTTCAAATTCTGGGTCAATTGCAATCTTTAAATCCGCATATGTCATTTTATCTAAACCATGAATCTCTTTTAAGACGCGAGCATATTTTCTCATTACTGGTGATAAATCTCTCATAATCACATCAATTTGACGATCCATTAAATCTTTGGTTACTTTTTGATCATGAAGTAGATAATCCACAACTGATGAGTATCCTCTTAATTCTGACATTGCTTTCTCTTTTAAAAGATGTGCATAATAGTTGCTCGCAAAACCATTTTGGTACTCACCTAGTTTTGAATAGAAACACTCATATGCTTTTCTTCTTACCTCAGTATGATTATCATATTCATACTCATTTTCAAATAAAGTAAATGAATTAGGATAATTAACACCATTTACTTCAAAATCATTAAATTTCATATCTGCTAATTTGAAACGATTATACGTCCCATAAGGTGCATTAATTACCCCACTTAATGATTGAATTGCTTTTTCCACTTCAGGATGTAATGCATGATTTTTTTCATCTATAACATCTTCTATATATAATTTATTGTCCTCGCTAAGTTTAATTGCATCATTTAATGTTTCAACTGAATTTTCTTTTAATTCAATTGAAACGAATGTTAAATTTTTGGAAATTTCTTGGAATGCTAATCCAGTTCTTCCAACACGCATTTGATTGACTTCATCTGTAGATTCACCACTTGCTTGTAGTGAACTAAACGCATTAATACGTACTAACTTTCCTTGAATATCCTTGAGTTCATCAATCGCTTGATTGATAGTTTCTGGATTTTTTAATTTGCCTTGGTGTTTTTCTTTAAAAATTAAAACTTGTTGTTTTAAATCAATAAGTGCTTGATTGAATGATTCTTCATTTTTAAAGATTGTGTAAACGTCCCAAGTATACTTAACGTCTACCTCACTTCTTTTTGGTAATTGTTTCTTCATAATGTACTCCTTTTTTCTCTTTCTACCATTGTATCACAAAGACATTTAAATAAAAGAAAAAGCTAAATAACATTAGCTTTTTAAAGTCTCTATAAAACCTTCCTTGATAAGTTCTAAGAAGACATCAACAATCCGTGGGTCAAACTGTGTTCCACTGCATCGTTTAACTTCCAAAATTGCATCATCTATACTCATCGGTTCACGATATGAACGGTTTGAAGTCATTGCATCAAATGAATCTGCTAGATTAATAATTCTTGCACGAATTGGAATATTTTCGCCACTTAATCCTTGAGGATACCCCTTACCATCGTAACGTTCATGATGACAAAGAATGTCATATGCAATTTCTTGATATTCTGGTGAACTTGAAATGATTCTGTATCCTATTTCTGGATGTCGTTTAATTTGTATCCATTCTTCATCAGTTAATTTACCTGGTTTATTTAAAATACCTTCATCAATTGCAATCTTTCCAATATCATGTAAGGATGAAATAACTTTTAACAGCTTTAACTCATATGAATTCATTTTTAACTTCTTACCAATTTCAACACATATTACAGATACTCTTTCAGAATGAATCTCCACATTAGGATTTTTTTCATATAAACTTTGTAGAATTGTCTCAATGAACTTTGAACGATAAGATGTTGTTTCAAATAATTTTTGTTTGTACATTTGTTCTTCTGATTGTCTAATTGCAACATCAATTGAAGTATTTTTATCAGCTGTTGCTATACCATAAGAAACAGATAATCTTAACATTGAATTATTACGTTTTTCTAATCGATAATTTACCTCTTCCATCAATTTAGTAACATATACTTTATCTTTACTTGGAACGATGATGCTAAATTCATCCCCTCCCATTCTAAAGATATAACCTTCTCTATCAAAAATATCTTTTAAAATGTCCGCAAACATCTTTAATCCTAAATCCCCTTTAGCATGTCCAAAGGCATCATTAATAACTTTTAATCCATTCACGTCACAAGTAACAAATGTAACTTTCTCATAAATTTGTAGTTCATCTTTTTTCATCATGAAATGTCTACGATTACTTAATCCCGTTAATGCATCTTGATAACTTTGTTGAATAATTGTTTGTTCATAAGTCTTTTGTTCGGTAACATCTTTAGCAAAACATGTAACACCAATCACATGATTTTTATCAACAAGCGGGGTGAATGTATATTCATAATAATGATCTCCCATATTAAGCACTTTAATACTTGAAAAACCTAATAAAGTTCTATTAATTTTGTCCTTCATCACTTCTTGTATATATGGATCTTTAATTGCTTCGATAAAATTCGAATTTTTCCCAACCTCTAAACTGTTATATTTACGCATTTGTTTAAGATGAAATGCATTATATGTTAAATAATTATAATTCTTATCTACTGTAAAAATCTCTATGGTTTCAGTAGAATCTATTGATTTTTTTAGCAATGTTTTTTGATTGTTAATATACTCATTCATTAATCGTTTATCACGTTGACGAACAACAATAATTGACAAGATGAGTGTTACTAGTGGATAAGCAGCAATATAAGCTACTAAAATTGGACCAAAAATATTGGTTGCATTTGGTAAAGATGCAAACAACAACATTGTTAATACTTGAGATAATAGTCCCATAAGATAATAATCAAGATATATGTTTCTAAACTTCAATTTTTGTCTAATCGTATTCCAAGATAAACCCACTAGTGCATTCATAATAATTGCAATAACGCCTAAAAAGACACCTTCACCACCAATAATCATTCGATAAGTAATTCCGATTATGGATGATATGATTGTAGGAATAAGCCCAAAGAAATGACCAACAATAACATATAAAACTGTTCTTGTATCAATAAAAAGACCTTCTGAAAATTTAAAAGGCTGAACCATAATCAATACTGAAGCTAAACCAATAACGATACCGGCAAATATATGTTATTTTTTACTTTTAGCATTTACATCATAATTACTCGCTGTATAAAAGAATACAAGCGACAACATAATGAAAGCATTGTTAATTAGTGCTATTAAAATGCCAGAGATATTTTCAAAATTCATCTTTTGCATCTCCTCTCAAATAAATTGTAACATTTTTTTATTTTCGAACGACATTTGATACCTTCATAGAACTAATTTAGCAATATAACTAACAAGATATTCCCCTGACTATAATGTCTTAATTTATATTAGAATATAGAAACGTTTCCCTATTTTTAGTCGACAACATTAAAAATAAAGTATATAATATAGTTGTAAACACGATTAAAAAAACTAAATCACGATTTAAATTGCTATTCTTTTTCAAAATATTCACTAAATAACAATGTTAATTTAAAAAAATGCGAGAAAATCGTATTATTTTTACTTTCGATACACTTGTAAAACAATTAAATACATTTATGTAAAAGGAGAAAATCGATAATGTAAAATGTCCTTATAAAGACATTCATGTCAGTCTTTTCCCTTTACAATATAGCCGATTTTGTTATATCATTTAGACACTTGGCTATATTTTGCAAGGATTAATAGGGATAATTGGGAAATATTTGGCCGATATTGTCGGCAGTTATTATAGGATGGGTGGTACTAGTGGGAGACACTATAAAAAATTTAGTAAAATTTATTGAAGAAAACATTCTCGAAGATCTCAGCATAAAGAATTTAGAATCAAACTTCAATTATAGCGAGAGACATATTCGCAGGGTTTTCAAAAACCAAACAAATGTATCTATACATCCGTATATCACACAAAGAAAGATGACTTATGCACTCTTTGACTTGAAAACAAATATAGAATCTGTCAAAGACCTATATTTAAAATACGGATATAATAGTCATGATTCTTTCTCAAGAGCTTTTAAGAGAACATTCAATGTTTCTCCTAAAAATTATCAAAAGATAAATACAACAATCACACTAAAAGAAATCACACCTCACGCTTTAGCACCTTTGATTGAATTCCAAAATGAAGATCACAGTTTGTATAAATTTGAACATCTCTATTGGGAGGAAAACAAAAACAAAAATAAACTAACACCAATCATATTGGATATAGATAACTATGGTAGTTCATCTATCGAAAAAGTTATTCAATATGGTTTTAGTCCATTAAATATTTATAAGCTATCAGCAAACGATATTGGACGAATCGAATTAAATAAATACATTGACACGATAGTGACTAAGCGCAACATAAATCAAAATACAAATATTATGTTTATTGTATATGCTGATTCAGTTACTGATTGTGTTAAGTTATTAATTGATACGATTATTAATAAAAATCAAATGTTATTAATCGTTAACGAATCAAACAAAGAACTGGCTGACATCGATCGATTACTCTATCATTTAACAGTTTCTTTCAATCGATCAACTGTTATTAAGTTAGAACAACTCAAAAAAGTCTTTTACCCAACCCCCACTTTCGTAAAAGCTTATACATTCGATTCTTATGCGTCAATCTTTGATACAAACTTTATTAATGAAATCGGTAGATTCGAGCACATTGTTGCTTCAATCGCTTGTAACCATATTATTGATGTAAATTTACTTGCTAGCATTATCAATCATATCAATGATAAAAATAAAGTCAAGATTACAGTTATCCCTTCATACAGTAAGATACAAGAAAAACCATTTGAAATCATGATTTACGCAAAATAACACCCTTTGGGTGTTTTTTTTTACAAAAAAAAGAAGTCACTTTAGACTTCTTAATCTTTTTTTATATGGTGTATAAATAGTTCTGCAGTTCTTTCATTGGTTGCAAGTGGTGTATTATACACATCACATAACCTTAATAATGCACTAACATCAGGTTCATGTGGCTGAGCTGTTAATGGATCTCTAAAAAAGATAATCAAATCAAGTTGTTGATTTGCAACCATAGCGCCTAATTCTTGATCGCCACCTAGTGGTCCAGACTTCTTTAAACTAATTGTTAAATTAGTATTTTCCATGATTTTAGTACCTGTTGTTCCTGTTGCAAACAGTGTATGTTTTTTAAAGTATGATTCATTCTTAACAACGAAGTCTATCATTTTTTCTTTCTTCTTGTCATGTGCTATAAGTGCTATATTCATCGTTTTCTCCTATTTTATGTCTTTTCTAAGTACTGCAAATGATTGAACAATTTTAAATCCTGCGTCTAAATATATATTACGAGCTGAGTTTTCATGCCCAGTGAATAACGTCATATACTCTGCTCCATTTAGTCTTGATTGATAGATGAGTTCTGCAAATAACGACTTACCTAGTCCTCTACCTTGACATTTTGGATGTACTCCAATTCCTGCAAAGTAACCTCGTTTAGATTCCTCTGTATAAAGTGGACCGGTCCACCCTAAAATCTTACGATCCTTTACAATAACAAGCATCGGATTAGGTTTATGCTTATTTAAATTATTTATTACCACCTGATGCCAGTTAGGATTATTTAAGGCAGTAAACAAATCATCAAATCCATCATGTTGTTCTTTATCATAAAACGTAATTATGTAACCATCAGTTTCATTTTTCAAGTTATTAGCTAATATTTTTTTTGGTTTTTCATATTGCCTAATATCTTGATAAAATGCATCTTGTTGTTGTCCATTGTTAATAAATCCATTATTAATCAAAAATAAATAAAATGGCGAATTAAATGCTACTGCTGGCGCTCCAGGATGATATGCTTTTTTATTTGGAATTAACCATTCTAAATTGACTGGGCTCATAAAAAGTTGTCTAATATAATTTTTATTTGCTATGACTTTTAATCTATTTTCCAGTTCTAATAATATTTTTGTACCAATACCTTGTCTTTGGTACTTTTCTTTAACAACAATCATTGTAATAAAACCTGGTGTTTCATCAGATTTATCTTTATACATTGCGTGTCCAAATCCTATTAATTCATCATCATTTACAAATAATATGAATAGATTATTGTCATAAAAGGGATTCATTAAAAACTTGTTTGTGAATGACTCTTTTGTAAATGAATTGTATATTGTTTTCTTATACACATCTTGATTCCAAATTTCTATAATTTGATCAAGATACTTTTTTTCAAAATTTATGAACATAACCTTTTCCCTTTTTATTTTTTTAGTATATGTTTGTTGTAACGTTTATAGAAATTTTTATATGTTATTTTTTCAATGTCTTCATCATTAAATTCATTTTCTTTTAATGCATTAATTAAAACATGCGCTTTTGTAACATTAGGTATTTCGTTTAAGTTTGAAATCACATTTGGATTAAAGTAATCCATAAAGTCAAAACCTAAACATACATTATCAATTCCCATGATTTTAACTACATATTTAATATGTTCTATGAATTTATCTAGATTTCTATCTTTAATATCTTCAGCAATAAATTTTGGCACATTGGTTAGTCCAACAAGTGCATCTTTTTCTTTTAATAACTTTAACTGATCATCCGTTAAATTTCTCGGATGATTGCATAAATTTCTAACATTACTATGAGATACAACTAGATTTTTACTTGTGTAATTCACTACTTCGTAAAAAGATTTATCACTAAGGTGTGAAAGATCAATAATCATATCATGCTCAATCATAAAGTCTAAGACTTCAAAACCTGCTTTAGTTAACCCTCGGTCCGGATTACCAAACACTCCAGTTGCATATTTATTTTCTTCATTCCATGTTAACATTGCATGTCTAACACCTAAGTTATAGAGCATTTTAAATTCATTTAAATCTTTTAAGTTTCTTAATCCTTCTAAACCTAAAATCACCTTAAAGTCTTTAATAAGTTTAAAGTCAATATGATTTAAAGCAGATTGGTATGCATCCAAAAGATCAAAGTCATTTGGACTATACAATGTCCAAACAGCAGCTTTGACTATACTTTGATTGTATTGATTAGCATGTATATCCTCAAAACGGGTTAAATTGCCCTCTTTTACATGTGTATAAATATCATAAATAACATCAGTATGAATATCGAAAATTTTATGTTCCATAAGTTTATCCTCTTGAATTGTATATACATTTATGATAGCATTTTATTCAGATTAATACCATGATGTTTTTATAACTTTATATAAAAAAAGATGACTCTGTAAGTCATCTTTATTGTAAAACTATAAGGCGCAGGCAACTGGTTCGTCTGATTTTACTAAAATATCAGTCTTATCCTTATTTTTTTCAAACCATGCAACTGCATAAGGACAAGTCGCAATTGTTTTGATGCCTTCTTTTTTAAAATGGTCATATAATGCAAGCATTGCTTTACCTGCGATACCTTGACCTCTAAGTGATTCATCTACGAATACTTTTCTAATGTTTCTTACATTATCCTTAAATAATGGATAGCTAATAAAAGCTATTTTTTGACCATCATTATCAAGTAAGTACATTTCATCTTCTTTAAATGTAAACATATTTACACCTCGCTATGAATTTCTGTTTCCTTACTATTATTATACACCGACAAGTCAATTTCGTTTTCAGATTTAGCAACGATTGTCGCAACTACACCTGCACCAGTGACATTAATCATTGTACGACCCATATCAACTAATGCATCTACAGCTACTACTAATGCAATACCTTCAATTGGTAAACCAAGTGCTGATAAAGTGACTGTTGCAGCAATGGTTGCAATTCCTGGAACACCAGCAATACCGATACTTGCAATTGTTGTAGTTAAAACTAATACTAATACTTGTACAAATGTAAATTGAATACCATATGCATTTGCAGTCATTACTGCAACCACAGCTGGGAAAATACCTCCACATGCATTCATTCCTACATTTGCACCAATTGGTGCTACAAAATCAACTACTGTATCTGTAATCCCTGCTTTTTCTTTTAATACACGGCTTGTTACAGGTAATGTACCATAACTGCTTTGTGTAGTAAATGCAACTGCCATTGCCTCACCAAAATTCTTTAAGAATTGTTTTGGACTCAATTTGTGTGTTGTAATTAATCCCATTTGAACAACGATAAAGTGGAATGTCATTGCACCATAAATCACTAAAATATAAATCAATAAGTCTTTTAATACAGAGACTTCATTTCTTGCAACCGCAAATGCCATAAATGTAAATACAGCATATGGCGTTAATTTCATTACCATTTTTGTGATACGAATCATAATTCTATTGAATGATTCATTAAAGTCTAAGAATGGTTTAACTCTTTCAGGATGCTTTTTAGATTCTCCTAAAATCGCAATTGCTACAAATAAACCAAATACAACGACTGGAATGACAGCTGTACCAGTTAAAGCTTGAACGATATTATTTGGGAAGAACCCTAAGATAACATCTTCAATCATTGTAATTTCTCTTGGTGTATAAGGTACTTCGGTTGGCATACCTTTACCTAAACCAAATAAAGTTGCAAACCCAAATCCGATTAAAGTTGCAATTGCTGTTGTTGATAATAACCAGAATAATGACTTAAAGCCAATTCTTTTTAGCTTAGTCATATCATTAATTGATGTGAAGCTCTTAATCACTGATGTTAATACTAAAGGTATGACAATCATTTGAATTAACTTCAAATATAATTGTCCAATCGGTCTTATTGTTTCAACAATTGTAATTTCTTTACTATCAACTATGGTTTTAGTTGATCCAAAAATTAACCCAACTAATACCCCTAATGCCATACCAGTTAAAACTTTAAATCCAAATTTAACTTTTTTCTTTGATAAAAACATTAATAATGCGATAACTAAAATTGTCACTACATATAGTAAACCTTTTTGAACGCTATCTATTTTATAATTTTCAAACATATGTTTCTTCCTTTTCTTCTACAATCATATATAACCATGATATCACTAAGTAATTTATAAAAAATTAACTTTGCATCACAGACAACACTTTTACAAAATTTAGAAAAAAAGAATAGTCTTTAAACTACTCTTTGATTTTTGCTTTCATTAATTTATATGATTCTTCAACTGCAAATCTAATCTTTGTTATCACATTTTTAGCATTTTTAGGATAACAATAATATGTATCATTTAAAGTAGAGATAACAACTGCATCTGCTTTTTGTTTATCAGAACGCATATGATAATTAAATTCAATGTGAATTGAATATAAAGACTTAGCCTCACGGAAAACATTTAATTCACCTTCTAAATCAGTACCAATTAATTTAATGCCGTTAATAGTTTGTTCCAACTTACCATCAGGTAGTTTTATATACCCCTTAGCGTTTCTTAAGGAATCAATATAGACTTCATCTTCAAAATGATAAGTGCCTTCAATTAATTGTTGTCTAACAAATGCTCTTTGTTGTTCATACCAATCTGGAACGTGTTTGAAACGTGTTTTTCCATTAATGTTGTTTAATTGACCATAAACATCAAGTTCATGGGTTTCACCACAATGATTACACCAAATCTTCGTTCCTTTAGCTTCCATCTCATGTTCAGTTAAACAGTTTTGACATTGATACAATACTTTTTCTAATCCTTCAGCACGATCAGGATCATCAATTACAATCTTATGATCAAGTTGATATTTCCACTCATCATATGCTAAAGCATTCGTTACGCGTTCTTTAGCTTCTTCAACCGTAATTGAATCATAATCCGCTTTAGAGATTACTTGTGTTAAATCAGCCGTTAAATTTACTTTACGTTTACGTTTAGACATGAAGACTGGTTGATTTAAGAAGTTTCCGTGCATATTTAAAGTCACTACAGGATATTTTAAATTTACAATCATTTTTGCTAAAGAATCTGGTAATGCTGCTGTTGTTCCAATAACTGAATAAGCAGCTTCAGGATAAATTGTTGTAATACGCTTAAGTTTTTCTAAACTATATCGAATACTTTTATATAATTGTAAATCTTGAGGTGTGAACTTGCGTTTAGGAATTCCACCAACATTTCTAAGTAGTCCTTCACGACCAATAAAGCCATCAACCGCTATAACATATGTTGAGCGGTTCGGAAAAATTGCGTGTGTTTGAACTTTAAAATCATCAAATGAATGGTGTGTACATAGTAATAAATATGGTGGTTTTAATCCATCCATATTCACTTTATTAACTTTTAATTTCCTTGCTTTTGTTGTTAAAAAAGATAATGCCCATGCAATTGGAGTAAGATAAAACTTCTCTTTTTTAGGCTTCATCTGCATATCCATAGGTTTGATTTGCTTTTCAGTCAAACCTAATAGTTCTTTGTAAGTGGGTTTATTCATATTTATTCCATTTTCTCTCTATTATTCTCGGTGTAATTATGTGATGTTTGACATAATGTGTCCGTTTCATTATACAATAAATTAATTTGAATGCACCATAAAAAACTCTAAATTTTAAACTCGAGTTTTTTAAAAGGTATATTGATTTTCAATTTTTCAATTAAAAAATTACTAAGTTCTTTTTTTTGCATATAACAATCTAAAATCTTCAATCTGTTTTTGAAGTTTTTCGATTTTTTTGTAAAAGGTAAGTAACCTTAAGCATGCATCATAATATGCTTTAGATTCCATGAAATTTGGTTCATATAAAAAGTCTCTAAATATTTGATGACAAATATAATTTCTTTCACCTGTTATTTGCTTAAGTAAGCCATACTCTTTTTTTCCTAAAGAAGGATTCTTATCTGAGTTATCTAATGATTCTAATTCAAACACTGTATTACCTAATGTCCAACTAGAAATCACATTCATATTTTGTAATGGGTCACCATTTTTCATCAAGGCATATAACCATTTAATATCATGCTCAATGGTCTGACAATATTCAATTGTTTTACCAACATAGAGCATAAAATCTTTATATGCCAATATTTCCATTAAAATCACCAATAAAATTATACCACAATCAAAATAATTATCTCTCTTTATTTTTTCAGAAAGAAAAAGGACATTTACGTCCTTTTAATTTTTTCTAAAGGCTTGCCCTTAGCAAGCTCATCAATTAACTTATCTAAATATCTAAATTCTTTCACATAAGGATCCATAATCTCTTCCAAGCTAACACCACAGACTTTGCCCGTAATGAGATGACGATTAGGATTTAATTTAGAACTTTTCATAAAAAAATCGTAATAAAGTAAATCTGTTTCTAGAAACGAAATTAGCTCAGATTTTGTATAGCCTGTTAGCCAGGACGTTATTTCATATACTTCTTCAGCAGTTCTATTTTTCTTTATTGCTTTTTGAAGTAACATAGGAAAAACATCTTTATATTTCATTTTCATTAATCTATGATTAGCTTCATTCATTTATTTTATCTCCAAACTTTCTAATTTAGATAATATTTTTTTCGCATCATCTTTATACCAAGTTGGATATCTATCATCATTGATGGTTTCTTTAATTTTATCATTGTATTTCGTATTTTTTTGTCTTAATAGAATGGTAAGTGCATTTCTAAGCAGAATGGTTTTTCCACGCCAAGTATATGCATGCTTCCCATATTTTTCTAAAAATGCTTTATTAGATAAGTCAAACAAATCATTAATGATAACATATGAAGTTGGTTTTTCTCTAAAGGCCTCAATGCGTTCTGAGTTAACCCCTTTATTAAAAGGACAAACTCTTTGACATATATCACAACCTAATAAGTATTGATTTTTGTCAATTTCTTCATCTGTTAAACTTCTTTTTTCTTGGTTATAACCACTCATACATTTATCCCAATCAAAACCATTTGTTAAAGCTTTAACTGGACAAGATTTAATACAAATTGTACATTCACCACATGACAATGTATTTTCAATAATCACTTCAGGGTATTTCTTTTTAGTTAGTACCAATCCAATAAAGAAGAAACTTCCAAAGTCTTTATTAATCATCAAGTTATTTTTTCCACGAAATGCTAATCCAGTCATTTCTAAACATTTACGCTCATCAATGGTATGATTATCTACTAAAAACTTAAACTCATCGTCTATATCCTTTAATGATTCATGCATTAACTCTTTTAATACATCATGATAATCATAACCATATGTATACATTGATGCAGTTAAACGATCTTTTTCGTGTCTTAAGTATTTATTAGGATATGCAAGTCCAACAACAAAAACGGATTCAAACCCAACTAAATTATGATCAAACTTCTTTTTTAAGTAACGATCAACATCAATTGTACCCACAAAGTCGAAAGCTTCACTTAACCTTTCAAATACCATATTGCACCTCTTTTAAAATTATACAAAATTCATAAATCATTTACTTTTTTAGGTAAACTAAAGTGTAATGGAAATAATGAATAATATTCACTAACCATCCAACAATAATTAAGCCAATAAAGTTATAATCTGGAACATTAAACGTTGAATTAATTAAATAATTATTCAAGCCAATTAATAAAACATAACTTACCAAAATCACCAAAGTCATTAAGACAAGTGGTTTCTTTTTATATTCATAAGTATATTTTTGATTGTTTACCATAAATTGGTAGAGATTAATAAAACAGCCCCATACAGGTAGTAACATTAAGCATGCTAATTTTACACGATTTGTCATATATTTTCCTTTTTGTTTTCTATCCAAAACCTTTGAATAATTTTATCTAAAAAAACTAATTCATTTTCTAAAATACCACCATTTGATTGAATTACTTTACTAGATGCTATATTTTCCTTATCACAAGTCATTAAAACACGATAAATACCTAATTTTTGGCATTTTTTAAGTGTCTCTTTCAACATAGCTTTACCATAACCCTTACTTCGCATAGAGGGTCTAACCCCAAACCCAATATGACCACCATGCATTAATAACGCCTCATTCAAGTCATGTCTGATATTAACAGCTCCAACAAACTTATTTATATCACAATCTAAACAAAAATAAGTTGTATCTGGGATGAGTCCATTTGTATTGGCATTATCAATATGTTTGATATAATTATCAAAATCATGATAATCTACCTTTCTAATTGCCGAAGGAATAGGTTTAGGTTCCTTTTGATACCATTCATCCATCATTTCAAATAAGTGCATTTTATACTTTTCATTTAAACGAACAAGTTTTATATTCATGATTAACCTCTACAAATTTATTGTTTACTAGATAAAGCAACATCAATAAATTTAACATTATTCCAAGGATCTTTTTCTAGTTTTTCTTCTAAAAATTCTAATTTTTCGTCAAAATGGTAGTTGTTCACCAATGATTCATAAGTGTCAATCCTTCTAAGTTGACTAAATAATCGATTTTGAATAACTTCTAAACCAAACATTTTATTACGTTCATTCCAGTTCTTTTCAAAAGATTCTACGACATCGATTAAATTTTTTCTCATTTCATTTAATTCTTCTTTAGCACCGTCAAAATTTTTTGTTTCAAAATAACCTTCTAATAAAATCTTTCTTAACGCAAGTTTATTTTTTAATAGTTTAGCTATACAAATTAAATGGTTATAATTTGTTTTTTCCGCTTCTTTAATAAACTCAATTGTATTTTCAAGCATTGGTGTTAATAAATGATAGTCATATCCAACATGATTATTTAAGTAAATTCCTAGTAATAAATCATCCCATAATAATAAAACTGGTTCATAACCCAAGGCATTGATGTTGGATGCAGTCTTTAAAACCGAGTATGATTTACACTTGATTTTTTCTAAATAGTTTTCATTTATTGATTCATCAATTACTTGATTTACATCAAACAATCCTAAGAATGACGACTCATAGTCACAATACGCTCCATCATCATTCCACTGTGTAAATATAATCTCCTGTACATTGTTTTCTTGAGACATTTTAATCGCATGCGTTGCAGTAGATAATGTTTTATTTTGATCATAAAAAAGTTTAGTCCAAATCCAAGTACCACTAGCCATAATCACTTTACGATTCATCTTTTGGTGATTTTGAATCATACCACGATATATATTTTCATCTTTGCTATAATAATCCCAATAAACTAGTGTTATATCTTTAGGAATGCGATTAATAAAATCATCTTCAAATTGAATTTCTAAATCATAATAATAATTTGCTTTTGAGCGATGACGGAAAAACATATCTGACCAAATACATACTTCTCCATATCCCATCTTTTTAGCAATATTATAAACATTTTGTAGATGATTTAAGAATAAATCTTCTGGGTTTTTATATCCATTGACTTTATAGTATCTTCCTAATGCAAATCCAAATGTTTCATCCATGCCTACATGGATTTTAGGTGTTTTAAAGGCACTTTTACAAAAAGTAATCATTGCTTCAATAAACTTATACGTATCATCAGAAATGATTAAGACATCAGATTGATCGCGATACTTACCACTACCTGGCCATTTTAAAAATTGTCCCATATGACCTAGGGTTTGAATACAAGGAACTAAAGTTACTCCTAATTCGCTCGCATATTGATCAAGTTCACGAATATCTTTTAAACTATACTTACCTCTTAGATATCCAAATTTTTTATAGTCTTCAAGTTCATAGATATCTTCCATATATAACCAAATCTCATTGTATCCCAAAAGTGCTTGTCTTAATATAACTGATTTAAAGTATGTTAATTTAAAGACTGCATTTCTAGATAAATCAATCATTGTTCCTTTAACTTTAAATCCATCATCTTTAACAATTGTTCCATGATGATTATAATGATTCAAAAGATATAGCGCACTTGGAATATTTTTATAATAAAGCGTGTGCCCTTCTAATACTGTTTCATTACTTTCAATAAATTTAGTTACTTGATGTTTAATGTTTAGTTTTTCTAGTAATTTTTCCATTAACTTATTTACTCCTAGCGACTTGTTAACTTTATTTTAACACATCAATTTTGATTATTTTTTTATAATAAAAAAACATCTTATAAAAAGATGTCTTTTTCTATTATTTCATTTCTTCAATATAATGAACATAATCTAGTGAACGTAATGCTTCAATGATTTCTACGTGAGTTTTAAACTTTTTTAATTCTTCTTTAACAATTGAAACACTTACTGAATAAACACTTAAACCACTGTTTATATAAGCAGGATTTGACTCTAAACCATCAATTCTTAAACCTAGTTCACGAATAATTGTTGAAAAGTCTTTTAAGTAAATAGCATCAATTAACTCTAACTGAAACTCAAAGTGGTTTGAACGGTTCTTTAAATATATTTCAAGTGGCGGAACCAGTGATAATAACATCACAAATACAGTACCTACGATTAAAACTACTGTATAGTTTCCGGCACCAATTAGAAGTCCTATAATCCCGCTTGCCCAAAGACTTACTGAAGTTGTTAACCCTTTAATTTGGTTTTTAGAACTATAGAGAATTGTGTTGGTTGAAATAATTGCAATTGCAATAATCGATGCCGTTGAAATTAACCATAAGCCACCTTCTTGTTCTCTCATTAATTTAATATCCAGCAGCATGGCTAGTGTTGAACTTAATGTAACAATCATAAAGGTTCTAATACCTGCTGCATGGCGCTTACTTGATCGTTCCCATCCAACAATAGCTGAGAAGATAATAGAGATAACTAATCTAAATAAAATACTGTATAAGTTAGTATCCAGTGCCCAATTTCCTAATAAGTTTCCAATTGGATCGTTTATCATAATCTAATCCCCCCTATTTCTTTCTATTCAAGAGTCCCACTCTTGATTGCATTTGATAGTACTGTTCAGCTTCTTCTGTGAACGCAATTTCTTCTTGCATTAATGCTTTTTCATGCTTAGGTATTTTTTCTTTAATTTCATTAATTCTTTCAATTAAGATTTCGACATCTGACTTTTTCGTACCATCAGCTTTAACTTCTACGACTTCAGTAATATCTTCTAACTTATTAGAATATGATTTAGATAGATATAATGCTAGTTTAGCACAAACAGGTCCAATCAATTCATAGAGAACGCTTGATGCTAAAATAATCGTTTCTAGTGCTTGGCCACTTTCACCACCAAGTGCTCTAGCACCTAGTGCTGCTAACCCGATAGCAACTCCTGCTTGAGGAATTAAGGCTAAACCTAAATAATTCTTAACCTCTTTTGATTTACCTACTACAGCAGAACCTGAATAAGCCCCAAAATATTTACCAATAATTCTTACGATGAAATAGATAATACCAATAAGTAAAAGTGGTGTTGTTCCAACTAACGTTGATGTACTTAGTAACGCATCTAATTTAAAATTTACTCCAGATCTTACAAAGAATAATAATAAAATTGGAGGACTAAAGTAATTTAATTGCTTAAAGAGTTTGTCATCATCTGTAATATTAATATAAACTGTCCCCATTGACATGCATCCAAGTAATGGAGAAATGTCTAATAATGCACAAATACCACAGAATAAGAAGATTAAAGCAAGTGCAATAATAAGTCTATTATCTGTAGAACGTTTAGCGGTCATTAATAATTTCATAAAATAGCCAAATAAGCCACCAATTAAAACAACCCCAATATTAATTGCAATTGGTTGTAAAATTGATCCAAAACTAATACTTCCACCACTGTTTAAAGCGATCGCCACAGAAATTGCAATTGAATATGCAACTAATCCTACAATATCATCTAAAGCAACTACTTGAATTAATGTATCAACAAAATCTCCTTTTGCACCAGTTTGTCTAATTGTCATGACAGTTGATGCAGGAGCTGTTGCAGCTGCTAAAGCCGCTAACACGATTGAAAATGCTAATGTCATTTTTAATAAATAAAATGTGACAAAGAAAATTAAAATTGATGCAAACAAAGCTTCAAATATTGTAATTACAACAACTTTTAGTCCATTTTTCTTTAAAATTGATAATTTGAAAAACTCACCTGTTGAGAATGCAATAAACGCTAAAGCGATATCTGCTAAAAAGTCCATACCACTTACGACTTCTCTTGGAATTAAATTAAGCACAAATGGCCCAATTAAGATTCCAACTACGATATAAGCCGTTACATTTGGTAGTTTTAATTTTTTTGTTAGTCTAGTCATCAAGAAGCCTAGCGATAACATGATACCAACTGATAGAATGACGATGGCAACATTTGATGTTACCCCTAGTTTTTCATATAAATTCATAATATCCCTTTTCTCTAAATATTTTATATTTACTTATCTTCATATATATTATCCCACTGTTTTTATATAAAGTAAATATATATTTTCCCCTATATAAGTTTTACTTATAGTTATATATTAAAGAAAAGACCTATATTTAGGCCTTTAATAATTAATTATTTTGTAGATTGTGAGACGTGTAAACACTCAAATACAATACCATTTTCTGTTAATAATGGTCTTTTTTCATAAAAATAATAGTTTTTTTGTTCCCAAGTTTTTGTATCATAATAACTAATGAAGCCAATAGCATCTTTACGATACTCAACAATTGGATAACGCAAATCCAAACATGGCTTTATTCGATAAACATCTTCTAAGACAAATTTCGTAATTTTTATATTTTCAATGTTATAAGTTAAAGGAACTAAAGTATCAATCTTTTGCCAACCAAAAGAAGTTAGAATATTATTGTAATACCCTTCAAAAATAAACTTATTCATCCCTTTTTCACTCTCAAACAAATATAATGGTGCATATAATTTATTATCTAAACCGTCTTTAATCAGATACAATTTGAAAATTAAATTAGGAAAATCATCTGTTTTATATCCGTTATTAAAAACTCTTTCCCTTATTTTATTCATATCAAAATTTGATTCAAATGATATTCTATATTGCATTCCAATCATTTTAAGCACCTCACTTTAATTTTTTTTGCATCACTAGGCCATATTCTGTTTTTAAAGTTAATTTAAATCCTTCCTTTTCATACATGGATACATAGCCTCCAAAATTACTATATCCATGAAGTTTTTCTTCATATGGATAAGATTCTATTAGATCATAATCTTCAACAATTGCATCTTCAATTACTTTTTTTAATAATTGACTAGCAATACCTTGTCTATAATATTTCTCATTAACAACAAAACAATATATTGATAATACTTTCTTTTGATCCATGGGTACATAACTCATATAATTCTTCCAATTGGCACATTGGCTACAGTTAGTTTTATGATTCACATTTACCCAACCAATAATTTTGTTATCTAATTCTGCAATATATCCTGTAATCTTCTCTTCTATTACATACTTATGTGCATATGTTCTTCTTGTGTCTTTATCAGAATAAGTTAAGTTGTCATTTGAATCGTTCCACCCAACACAATAACATTTATCTTTTTCTAATTTTGTATCATGTGCTGTGTAATCAAAAAACTCAATATACTTATCTGCATCCAAACTTGAAATCTTTCTTATAATAACATCCATACTAAATCCCTCGCTTAATCTTATTTTATAAAAATTAAGGAGAAAAAACTTTGAAAATTAAAAGTGAATTTAAAATTCTAACTAACAGTAAAGTTCATTTTGTTTTTGTTTGAGTATTAATAAATAAATAATGTTTATTTTAAAAAACAGAGCCTTTTAGACTCTGTTATTGTTTAAAGCTGATTTAATACAGTTTCGTATGTTGTTTGGCTTGGTTCTTCTATGTTAAAAGTCTTAATATCATCTATTTTAATAATTGCCCAATTTTCTAATTTTGTATCAACTACACGTATATATAATTCATCACCTAATTTAACATTTGGTATAGTTAATAAATTGAATTTATAGCTCACTAGAATTTCATTTCCTCCATACTTTTGAGGATTTGTATTCGCAAATTTCGCAATCATCACATCATCACTTGCGCGGTAAATAGCTAAATATAAATGTTCTACGTCATTTCCTCCACCTAGCCTAAAATTAATCCAACCACTACCGCCTAAAATAAAGTTCGAAGAACGAATTGCTCCTACTTTATCATCATCAGTTTTTGAACCGTCAAAGAAATAAGTTCCTTCTTTTCTATTATTTGCTGAGATGACATATTCATCTTTGAATGCGTCTGATTTACCATCGATTGATTCGATTGTCCACCCACTTAAATTTCCAGTTTCAAATCCACCATTTAAAATATCCATGTTTGATATATATGCATAGACTGTAACCGTAAATGATTTTTGATTCGCTTTATTTCCTGCACTGTCTGTAGCATCATAATAAAGCGTATAAGTTCCTGGTTTAGTTGTATCAATTGTATCACCACTAATGACAACTTCAATTGAATCATCTGCATTATCTGTAACAGATACTTGAGGACCAATAAAATCATCACCAACAATGATTGCGGTTTTACCACCACTTAAAAGAATAATTGGTTTTGTGGTATCTTTTTCACTACCACAACTTACTATAACGAATAACATTAAGTTTAAAACAAATAAAAGAAGTTTTTTCATTTTTCTCCTTCATATGATTTTACAGAATCTCTTTCAACCATGAGACACTCCAAAGTCATATTAATTAATTTAGCTTTTTTATTATGAATACGTCTTAACATTAAGTACATTGCTTGTTCTGCCATATATTTTCTTGATACTTTCATCGTTGTGATTTGAGGATTAGATATCTTTGAATAAATAACATCATCAAATCCAATGACTGAAACTTCTTCTGGAACCTTAATATTAATTTTTTCTAATTGTTGAATAAGTAAATATGCAATATGATCATTATTACATAAAAATGCTGATGGCAATTTTTCTGGTAATTTCAAATCAATCATATTACCTAATTCATCTCTATCTGGAATAATTTTTGCTTCTTTTAAATCAAGTCCATATTCTAATAATGCTTTGGAATAACCTAAGTAACGGTCAATAATTGAATTTGTGGATGGAATTTTACCAATAAACCCTATATCATGATGACCTTTTTTAATTAAATATTTTGTTGCTATATATCCTGCATTAAAGTTATTTGAAACAATACTATCTAATGCTAAATCATCATAGTAAAAGTCAATGCATACAATTGGTAAATCAAATTTTTTCACTTCATTCACAAATACTTTACTGAATTGACCTAACATTAAAATTCCGTCTTTACCTTGTACATTAAAATTCAAATTTAAATTATTTTCATCTTGTTTATTTACAATTTTTAAAACTAAACTTACATTTTTTGTAACTGCATTTTCATTTAATCTTTTATAAAGTGTTGTATAAAAGTCTTCAGTCGCAGCTAGGAATACTTCAGGTACTAAAACGACTAAATTAAACTGATCATTCTTTTTATATTGGTATCCCATTTCCTGTGCCATTAATCTAACTTTATCTTTCATTTCACTAGAGATATCTTTATCATCATTAAAGACTTTAGAAACAGTCATTCTTGAAATATTTAAGCGATTAGCGATGTCTTGCATCGAAACTTTTTTCGACATAGTTTCCTCCTAGCTATTTAATGAGAATATAAAACTTCCCAAAAAAATACCAACTAATAATAAATGTGTCCAAAAGATAATATGTGCAATTATCTTTTTAGAACTTGTTAATCCATTCAAATGACGGTAACCCATAAACGAAACAATTATTGAACATATAATAAAGACAAATGATAAATAATACATAACTAAATTCATAAAATCAGGATGTTCATTGACATATTGACCCATCGATAAAAAGACAAACGCATTTACTAAAAAGACAATGAATGATAATGTAATAAAACTAAAATTTTTGTTTCGCATGATGACCTCTTCTAAACATTTCTACCCTCATTTTATCATGTTTCTAATGAAAAAATAACCTTAGAATGGGTTAGTTACCTCAATTGTCTGTATTTCAGCATCTGATACTCCAACAAATAAAGTATATACTTCATCATTCTTTTTTACTAAAGCTGCCGAAAATAAGACATCTACTAAATCAGGTCGTTTTGAAGGACCAGGATTAAAGTTATCCCTAACAGCTATTATTTTCATTGGCGATGCTTTTTTGGTTTTAATATCTACCTTAAAAGTCATTGCGTAATAATGTCTAACATTATCTTCACTAAAGTTTGCAATATGACCTAAAACACCAATCGTATGTTTATCAATTAACGTTAAGTGATTTGCCCCACCCCATTCATCATCTATAAACTGATCAAATAAAGGTACTTGATCAATAAACTCTGTTGTAACATCCGCTAATGAATTTGCTATATCAAATCCAATTTTACCGCGTCCACCTTTTAATCCTTGCGGTCTAGAAAAGACTGCAATTCTATGATCTGATAATTCTAATAAGCGCACATCCTTCATTCCCATTGGCGCATCTAAGAATGGCACTAAATGATTCAAGTCTTTTCCTCTATAAAACTTTGTATACCATTCAACATTTTTTCCCTTAAAGGATACAAAAGTACCTCCAATAATGAACTCACCTTGAATGACAGTAACACAAGGATCTTGAAGATTTAACGGTTTCAAATCACTTCTTCTTTGATAAACTTCTCCTACTTTTTCAAAGAATACTGCTTCACTTAGTTCCGAATCTCTTTTTTCTACACGTCCTAAAATAAGTTCTTTACCTTGATATAAAAATGGTGCACTTGGATTATAAACATCATTTCCATCTACACCTATAAATTTAACTGTCTTAGGATGGGTTGGAGATTTATCTTTCTTAAATTCTTTTAATAATTCAGTAATTGTCTGTTTCATTATTAACCCCTAAAAGGTTTTAGTTTTTGATAGATTTCATCTAATGAAATTGTCGCTAGACAAATCTTATCATCCGCTGCACCATAATAAATTTTAATTTCATCTGACTCTAAGATGATGCCACAAGTGAAAACTACATTTCCAAAGAAACCATGCAATTCATACGTTTCAAAAGGTGATAAAATTGGTTCACTTGTTTTATAAAGTATTTTTGTAGGATCATCAAGTGAAGTTAAAAATGCACCTAATTTATAAACAGAATCTTTATTTGCTGCATGATAAATATGCAACCATCCACGATTGGTTTTCACTGACGGTGCCCCACCACCAATCCTACCATTTTCCCAATCATTTTCATCAACTGTTAAAAGTATCTTATGCTCTCCCCAATGTGTTAAATCTAAAGAAGAGGCACTCCACATATTTGGATACCCAATATCATTAGGCACAGGGCGATGATACATAAAATATTTTCCATTGATTTTCTCTGGCAAAATTGATACATCTTTATTATCAACAGGCAAAATAATTCCTTTTCTTTCATAGGAAATAAAATCTTTTGTTTCAATTAACCCCACAGAAACACCATGTTTTGAAACTGCAGTATATGTAATTAAATACTTATCTAATACATGCGTAACTCTTGGGTCTTCTATACCCCAAGATTCCATTTCTGACTCTGGATAAATCCAAGGTTCTTTATCAACTGTAAAATGAATGCCGTCGTTTGAATATGCTCTTCTAAAATGCGAAAGCGAAGTTAAGTATTCAACTTTACTTTCTGTATTTTTAATTGTTCTTGAATCTCTAAAATCTAAATTCTTATCATTTTTATCAATTAATTTAATTTGTAACTTTTTATTTTCTAATACAGGCACTTTTATATAACCGTCCTCTGAAATTGCGCTTTCTGCAATTCTAAGTAACAATATATATTGATTATTATATTTAGTTGCCCCACAATTAAATACACCATCAACTTTTAAACTTGGATGTGTTGGTTTTATATCTTTAATTGTGATTAGTGGATTTTGTTTCGCCCTTCTCATAAAGTCACCTACGATACACTTATTCTTAATGTGGTTTGATCAAATAATCCACCCTTTGTATAAACCTTTATGGTGATTGTTTTTGAACCACTTGTTGTCTCCAATTGGAATTCATCTGTTTTGAATGTTAATAGTTTCCCATCAAGAATAACTTCATAATAATCAACTGTATCATTTTTATTATTGATGACAGTTTGAAGTTTTAATTTAAATTTTTTACTTACTTCAGCATTATTTTCATGACTGATAACACTTAATGTTGCTTGATATGCGTTAATTACTCTATCATTAAAGATAACTAACTTATCAGTTTTTGTAAGATTCGCATTCACAGGTAATTCCACAATAATTACTGATTGTTTAGGAGATAACTCTAATTGATAAGTGCCGCTCACATTTTCTGAAATGATTTTATCTGTCACCTTATCATATAAAGTTTTTGTCCCGTCAACTATATAATTTACAGTTTGATTTGTTTCATATGGATTATAAAGTAGATAAGTTTTTTCTTCTTCATTAAAGAAATCACCTTGATTTAGGTCAATTTTTAAGATACCATCTACATTTGTCTTTTCGTATAAAGAGCCTAGCATCCCTATTGAAGCACCAGAATATATAGAAAAGTCTGTTTGAGCCCATCCATATACCGTTGGATCTCCACCAAACCATGGAGTTTTTGCACTACCTGATTTTCTTATGCCTTCATAAGGAAAAATATTATTTGCTAAATCATTAAATTTAATCGTATCTTCACTAAATTCAGAAAGATACATTGTTTCATTTTCATCTTTTGCATAATCAGGGAAGAAATATCTTGAGTTAGAAATTAAATGATTTAACCATTTACCAACACTTGAAGCAAATCTTGTATCATATTTAACTGTTTTAGCCATGATAAATGCTGCGGCAAATGAATTCATGCTAAACGCATAGCCACCACCGTCTGTAATAGATCCCATTAGGCCAGAAACAGCAAATCCATTATAATTATCATTTAACATCCCCCATCCACCACGTGGAATTGAGTTACCATTAAATACTAAATTAAATAATCGATTTACATCAAAATTTGTATCAAATTCTTGATTATATCTTGCAGCTAAATAAGGTGCGAAATATAATAAAATTTCATACATTGGTGAACCTGAATACTTTTTATCAATATAAGTCATTGTATCAATTGCAGCTGTTTTATATTTTTCATTAGCAGTTAACTGATAACCATAATACATTAATAATGAAATACCAACTGCACTATCTGGTTCTGTCCAAATATTATTTTTATAAGGTTGCATTGTTTGAAAGTTAAACCCGGTATAATCATAATTATTTTGATTATTCATGACTGTATAAGCTTGATACCAAGATTCAATAGTTGTTAAAGCATTTTCTCTTAATAAAACTTCATCTTCATATAATAAAGATACTTGTGTAAATAAAATAGCGGGATAAATCATATACCACATTGAAATATTTCTACTATTTCCGCTTGGATTATTAATAACAACTTTTTCTTCTTGATTGAAAAAGACGTTTAATGCATGCACAAAATTAAATCCATTTTGATTGGACTTATCAATACCCAGTAAGGACGCACTTAAAACTGCAGCAATACTAGTTACTGCTTCTTGCGTTCCATCTTGACCATTTCTATAATCACCAACATATGCAGCAATTCCATATGTATCAAATGTTTCATCTTCCCAAATGAGTGGTAAAAATGTACCTGTTTTTTCAAAATCATAAACAAAACTATCATAAAGATGAGCACGCGATTTAAAATCTATGATTTCATAATTTTGAGGTAATTCACTTGAAAATTGGTCAATTCTAAATATTGATTTTTGATAGGTAGCCATCTTCTCTAGATTAGAAGATTGGCAAGCTGTGATGCTTACCAAAGTAAGCACCACAAGCATAACCAAACTGATCTTTTTGATCATTTTATTAACTTAATTCGCCTTGGAAAATAGTAAATGATAACACTTCTACTTGCGCATCTGCAGCACCAACAGCCCAAATCCAGAATTTACCTTCAATCTTTCCATTATAAGCATCAATAATATCTTGACCGAATTGTGCATTAATATCTGCCATGACAAACTTATTCCATTTCATTCCATTGTCTTCAAATACGTATAAACCCCATTCATGACCTTCAAGTGGATTGTCTGGAACAAATTTAACTGTCCATTTGAATGCATCGTTTACTTCTTTAATACGAATTGCAACATAAGTTTGTTTAGTTAAATCTAGTTTAACTGTAGGAGACTCTACTCCACCCCAAGATTCTGCACCAACTTTAACTACAGTGAAATCACCTTCAGCATTATAAGTTGCTGTACCAAATGCTGACTCATCAGATGTAACTGATCCTGTCCATGTGCCAATATCCTTAGCTGAGAATTTCTCAACTACCTTTAATGTATCTTGTGTCCCCTGACCACAAGCTACCAACGTTAGCATCGCTAACATAACAACTGCTAAAGTTAAAATCTTTTTCATTTTTTTCTCTCCTTTTTTTATTTTAACCTTTGATACCAGACATTTTAACGCCCTCAACAAAGTACTTTTGAGCGTATAATAGGATGCCTATGATCGGAACTAAGGCAATGAAACTTGCTGCCATTAGCGGACCCCAAATGATCTCACCGGTCATAGAGTTGAATGAAGCCAATCCTAATTGAATCGTATACTTGGCTGGGTCATTAATATAAATTAATTGACCAAGCAAGTCGTTCCACGTTCCCATAAATGACCATAACGCGATGGTAATTAATGCGGGTTTTGCTAGTGGAATAAAAATGTAAGTAAAGATTTGAAGATAGTTTGCGCCATCTATCACCGCTGATTCTTCGAAATCTCTCGGGAAAGTTTCAAAATACATTTTTAAGAAGAATATGAATGAAGCACTTCCGAAATATGCAGGAAGAATCAGTGGTGTATAGTTGTCAGTTAAACCAAAAAATGACCAAATAATGAATGTTGGGATCATTGTCACTTCATAAGGAAGCATCATAGTTGCAAGTAAAATCATAAAAAGTATATTTTTACCTTTAAATCTAAATCTTGCAAATCCAAATGCTACTAATGCTGAGACAAAGACTTCACCAAATATTTTTAGCAATGCAATAACAACTGTATTCCACATGTAACTAAAGATTGGTATAGTTTCTAATGCACGACCATAATTTCCGAAAAAGAAATGTCGTGGGAAGAAAGTCATTTCCGATGTAATAATTTCTGCTTCTGTTTTAAATGATGTTGAAATCATCCACATGAATGGAAGGAGCATAGCAATCGAACCTAAGATTAAGAAAATATGCAAGATTACTTCTTTTATAAGTTTTTTTCTAAAATGCGCTTGTTTAATTGTTTTAACTGTATCTGTCATTATATGCCCCCTTAATTCGTATGTACCCAGTATTTACGTGTAATATTCACGATAACTGTAAAGAACATAATGATGATAAATAATACCCATGCAAGCGCAGTTGCATATCCCATGTTATAGTGGTTAAATGCTTGTTCATATAAATAAACCATATAGAACTCACCCTCACCACCAGCTCCACCTAAAATAAACGCATCTGTAAACTTTCTAAATGATGAAATAATACCAATGATTAGGTTATAGAAAATAATTGGTGTCATCATTGGTAATGTAATATACCATGTCTTCTGTAGTTGAGTTGCCCCATCAATTTCTGCTGATTCATATAATGATGCAGGCACATCTTTTAATGCTGATAAGTAAGTTAGAATACCTCCTCCAGCACCCCAAATTGCCATAATTAGGTAGGATGGTAAAACCCATTCTGGATCATATAACCAGTTTGGACCTTTAATACCAATCCAGGATAAAGCTAAATTAATCAGTCCATTATTCGGATCTAAAATCCATCTAAATACAATCGAAACTGCAACCCCTGAAACAATTGCAGGCATATAGTATAAAATTCGATAAATTCCAACTGCTCTAATGTTTTTACTTAACATTACAGAAATAACAAATGATGTAAAGACGACAAGTGGAATGGAAATAATCGCAAACCTAAATGTAATCCATAAAGAGTGCCAAAATTGATCTGCTGAAAATATCTCTCTGTAATTTTGGAGTCCAACCCAATTAATGTTAGTACCTACAATCGACCAGTCGGTAAATCCAATGAATATTGCCGCAATCATTGGAAATAAAGTAAATAGAATTAATCCAATAAACCACGGTAATACAAAGTAAAAACCAACTCGTTCTTTATTTTTCATATGCTAAGTTCCAATTTTGTTACGCATTCCAGCTGCTGCTTTATCAATTAAATCTTCATAGTCAACATCAGGATTTTGTAAAATTGGTAAATATAACCCACGCCATAAATATAAATCAGATATTTCAGTCCATACTTCTGTGTATTTCGCTGATCTAGCATGTTCTAATGCATGTTGAATTGTTGGTAATGCTGCTTCTTTATCAGGTGCAATCAAAGGTATATTTTCAATTGTTCCTTTTATTGGAGGTGCAATCTTCCATCTAAAGAATGCTAGCGTTAAAGCTTCTAATGCCTCATATGCTAAATCTTTATCTTTTACAGATTGACTCATTACAGTTGATGCAGTCCAGTCGAATGGATTTGATTGACCAGTTGGATCTGAAGGAATTGGAGCGTATCCTAATTCAAACTTATCATTTTCAGGCATTAATGATATTTTTCTTTCAAAATCATCTTGAATACCTCCCATATACATTGCAACTTCTTGTCTTTCAAAGTAAACATTTCTAGCATATGAGATTGAATTATATCTAGGAATTAAATTTTCTCTAAAGAGCGTAACTAAATTACCAACCCCACGTTTTGTTCCTACAGAATCTAAAATCACAGTTTTACCGTCATCTGCAAGGATATCTCCTCCACCACTCCAGATAAACGTTTCAATATTTGGATTTCCTTCTATAACTGTTGCAAACACACTTTTATTTCGATATTGCTTACCAGCTATTTGACGAGAAACCGCAATAAAATCATCCCAAGTCCAATCATCAGTCGCACTTGGAGGTGTAACCTCTAGTGCCTCAAACATTGTCTTGTTATAGTACACAATAAATGGATTTGCAATCCAAGGAAGTCCCCAATATTTTTCCTTGAAATATGCACTTTTAATAACACCCTCATAATAATCATCAACTGTTAAGTTTTCACTTTTATCTAGATAAGGCGTTAAATCCGTTATAGCACCTAGATGCGCATACTTAGCAATTAATTCTTGAGTTAACCAGAAAAATTCAGGTGCTTTTCTTGCTGCAATTTGTGTTGATAACTTGATGTAGTAATCAGATGGGATTGATTGTACTTTTATAACATACTTCCCCTCCGCTTCCTCATTCACTTGTTTAACAATTGCATTAAACTCAGCTAGCTCAGTTCCAGCTGCCCAAGTTGCAATTGTAAACTCATTCGAAGGTTTACTGTTTTGACATGATATCAAAACAATACTTCCAAAAAAGACTAATATAAGTGCCATGAGTTTTTTCATTTTAATCCACCACCCCTATTAATTCGTAACTTTACAAATTGTTTTGTAACTATATTTTATGCTTATTGAAATAAAATGTCAACGCTTACATCTTGATAAAATATACACTTATAAATAAAAAAGGACGAAACTGAAGTAGTCAATACTTTGTAGACATAAAAAATTATCTAAACCCTAATTCAGTTCTATACTGTATTGGGGTTTTATATTTTAATGAGTATGCGAGTCTTTCATTATTAAAATATGCTACATACTTTTTAATAATTTCTAATGGTTTATCACTATGATAAAAATCATACTCATATTTAAGTTCGTCTTTAATCCAACCATTAAGTGATTCAACAATTGGATTATCTGTAGGGGTTGCTATTCTCGACATTGATCTTTTTATGGTATGATTAAATAAAGAGTTGAAGCCTCTTGAGGTATATATTGCTCCTTGATCAGAGTGCACAATCGTGTCAAGGTTCATATATCCTCTTTTTTCTTTTTCATCTATAAAGTTTTTTGCAGCATTATAATGATTTATTGGACTTAAACCATAATTACTGCGTCTTATATCGTAGGCTATAATTGTATTATCGAATAAATCAATATATAGATTCCAGTCATATTTACCACTTTTATGAGTGAGTATTGTTGTATCTGTACATACTTTCTCAAATGGACGACTTGCATCAAAGTCATGTAGTAAATTTGGATAAATCTCATGTTCTTTTCCAGCCTTGTGTCGCTTTATTCTTGCTTTTGAACGAATACCTAATAACTTACAACACTTATGACATAAAAGATCTGAAAAGTATCGATTTGTTTTATTTCTAATATACGATGCTCTATGTTTATATCCCCATATCTTATGTTTAACATAAGTTTCTTTAATTTCTTCTATTAACCATAATCTATTTGCTTGGTATCTGTTTATGATACCTTTTCTTTTTACCCATTTATAATATCCAGAACGCGATACACTCATATATAGACATAAGCTTTCAATATTCATTTCTTTACTTAATAAATCTATGATTTCGTATTCACTTTGGATTGTCTTTTTAATTTTATTTCCATCACCTCCTCGGTTGTGTATCCTTTTTTTAAACGTTCATTCTCTATTCTTAATTTCATATTTTCATATTGAAGTTGTTCTAATTCTGAGAGTTTTTTCTTACGACTGAATTTAGTTAGTGGATTTCCTGGTTTTCTTTTATTCTCTAATGCCTCTATTCCACCTTCATTATATTTTCTAATCCAGTTTGATATCATTCCATAAGATACATTATTTTTTCTTCCTAGTTCTATGGCACTATATTCACCCGATAGAACCAGCTTAACATATTCATATTTTGCTTCTTTACTCCAGTAACGTGATTCAGTTTTATTCTTAACACCTTTAGGTCTTCCCATTAATTGTTCCTCCTGATAAATAAATTATACAAAAAAAGATGCTAGTAGTTTTTTGTGTCTACTAACATCTTACTATTTCAATAAGTCTTTTTTTTATTGTCTTTTTTTGTAACTTTATTATTTTTTACGTTTAGCTTTTTCTTCTTTAAAATTTAAAACAAATGATGCAATCGCAGCTAATACTAAAGCAACAATTCCTGTAACTCTAATTACAACATGAGGATAGACAACACTCACAACTAAACATCCTGCTGCGATTACAAATAAAATGATCCAAGTAATTTTAAAAACTTTCATGACTAAACCGCCTTCATTATACTTATTCTATTATACACATATTTTTTATTAAGTATAATTTATTTATATTTTTCTTGAAGAAAAGACATAGTTTCTTTAATCATTTGCGATAAAACTTTTAAATTTATTTGTGTTAACTTCTTAACATATATACAAGATTTTCCCATCGTAAATTCGCCTAAATCGCTTAACAATTCATTATTCTTTTTTGTATCAACATATACATATAATGAAATAGCACTTTTTCTTGGGCTAAAGCCCACAAGTGGCCAATTTCCTTTTTGACTACTTCTTTCAGACTGATAAAAATATGAACCAAATCCAATGATTGAGCTTCCCAAAATCTTCGGTTCATAGCCTGTTATTTTTCTAAACAAATCCAATAATTCATATGTATCTGTTTTTTTCTCTTTTTTTTCTACAGAGTTTTCAATAAACATTGATACATCATTATCATTTACTTTTGTCTTTAATTCCGCCATATAAATTTACTTACCTTACGTTAATAATTTTCTTCGATGCTTTCTACAAATTTTTTAAATTCAGTCATTTGATTTAAAGTACTTTCAGCATATTTTTCAATATCCTGATTGAGCTCTTCTTTAAACCTAAACTCCACTTCCATTCTAAAAACAACAGATAAATGATCTACCTTGAATTTAATAACACATCGATTGTAAGTATCTTCAACTTCATAAACAGAGACTATTTCATATGGTTTATACACACTCTCTATGGTTTCTGTCATTGTTCTTTCTATACCATCATAAGTGAAAACCATCTGACTTACATTCCCTGGAACTGCTCTTTTACCAACTAACATGTTATCTTCAAACAGTTTAAAGACTTTTTCAAGTGTTGAATCAATGGTTACTTCACATGTGTATTCCAATATTCTATCCCCCTTTAATTAGCCTCATTATATCAAGTATATTTACTTTAGTTACTTTAAATGACTTAGTATAAAAAAAAGAAACGATCATTTTCATCATCATTTCTTCTTTAAATTTTAGTCAATTCTAATGTTACCTGATGAACAATTTACTTTTAAAATTTTTGGACCCTTTGTTGAAATTATACTTCCATTAATTTTTCTACCTTGGAAATAAACATTACCTGATGATGTTTCTGCATCAATTTGATAATCCTCTATATAACCAAAGACTTTTATTTTTGCATTACCACTAGATAAACTAGCCTTAATTGAATCTGTATCTACATCAATAATATGGATATTACCACTTGATGCACGTGCAACAAGTGATGGTGTCTTGCTATCATTTAACTGGATATCACCTGATGTTGTCGTTATTTTCAGTTCTGCTTCAGTTTCAATTTGACTTAAATTTAGTTTCCCACTAGTTGCTTTTACTTCTAAAGAAGTTGTCTTTAATGTACTTACACTAATATTTCCAGAAGTTGTTGTTAATTTTGTATCAGTAAGAACATCAAGATTAGAAACTTTTATATTTCCGCTTGTTACATCAATGACTAATTTATCAAAATTAAAACTATCAATTGTTACATTGCCTGATAATGTTTGAATATTCGCGAATCCATTAAATCCTTCTGGTATATATAAGTTAATCGTATTTAATGTTCTTGAGTTCATGTTAAATTTAAACCATTTTAATCTTGGTTTAACTTCATTTTTAATATAAAGTTTTCCGTCATCATATGTTACATTTTTTGTATTATATTCAGATTCATAATAATCTACTTTATAACCTGCTTTGTCATATTGATGAATGACTAGATTTGCACTTTGAAGATCAACATCTATCGCTAAAACTTCTTCACTACCTATTTTTTCACCATAAACAAAGTCATCATCACTACTAAATTCTTCTAGGAACTTCTTGATATTGCCACCAGCAGAAATAATTCCTACGGTAATAAATAATGCTCCAATAAGTAAAATAAACATAAATAATTTTTTAATCATAATTCTTCCCCCTTAATCGATTTCCTTTTAATGATTTTTGTGAACCATTTATTTGTCTGGTTCAATAAATATTTTGTAATTTTGTTTAGGTATATAGAAAGTAAAACTAAAATTGAACCAATAATAAAACCTAAACCTATTTGTACAGATGTGTGTGCTACGTTACCCCCAATTGATAAACTAGATACACCTTGAAAAACAACCGTAATAATTGTTGCGATACCGGATACTCCAAAAGCTAGAATTAATGCTAATAAGACAATAAACATGACAAAGTATAATGTCGCAAATGTAATGCCTAAAGGTAATAATATAGGAGTTGAACAAATACCTAAAATTATTAAAAAGTTTTTTGTTGAATTTGACTTCTTTGTATCTATTCTTTTAGACACAATATTCATTTTCATTTCATTTATTATATCGGTGATGTTACCTAATGAACGAATTGTCGCTTCTTCAGATAAACCATTCTCCATTTTATCCGCAATTAGTTCTTCATAATAATTTATAATTTCTTCTACTTCTGATCGTTCAAACTTACTTAGATTAAACTGTAACTCTCTAATAAATTTTTGCTTATTCATTTTCTACCTTCCCCACAATAAAATCATAAATTTTTTTCATATCTTTCCATTCATTTAGAAATTGATGAACTTGTTGTTTCCCTTTAGATGTAATACCGTAGTATTTCCTCAATCTACCTTGATATTCTTTAGTGTATGATACTAAATACTTATTTTCTTCTAATCTTCTTAAAATTGGATAAAGCGTTGATTCAGAAATTTCAATAAGATCACTGGTATCTTGAATAAGTTTATAACCATAACTATCTTCACTAAATAATGCGGCTAGCACACAAAAATCTAGTAAACCTTTTTTTATTTGAACTTTCATCTTTCATACCTCCCAACACGACATATTATATATTGCATAGTATAGTGAGTCAAAGATAAACTTCAAACTTTCTTAAGGCTCTATTTTCTGATTTTATAGTTTTCCTAACGCTATTTATTTAAACTTTTTTCACAACAAGACAAACAAAAAAGGTTCGATAGATACCTATCAAACCATTCCTATAAATTATTATATTATTCAACACCAGATAGATGAAGTGTTAATGTGAGTTCATCATTGATATTAAAATCTTTACCTATGAGCTCATAGTAAGAATCAACTGATTGAGGAATCATTTCTAAAATCCAGTTTATAGAAACCTTATATGTTGATCTATATAAATTATTTGAAACAATATAAGGCGCTTCAAGTAAAGTAATTTCAATATTAAAATAATCTTTAAGTTCTGTTGTATCAAAATTATTAGTCCATGATTGTTGATATCCATTAACTGGCCATAGTGATTCATCTGGTCTTAAATGATCAACAGTAATCACCATATAGTTATCATTATGATGTGGTTCAGGAATAATAAATTCATTGGTAGCACTTATATTTCCATCCACATAATAAGTGACCTGATATATACTTAACTCACCCATATCAGTTACGTGATAATCTTCAATATTAATTCTAATTTTTGAATTTTCACTACGATTTGTGAACTGAAATTCCGCATATGCAACTGTAATCGTTGCGATTAATATAGTTACTGTTGCAAATAACACGAGTAATTTTTTCATTCAATCACCCCTAATAAATTTGGTTTAATATTTATAGTTATTTCTTCAACTTCGTTAATTAAACTTTGAATTTCTTCATATGTTTCTTCATCTAATTCATCCAATATCGGCTTTGTTGTAATTTTTACTTGATAAGTCCCTGTAAAGAGGTGATATTTATGATCAATTTCTGTGGGGTTACTCCAATTAACTAACACTAAATTGATATTAAAATATTCATTTAATAATTCATTTGAAAAATATGCATTCTCAAATACAGTAGTCAATTGTATCGTATCTAATATACCAACTGATACTAATGCTTGTTTATATTCAAAAACGATTGTTGCATATGAAATACTTGGATTACTAGATATTAAGATATTTTCATTATTTGTATAAGTTACTGATTGAATTGTAAATTGACCATAATCAAATAGTTGAAAACCTGCTTTAGTGGTGAAATTATGATTAATACTTTCTTTCGATTTTGGTTCAAAAACTGCATATGCTACACCAAGTGATGCCATACATAAAATAAGTGTGATGATAAAAATTGCGATTGTTTTTTTCACTAGGATAATTTCCTTTCGTATAAAGTTTTGATTATACATAGTTAGTTACATTTGGCTAGAACATAACTAACTATATAAATAATCAATTGTAAATCAGTCACTTAGCATGGCTGATTTCCTTTAATTTAATAAAACTCTTACAATTTAAAATATACAAAATTTGATTATAGATATGTAACAAATGTCGTAAATGGCACTTTTTATTCCCTAAATGTTATATTAATGATCAAATTTAGCTAATTTATTATGTGAAAATATAAAAAAATACCTATCAAATGAAATTGATAAGTATTTCCATTATTTTATATTGATAAGTCCTTCATAAGTTGATATGATGATGTCTCTTAAATGTTCTCGATTATCAAGTTCTTCAATTAAGTACATAGGTTTTGCACCTTCATAAGGATTATCCTCAATTAGATTAAATTTTTTATTTTCTTCAACTTTCTTTACCATGAGGCGCTCTTGGTATAATCCACCAAATAAACAATCTTTATAATAAAGTAGATATCCTCCCATCATTGGTCGACATTTAATATTATCTAGTAATGAAAGTTGTTCCAAAATGAAAGTTTTAAACTCTTTTGAAGTAGCCATATTTACTCCTATATAATTTTATGTTCAGTTTATATGATTTCAATTCTATTTCTGCCCATTTTTTTAGCTTTATATAGTGCTTTATCTGCTTGATCAACTAAATCATCTATTTTACTTAATGATGTTTTTGATATACCAATACTAACGGTTAGTGTTTCTTTTAGTTCTTTCATTACTTTAACCTCTTCACTTATTTCTTTAGCAATAGAAATGAAGTAATCTTGATTAGTATTTGTATTAACCCCAACAAATTCTTCTCCACCAAAACGATAAAATTTTATTCGATACTTTTCCGCCATATCTTTTAGTAGATTTGAAAAATTAGTTAGACATAAATCACCATTTACATGACCATATTTATCGTTATATTCTTTAAAGAAATCAATATCAATCATCATAATGTTTACATTGTGGTTAGGCTGCATAGAAAGTTCTTCTATATCATGATAAAGTTTTCTTCTATTATACAATCCAGTTAAGAAGTCTGTTTCTTTTTCTTTTGTAAGTTGTTTTTTTATCTCAAATGTTTCTAGTCTATTTAAGTAAAATGTTCTACCAAATAACATACCTAAAACAACACTCACTGTTGTGTTTACAAAATCAGCAGTCGCAACAAACATATCTTTAAAAATAAAACTAACTACTAAATGACCTAGATACATAGAAAATAAAAATGTATTCACACGCCATGATTTATCAACATAGAGAAGTGGAACAACAACAAAGAAAATAAGCGCACTTGATGCAGCTCTATCAGGAAACTTAAATATACTTAAATACGTAACAAAAGTAAACATCTCAAATACAAATGCATATGCAACAATGAGTGGTCGATCTCTTAGTTGTTTAAGTTTTGTTAATGCTAATAAAATAGAACTTAGCAATAGTGCCATCAAATAGATGGGTAATGTTTGTTTCATTGTAGGTCTAAAAAAAGACAAAAGAATACCTAATATAAGTGCCAAAATGACTATTGTAAATGCCTTAGGTACAAATTGCACATTAAATTCGTGAATTGAGTCTTTATTTTGATTATATAAATGATTTACATCATATTTAGTTAATTTTCTATTGTTTTTTCCAAACATTATTTTCCCCACTATGAATGTTTTTCTATAATGAAATTATACCATTTTATCAAAGGTTTAAACATAAGTAACCTCAATTTATTATGATTATAATCAACTATAAAAAATAAAATAAAGCCTAGTGCTAGGCTTTATTTATCATTGACTTCTGCTTGTTTAATCAATTCTCTAATTTGTTTTATTTCTTTATTTGAATTAGTATACCAATTTGATTCAAAAACATGATATAAATTCCAATTTCTAGATTTTAAGAATTTATCTTGATGAATTAAATCACGTCTTGCATTTGGACTATCTACATTTAAATCACATACTAAACCTAATAAATATCCATTATTTTGTTTACTTTTAACTGCTAAGTTTATTTTATGCTTACCAATTCCAACTTCACTATCAACTTTATAACCTATTTTTTCAATTCTATTTTTGATTTCTTCAGACATTAAGTTTTTTAATGCTTCTTGGGTTTTTACTTCGGTCTGATATAGTTGGTTTAAGACTTCTTTTGTCATCTCATGATTTCTATTTGATACAAAATAACAATATCGCATGAAGTCTTTTAAAAGCTTTGGCCCAGTTGAAGTTAAATCATCAACTTTAAATTCTTCTGGATATAAACTTGAAACAAAATATATCTTCTTTTTTGCACGAGTAATTGCAACATTTAATCTATTTTGCCCGCCTTCATGGTTCAACCATCCAAATCGACGCATCAATCTTCCATCTTTACTTTTTGCATAACCCATTGAAAAGATAATAATGTCTCTTTCATCACCTTGAACATTTTCAATATTTTTAATAAATAAAGATGTATCTTCATTATCATCTTTTCTAAACATCTCTTGTTCAAATTGTTTTTGATAAATACCTTTTTTAAAGAGTTCTTTATCAATTAAATTTTCAATCGCATCACGCTGTGAGCTATTAAAAGTAATAATTCCAATTGATTCATTATGCTTTCTTTCATTAAATATCTTTTTAACTAAATCAACTACTGCTTTAGCTTCGGACATATTCTTTCTAGCATCAAAAGTAGCATTCTTTACATAAACATACTCAATTGGTGGTTCACTACTTGGTGTTTGGTTAGGTGAAACAATTAATTTTGCATCATAGAATGCATGATTACTAAATGCTATCAATTCTTCATATTGACTTCTATAATGGTAATTTAATAACGTTTCTTTAAAACGATATCTTGCTAAATCTAGTAAACTTTTGGCATCAAGGGATACATCTTTTAAAACATCATCCTCAAAAAGTTCATCTTCATCTTCAACCCTTCCAACACCTAAATTTGATGGTCTTAATTGTTTTGGATCACCTGCAACCACAACTTTTTTGGCGCGATAGATTGATGGAATTCCTTTTTCAACATACATTTGACTTGCCTCATCAAAGATGACTAAGTCAAACATACCATGTTCTAAAGGAAGAACTGCTGATACAACCTCTGGTGTCATCATCCATAAACGAATATGGTTTTTCACCTCAACTAAATAGGTATCAATAAATGTTTTCACACTTGGTTTTTGATTAGATTCTAAAATACGTTTTATATCCATAATACGTCTTGTATTAGAAAATGCCAATGCTTGTTTATAAAGTTCCATCTCAAAAGACTCAATAGATAACTGACGCTTTTCTTCCATTAATACTTCTAATGCTTCAGCCTTTTCTTTATACTCATTTATTACATATAAATGTTTTTGATTGTCAGCAATAAATTTTTCTAAATAGCCTGAATAGAATGAATCGAAAATATATTTTCTTAGTTTAGTAATATCATCAATTTCTTTAAACATTGGTTCATTTATAATCATCTTTAAAAACATTTTTTGTTCAAATGTTAAAAGATTAAATTGATAAAAGTACTTATCTAAACTTGATAGGTTTTCTTTAATATATTGATGTAAACTATCATCCTTAATTAAAGTTTTTAAATATATATTATCCAATGATTTCTTTTTAGTTAAGAAGTTTAAAATCATTCTATTTTCAGTTATAAATGACTTTATGAAGCGTTTCTTACCAAAGAAGGTTTTATATTGAAGTTCATGTTTAAAGTTTTCGTAGCGTTCGTCAAAACTTTTAAATTCAACCTTGCTGCTTCTTGAAATTTTAGTCTCTAATTTCAATATCCAAGGATACTTAAAATAGACTTTTGCTAGTTCTAGATACTTTTTAAGGTGCTGGTCTGTATCAAAGACTTTCTCTAAAGAATCAATCAATTTAAAACTTAATTTAGAATAATACTTCATAAAAGTTTGATGTACAACTTTTGGTGTCAAATTTAAAATAACATCTTTATCTTTAATATATCTTTCAAACAATTTATGAAGTGGCACATCGTCTATTTTTGATTCATATAATAACTTTAATGAATGATCCATGTCAGCTATTATTGATTTGATTTTTTGATCAAGAGCATAAACATCATTGTTAAGTGTTCTAACAGGAGGTTCCGGCTCTAAGAATCTCTTTAATTTATAATAAAAGTCTTGCTTATTTTCAGCATCATCAATAAACATTGCGTATTTGCTGACTTTTTTTAATCGTGAGTAAATCACATCTAAAGCGACCTTCTTCTCAGAAACAACTAATACATTTTCTCCTTTTAATACAGAAGAAGCAATTAATGAAGTAATTGTTTGACTTTTACCTGTTCCAGGTGGCCCCCAAATCACTACCTTCTTTTCTTCATTTAACATTTCTACAACTTTTTCTTGTGAGAAATTCAAGTCATTTATATAAGTTATTTTTTGCTCATCAATAGGTTCTTTATTGACTTGAAGATTTAAACTCTTCTCTTTTTGAAAGAGATTAGTTTCATCAATTAATCCTTCTAAAAGATCATTATATTTATTTTGAGATAAAATAGTTTCTATGTCTTTTTGAATGGATGATGAATAAAGTTTAAAGCGAGACAATGTAACATAGTGTTTTAAAATAAAACGTTTCTTATCAACAACTTTTGTAAAGTCATCTTTTAATTCATTTTTAAATGAAGTGAGTAATTCAGTATCCTCTACTTCAATTTTAATTCCATGCTTTTCATAATAAGGGATAACAATTTCTTTAAGTATTTTATCGTTATACACTTCAATATGTGGCATTTCAGAATCTAATTTACTTCTTTCAATCTTACTTGATAGTAAGACTAAATCTCTATTAAAAATAATGTCACGGTCATTGTCTTTTTTTATTGTAAAAGTTTTTAAAGTTCTTTCTAATTTAACCGGAAAATATAAAAGTGGTGCCTTAATCGGAAATTTTTCTTTAGTAAAATACCCTTCAACAAACGGATAGATAATATATAAGTTATACGCCCCAGTTTCTCTAAAAGTTTTATTTACTTCTCTGTATAATTTCGTTAGATGGGTGTTTAAGCTTTCCTCAGTTAGTCCCAGTTTTAAATTTTTAACTCTAGCATTTGATAAAAATTCAATAATTTCTTCTTTATTGGATAAGTTAAATAAATCAAAACTATGTATTTGTTCAATTTTACCTACATATAGATTTGGGTTTGATTTTGAAATATCAGCTAAACGGTCTTTATAATGGTGTAATACTTGATATGCTGATTTAGATACTTTAACAGATTGAGTGTTTTTTTCTTGGTATGATTTTATAACTTCTAAGAAACGTTGTGCATAGATTGTTAAAAAATCACTGTCTAAACCTCCAACAGCTTGGAAATCAGTGATTTTAACGGGTTTTTTATCTGCCATTTCTTTTAGTGCTAAATCTGTACAAACTTCTGTTTTAGTTAAGGTTAGTGCTTCTTGTTCTAAACGAATTTCATCCCTTAACTTGTCTAATGCATCTAATAGATCATTTTTTCTTAGTGCCATTTTCATCCCACCTTCTAGATATATCATAACATGATAATAGAATATATGACAGTTTAGTTAATATAGTTTTTATAAAAATTAATTGACCTTAGCGCATATTAATCACTAAGTATAAACGATTTTAATCCATGTTATTTTCAAATTTATTTTATATGTAATCGTGATGTGGTTATAAAGAATACTTATCATTAGATTTTTTAATGTTATTAATTAGTTTTTATTTTTTTAAAATCTTATTTTACGTGTTTTTTTCATCAACCATTTTCATTAATCATTCTGTTTTTTTCATTAAGATTATCTTTTATAAAATCTAGTAAAACAATCTAAAAATACTTACATAAGAGCGTTTTTTATCTATTATTATTCATTTTATTTTTGTTGATAATCAATTTATTTATTACCTTATTTTCATTTCTTTCACACTTTTTTCATTTTTATTATATATTAATTGATATATATATAAGAGCGTGCTACAATCAAAATATACGAGGTGAATATATGATGAAATTATTAGTTTTTATCTTAAACAATACAGACAAATTAGATGGTCTTGTAAAGGAATTCGCAAAAAACGAATTAACTGGTGCAACCATTATTAAATCGTCTGGCGTTGCTCAAAGATTATTAGATTCAAACGACGAAACACTAAGTACAATTGTGGGATCTTTAAAAAAGATTTTAAGTCGTGAAAATGTTCCAAACAACACTATATTAATGGTATTAAAAGAAGAAAGGGTATCAAAAGTCGTCGAAATTATCGAATCTGTCGTTGGTGATTTATCAAATCCGAATACCGGGATTGTATTTACTTTACCAATCGACTTTGTAAAAGGTCTAAAGTATTAAAATGAACACTCTGTTGTATCTCTCTATTATCTTGATTACTGGCTTGTTATTCGGAAAACTAGCCAAAGCATTTAAACTACCTAACGTAACTGGTTATATCGTTGGTGGTATCTTAGTAGTTCCAGTTATTGGACTCTTTGGAATTCATATTATTCCTGAAGAAGGAATTGAAGAATTAAAAATCATTTCTCAAATTGCACTTGGATTTATTGCATTTGCAATTGGAACAGAATTTAAATTAGATTATTTTAAAAAGGTTGGTACACAACCAATTATTATTGCAATTTTTGAATCATTATTAGCAATCCTTGTCGTTTTCGGTTTATTAACATTATTCGGAGAACTAGGAATCATTAAGGATTTTGATTTTAGTTTTGCATTAGTATTATCAGCTATTGCTGCTGCTACTGCTCCTGCTGCCACAATTATGGTTATTAAACAATATAAGGCAAAAGGTGATGTTACTGAAAACTTACTATCTGTTGTTGCAATTGATGATGCAACTGCAATTATCTTCTTTGGTATCTTTGCAGCTATTGCACAAGCAATTGGTAATACAGGTGGTGAAACATCTCTTGGTTTAAGTATCGCAAAACCATTCTTAGAAATCTTATCAAGTTTAGGTGTTGGTTTTGTTGCTGGTTTAATTTTACACTACGGAATTAAATGGTTTACTGGTCGTGGTAACCGTATCAGTTTAGTACTTGCAATGATTTTCTTAGTTGCTTCAATGTCTATGGTATTTAAGCAATTATTTGGTGAATTTGAATTTTCTCCATTATTAGCATGTATGATGATGGGCGCCGTATTCACAAATATGGCTAAGGAAGATGCATTTGATATCGTCATGTACTTAGTTGACCGTATTAATCCACCAATATTCATTTTATTCTTCGTTTTAAGTGGTATGGAGCTTAATTTATCTGTGCTAACTACAGTAGGATTAATCGGTATCATTTACATTGTGGGTAGAGTCATTGGTAAAGTTTTAGGTGCTAGACTTGGTGCAGAAATCAGTAAAGCACCTGAAAATGTTAAAAAATACATTGGTTGGGGCCTTGTTCCACAAGCCGGGGTTGCAATTGGTTTAACTATTGTAGCTGAATCAATCGTTCCACACTATGCACCACAAATTAAAGCAGTTATCTTAGCAGCCACATTCATTTATGAATTATTTGGTCCGCTAATTACTAAGACAAGTTTAAAGGCTGCTGGCGAAATTGCTGCAGACAAATAATCTCGTTTTTATCGATTCATCACTGTTTCACTCAAGTAAATCATTATATTAAAAAAAGAAATCACTTCTTTCGAAGTGATTTTTTTATCTATTTACTTATCTATAGATTCTTTTCGTTCTTTAAGTTCTAATATGATTTTGTCATACATTACTTTATCTATCTTATAAAATTTCATATAAACAAAATATGCAAGCCCAATACAAATCATCGGGAATATAATCATAGATAATCGTAAGAATAATGTCATACTATCCGTTATATTCATTGAAATGAAATTTCTTGCAAAATTCATTCTTTGTTCTGCTGGTAACAATTGAATTGCATCACTTGACATTAAATCCGCCAATGGCTTGATGACTTTTTCATTTAAACCAGAAAAAATCAATGTACCTGAAACAAGTAATGTTTGAATGGATGTTGCCATCTTTACAACTAATGGATTAATTGAAAAAACCACACTTTCATTTCTCGTACCTAATTTCCATTGTCCATATTCAATAGTATCAGCTAATAAAACTAAAACTAAAACTTGTACAAACCCTTCTCCAAAAAATAAGAAGAATCCCCCAATACCAATTGTAATCATATTTTGAGGCAATAGATATTTACTTGACATTAAAAGAAGATATCCAAATGTCATTAAAATCATTGAAAATGTAAAGAGTTGTTTTCGTGTATACTTCGTTACAACTTTAGGGAATATTAATAAAGCTAGAACAGTACTCACTGCAAGAATAACTGAAAATAATGTAAATTCTATACCACCGTACTTGTTATAATCATATTCAAAGAAATAAATACCTAAGGCTGTTGTTGTAAAATATCCTATATTAAATAACAAAATTGCAACAATAATAACAACTAATTGATCGTTTTTAAAGATAATTCTAAACATATCTTTAAGTGTTGTTTTCGGTTGATTTTCATCTGCAATTGGATTCTTCTTTTCTTTAACACTAAAGAATAATATCATTTGTGAAACCAAGAAGACAATTGCACATACTAATGCAATCATGAAAAATCCACGTTTAGGACCTCCAGGGAAGTTTGGATAAATCACAGGAACTAGTGCAATTGTTGCAAACATCCCAATACTTGCAAATATTCTTGCTAATGAGCCAATACTTTCACGTTCTTTTTGATTTGTTGAAAAAGATGGATACATTGCCCAGTATGCAATGTCATTTGCTGTATAAGAAATTTCTACTAATAAATACAATATTGTAAAAACAATAATAAACGGTACGCCTCTTAATCCAAAATCTTGGAATAACAGGAAAATAAATACTGAGGCAGTTAATGCCCCTGCTGCTATCCAAGGTCTAAATTTTCCTAATTTAGATTTTGTATTGTCAATTAAAATCCCCATCATTGGATCATTTACAGCATCCCAAATTCTTGATAAGGCAATTATCACTGAGATAGCACCTAATTCAAAGTTACTTAAACCAATAGCACTCGTTAAAAATACTAATAAATATGTACTATAAAGTGTATAAATCAAATCTCTACCCATACCAGTCATGCTATAGGTTAATTTAGTTTTTAGGCTGATTTTTTCATTCATGCTTTAAATCCTTTTGTCCCCTTTTAATTTTCTTTATTCCTTTTAATAATTTGTTACTTGCTAAATCAGCAATGCCTTCTACCATTTCAAAGTTTAGTACACTAGAACCAAATGATGCTAACGATCTTAGTGGCATTTCAAGTAATGAATTTTCTACAATTTGTCTCATCCAACTTTGTTTACTATCTGAAATTTGTTTCGTTGCCTCTTTAATGATGTAATTAACAACTCTTCTACCCATAAAAGTACCTTTTAATGCAAATAATGGTGTTGAAAGATCAAATGGTTTTTTATAAATGATATTTTTAGGCGGTAAATCATGATTAAATAGTTTACTAAAATTTTCTTTTTTATATAATTTCCATGGCTCATGATATGTCACTTCAAATGTTTTATTTCCTTCTAAATTAATATCAAATGCATGTATCACATCATCAACATTTTTACTAATATTTAATTTATAATTCCCAGTTTCTGTTACAAATTTGTTTGTAGTTACATCATAAAATGTTAAATTTTGTTTATAAACTTTAATTTCTACTAATTTTTCTTTTTGTTTTTTTATTTCTACCTTATCAAAAGCAACCAACTCTTTTTTAGGTCTAAAAATACCCGATTTAATTGTTTCTAAGTAAACTTGAATAACTTCCTTAGCATCCATTTCTGATTCATTCTTAATTTTCATTGATAATAAATAAAATGTATCATGTGCTTCAATCTTAAAGTCATCATATGTTAATTTAGAATAACTTAATCCATATCCAAACGGATAATTTACTTTTATGTTAAACGAACTATATTTTCTGTAGCCAACAAAGATTGATTCATCATAATAGACTGAGGCATTATCATAACCAATTTTTGGCACATCATTTAAATTTTCTATCCATGTTTCAGGTAATCTACCAGATGGATTAGATTCTCCTATAAGTGTTTTTAAAATAGCATGTGCGCCACCTTCACCTGGAAGATATGCTAAAAGTATTCCTTTAGCATAATCTTTATAACTCGTGTCAACAACTGACCCAGTTAATAAGACAACAACAATATTTTGATTTACTTTATAAAGTTCCTTTAATAAATCAACTTGCGTTTTTGGTAAATTAATTGTCTTTCGATCAATACCTTCAGTTTCTAGTCTTTCGGGTAAACCCATTAGATAAATTACTTGATCTGATTCTTTAGCTTTTTTACATGCGTCTTCAAATAATAATGGACTCTTACCATCATGATCCAGTTCATATCCTAAACTTAGTTTAGCATGCTCAAAATAAGATTGGTATATTTCATTAATTTGATCCACTCGATAAGGATTGATATGTGAACTTCCGCCACCTTGAGTTCTTATATTTTCAATAAAACCACCAATAATGACTGTTTTTTTATGATTACTTAAGGGTAAAATATTGTCATTTTTTAATAAAACCATTGATTCTAAAGCTATTTTAATAGCTAGCTCGTGATCTACTTCAAAATCGGTTTCTATTTTTTCATTTATTTGATACTTATTAATCATCTCAATGATTCTATTAGTGGATTCATCAATATAATTAACTAAATCTGGCTGATCACTTAGACTATCTTTAACAATTTTTGAATAATATCCTTTTGAACTAGGCATTTCTAAGTCTGTTCCTTCTTTTAATGCATTCAGGCGATTATCAATTGCACCCCAGTCACTTACCACAACACCTTTATAACCCCATTCGTTTCTTAAGAGATTATTAATAATTGGATGTTCTGTACCATAATATCCATTGATTTTATTGTAACTTGCCATAATTGATGCTGGCTTTTCTTTTATAACTCGCTTAAAAGCTTTTAAATATATTTCATGTAGTGCACGCTCATCAACTACAGTATTTATAAATAATCTATTTGTTTCCTGATTATTAGCAAAAAAATGTTTAACAGATGTACCAATACGATTTGATTCAACTCCTCTAACATAACTAGATGCTAATTCACCAGTTAAATAGGGATCTTCTGAAAAGTATTCAAAATTTCTTCCACAAAGTGGTGTTCTTTTTATGTTTATACCTGGCCCTAAGACCATATTTACTTCTTGGCTTTTGGCCTGATTAGCAAGTGCATTACCTAATTTTTCTAATAAGTTTCTATCAAAACTTGAGGCCAGTAAGGATGCTGTAGGAAAAAGCGTTGCAACCTCACTACCATTAATACCTAAATTATCACCATGACTTAATTGTTTTCTAAGTCCATGTGGACCATCTGCCATCATAAACTTTGATAACTTATTAAAATGCTTCGTATGCCATACATCTAACCCTTCAAGTAATTCTATTTTTTCATCTAATGTAAGTTCCATTTTTTCACCTATTCATTTGAAATAATTACTGCTTCATATGGTCGTAATTTATTATTTTCTTCTTTATAATTGCCAAGGATTTTTTTACCATCAATTTCAAATGGATAGCGATGAATTTTTTTAGACATATTTAAAATTATGGTAAGCTTTTTAGCTTCAAATAATCTTTCATATACAAACACATGTTTGGATAAATAAACGCGTTTGAAATCCCCTTTTTTTAGAATATCTGATGATTTTCTTAGTTTGATTAATTCTTTGTAAAAATTTAAAATTGAATCTTCATTTTTTAAGTTATCTAAGACGTTAATATATCTTTTATTTGGATTTTCTTTTAACCAACTCATACCTTTTGTAAACCCAAAAGTAGCATCCCATTGAACAGGTTGTCTAGCATTATCACGACTTGCTGTTCTTAGTAAACGATATCTTAACCATTTTGGAAAACCTAACTTCTTAGCTAATTGATAAATGTTTTTACTTTCTACATCTTGGTAATCTTCAAGTGAATCAAAATAAGCATTGGTCATTCCAATTTCTTGACCTTCATAAATATAAGGTGTGCCTTTTAAAGTTAAATTAAGAACTGCTAACATTTTTGCACTTTCACTATGATATTTCTTATCATCACCAAAACGTGAAACACTTCTTGGCTGGTCATGATTTTCTAAATAATTAGCATTCCAAAAAACTTCTTCTTGCCATTTAAAGATTGTTTTCATAAATTTTTTAGGTTTAAATTTGGTTTTAAACCATTTATTGTTAATTTGGTCTGTTTCCATATGCTGGAAACCAAAAACCATATTTAATTCTTTATTTTCAGGTAGGATCAACTCATTTGCCTGTTTCGTATTAACTAAAACAGTTTCACCAACAGTAAAAGCGTTTGGATATAAATCCATAACGTCTTTTCTTAATTCTTTTAAAATATCATGACAACCTTTTTGAGAATGATAATGTTCTAAACCTGTTAAAACTAAGCGTTTTTTCCCATTTGCTAATGATGTTTTGTATATCACATTAATAACATCACATCTAAATCCCATAATGCCTTTTTTGAGCCAAAAGTGCATAATATTCTTTATTTCTTCAATTACTTTAAGGTTTTTTAAGTTAAGATCAGGTTGTTTCTTGCTAAATAAATGTAAATAATATGAATCATCGACTTTAGACCAAGCTTTACCACCAAAAAAACTAGTCCAGTTATTTGGTTTATCTTGCCAAATATAATAATCTCTGTATGGACTTGTTTTATCTTTACTTTGAATAAACCACGGATGCTCATCTGAGGTATGATTAATCACTAAATCCATAATGATACCTATACCTCTATTTTTGGCTTCATTGATTAAATTTTCCATATCTTCCATGGTTCCAAAATCTTTATGAATTGACTGATAATCACAAATATCGTATCCATTATCGTCATTTGGTGAATCATAAACAGGTGATAACCATATAATGTCTACACCTAATGATTTTAAATAATCTAATTTTGAAATAATTCCTGGTATATCCCCAATACCATCATCATTTGAATCTTTAAAACTTCGTGGATAAATTTGATAAATAACTGCATCTTTCCAATTTGCAACTTTCATATTAACCCCCTATTTAAGTCCATTATACATTAAATGTAAGCGATAACATTATTTTACATACTTTAGTTTAATAAAAAAGGGCGTAGCCCTTTATTTATTCTCATTCAATAGATTTTTAATTTTGTTCAATGCCCATTCATAGTGAAGTGATAAATGCTCCATGATGTAATGTGCTAAGGTTGAATCCCCCGTCCATGTAAATACGCCTTTATTAAACGGTTCTGCTTCACTTAATTTTTCTACAATCAAAAGTGTTTCATAATGAGATTGATTTAATCTTTCTTTAATTTCTCTTAAGGACACATCTTGATACATCTCCCAAATATCTTGATTAAGTCGATTAAGTTCATTCCAAGTATAACCTTTTTTGGGAAGAATAGGTATTTTCATTTCCACACATCCAACTTTATATGCTGTAAATAATAACTGATGCCATTCATAAAGATGAGCTAAAACATCTCGTATATTTTTATCATGGTCAGAAGTTTTAAATGCTTTATTTTGTAAAGTTTCATCTAAACTACTGATATAATCTATCAATTTCTGATACGTTTTTTCACTTTCAGTAATTAGTTACTTCTTTGTATGAATTTCTTGCATATATTTCTTCTTTCTATAGACTTTTCTTAAATATAACATAAAAACCTTCCAAACAATTACTATTTGAATAGTTTTTGCTTGAAAGGTTTTCTAATTATTTTAGTGATCCTGTAGTAACTAATCTTTGATTACTTGCTGAGAAAATATTGATACTATCTGTATTAATATTAAATCTGACTTTTTCATCAATGTGATAGTTAATATTTCCAAATACCACACCAGTTACTAAATACTTACCAACTTTAATTTTCACAGTTGTTTCCATACCTGTTGGCATTGAACTATAAATTTCACCTTCAAATTGACCATCTTTATTAATTTCAATAAATTCCGGTCTAATACCTAAGATAAAATCAGCCTTATGTTTTGTTGCATCTTCAGAAACTAATTCAGTTGACTCAACTTTAGATACTACATAATTAAATGGCATATCTTTATTAATTTTTTCGATTGCATACTCATGTTTTTCAGCTAGAGCTTTGGCTTCAGCTTCTTTTAACCATTTATCATAATTTACTTTTTCATTTGGAGTAAATGTCACATCATATTTATCCCAAATCTTAATTTGAAATTTACCATCTACTTCTTTACCAACTGCATCAACAAAGTTGATTGCAGGGTTACCAACGAAGTCAGCAACAAAAATGTTATTTGGTTTTTCATAAACAGTTAGTGGTTCTTCATATTGTTGAAGAATACCATTATCTAATAAACAGATTTTAGTTGCTAAAGTCATAGCTTCTAATTGATCGTGGGTTACATAAATGAATGTAGAATTAGTATCTACGTGAAGTCTTTGTAACTCTGATCGCATTTCTAAACGTAACTTAGCATCTAAGTTAGAAAGTGGTTCGTCCATGAATAATACTTTTGGTTCAGGAGCTAGTGTTCTTGCAATAGCAACACGTTGTTGTTGTCCCCCTGATAGTTCATTCGGATAACGATCCATAAACATACCAATTTTAACAATCTTAGCTACATCATAGACACGTAAATCAACTTCTTCTTTGTGTAATCTACGTTTCTTAAGAATAACTTTACCATCTTTAATTTCTTCATATTTCTCATTTAAAGTAATGCCTTTTTGTGAAATTTTTTGAATTTCAGCATCTTTATGTGCAGATAGTTCTGCTAACTTCTTCTCAACATTTTCTTCAAATGATTCAACATGATATAGTTTGAATCCTAAAATTGATTTTGCTGTATAACTTGATACTTTAAACTTGTCAATTATTTTAAGTGTCGCTTTTTTAGCATCAACTTCGCCTTCTTTATTAAGTGACTCTTCAAAAATAGTTTTTAATGCTGGTGCTTTTTTTAGTACTTCCATTAAATCATCTAATTTTTTCACCGCAAAGTTAACAGAAGGCATTTCTTCTTTGATATTTTTTAAACCAAATGCTATGTTATCATAAACAGTCATATTTGGCCATAAAGCATAGTTTTGGAATAAGAATCCTACTTTTCTCTTGTTAGGTGGAACATTAATTCCAGCTTCACTATCAAATACAGTTTCTCCATCGATTGTGATTTTACCAGACGTTGGTGATTCCAAGCCTGCAATCATTCTTAATGTTGTTGTTTTTCCACATCCTGATGGGCCTAATAGTGTAACAAATGAATTGTCTGCTATTGTTAGATTTAGGTTATCAACGGCGTAGAAATTGCCCCATCTTTTTGTTATGTTCGTTAATATAATTTCTGGCATTTTACTTTCCTCCTCCAACGCCTTTATCTAAACTTGCTCCAGTAAGTTTATTTACTCCAAAGTTAAATAATAGAATAGTAATAATAATGACTAAGTTAATACCACTTGAGAATGCATAAAGTCCCATTTCATCAAAATATGATAATAATGTTGTACTTAATTTAGATTGGTTCACAAGTAGCATGAATAATGTTAATTCACGAATCGCAGTCATAAATGGAAGCATGAATCCACTGATGATTGCAGCTTTTTGAATTGGAATAATGATGCGAGTCATACGTTTACGCCATGGAATACCTTGGATTAACGCAGCTTCTTCAATTTCATTACTTAACTGCATCATTGAGTTTAAAGATGATCTAGCTGAGAATGGAATGTACTTAATTGTTCCTGCGATAATTACTAAAAGATAAGTATCGTAAATTCCTAAGTTTGATCCAAAAATAAAGAATGCAATACCAATTGCTAATGATGGTAATAAGTAAGGTAAAAATGCGATATTGTTAACAAATGATGCTAACTTCGTCTTTCTACGCTTCGCAACTGCATACCCAATTAATAACCCAATTGTCCCTGCAACTAATGCAGATACTGATGCAACAATTAATGAACCCTTGAAACCATTCCAAATCATTGTGTTATATAAAATACCTTGTTGACCATAGGTACCTGCTTCTCCAGTACCGCGGTGAGTCCACCATTTAAGTGTTAATGAACTCCAGTCACCAGATTTTAAGAAGCTATAATCTCCTGGGTTTGGTAGGAATGTTTCTAATGCGAACGAGAAGATTGGGTAAATACTTGTAAAGAAGGTAAAAATGATAAAGAATGATGCGATTGCATATCTTCCAATTTTACCTAAATTAACTTCACTTGCTTGTCCACTCTTACCGGTCACTGTTGTATATGATTTTCTACTCTTTGTGGCTCTTTGGTTTACCATTAAAATGGCAACCCCAAATAACATCATAATGACACCAAGGATACTAGTTTGTCCAGCACGACGTACACCTAACTGAACATACTTAGTAGAAAGTGTTGTTAGTTTTAAGTAATGTGGTACTGGATAACTACCCATCGCACTACCAAAAACTAATAATACTGTAGAAAGAATAGCCGGATAAATCATTGGTAAGGTAACTTTTCTAAATACTTTCCATTTAGGTGTATTTAAAATAACTGCTGCCTCTTCTAGATTTGAATCCATATTTCTAAAAATACTTCCGATTAAAATATACGCAAACGGTGCGTAGTGTAATGCTAGAATAAGTATCGATGGGAACATCCCTTGTACAAACCAAGCTGGCATATTAACGTTAAATAACGATGCTACTAAACCGTTTGATCCCCCTGTAACTGCCGCACTCTTAAATAAGTTTAGCCATACAACCGCTAATGTCCATTGTGGCATAATATATGGAAAGATAAAAATAGCACTTAAATATTTTTTGAATTTCATGTTAGTTCTTGTCACAAGGTAAGCAAATGTTCCACCAAATGCGATTGAAACAAGACATGACATAACTGCTAAGACTATACTATTCCATAAAGGAAGCCATAAATTCTGTTTTGATGAATTCCCAAAAAACAAGTCTTTCCAATTGACTAGAGTAAACCCGGAAGATTTACCTGTCGCATATGCGGCATAACTTCCGGGTTTAATCACAAATGTATCAACTAGAAGTGTTAAAATTGGAGCAATGGTAGCAATTGTTAAGACAACACCAAATAAAACAAGAATGACGTTTTCTGGCTTTTGAAAGAATGTTTTTACTTTGTTTTTTTGAATCTTTCGTTTGTCTGTTTTAATTGCCTCATTCATAATTTTTCTCCTAAGTTAATGATTAATTATTTGAAATTAGATAAACTTTCGATCCATTCACCAACTGTGAATGCAACTTGTGAAGCATAAACTGGATCTTCTACTACTAAACGACCTTTACCAGCGTCCATTGATAACCACCAATCAGCACCTTTATCATTCTTAGCTGGGAATACGTTAACACCGTCAACATAACCTGCTTGAGAGTGATCTAAATTAATTCCTGGGTTTGGAGAATATCCACCAATGTCTTTACCCCATGGATTGAATCCTGTAGCATCAGTTAACATGTAAGTGATGAATGCAGCAGCTGTCCAAGGATGTGGAGAGTTCTTTAAGATTTGTAAGTAGTGTTTATAAGCATAACCACCAAATCCTACATAACCTGATTCATAAGCAGCAACTTTAACGTTATTTACTGATGCTTCTGCTGATTCAGTAATTGATCTTAATTTAGAGTAAACGATTAATGCTGTTTGACCAGCAGCTGATTTGTTTACTAAATCTACTGAAATTGGACCATCATCAGTTTTAACGTTCATGTTGTTTACCCATTCTTGAATCCATGCTAATGAGTATTCAGCATCTTTACCTAAACCTAAGTCTTTAGCTTTATTCTTTAAAGCATCAACTTTAGGTTGGAAGTAAGCTTTTTCTTCTGCTGATAAAGCATCAAATGCTTCTTTAACAACTTTAACGTATTTATCTTGAGTTAACATTAATAGGAAGTTGAAGCCAACTGGTTCTGAGTTTAATCCCATGAACATTGGTCTTTGACCTTGTGCTACGAAATCCCAAACATTATCAAATGTATGTTGACCATCTCCATGGTTGTACATAAATACTTTAGAAAGTGTTTGTAATGCTAATGGATTACCATTTTCTTTTAAGTCAACGCCTTGCGCTTCTCTAAATTCTTTTGGAATGAAGTTTAATAAGATTCCAGTATCAATCATCTTAGACTGAATTTGGCTACCATCTTGAATTAAAGTCATGAAGAACTTAGGACTTGCAGAGTTAGTATCCTGAGTTAACATTTCGAAAATTGAGTTTTCTTTAGGTTGGCTCCACTCAATAACACCGTTGTAATCTGGATATTTTTCTTTCATTTTAGCAACAAAAGTTTCCCCCGCTGTTTTACCACGGCTTGAGTTACCTAAACCATAAAGTGTAGCATCTTTAGACTCTTCATAAGCTTTAGCCATAAGCTCATCAAGTGTCATGTTTTGAGCTTGATCGATAATTTTTTCGACTTCACTCTTTTCTTTGTTGCAAGCTAAAAGACTAGTTCCTAGCAATACGATTGCTAATAACATTAATATTTTCTTCATAATATCCCCCTTTTGTTTTAACTGGTCTTCATAAATGAATTATACTGCAATCAACTTTATATTGCAAGCGCTTACACCTAAAAAACTATTTTTTTTATTTTTTTTATATTAAAAACTCTTTTTGATCCCTTCTAACTTTAAATATCTATTTAAAGTTTGAACATCAAAATTTTTATCGTAATATTTATTGATGTTGAGTTATTTTTTTAAATTTAATTATTATTTATTAATTCAAGTAATTGAATGATATTTGAAATATTTTTTATCTTATAATCTGCAATTTCTTCACTTACTGAATCTCCAATACCAACAGCAATCATCTTCACCCTTTTAGCTGCCTCAATCCCTGCATTTGCGTCTTCAACAACCAAGCAAGTTTCATTTGACTGATTTAGTATGTTAGAAATATATAGAAAAACCTCAGGGTCTGGTTTTGACCTACTGATGTTCGTCCCATCACTGATCGCATCAAAAAGATTTATAATCTCTAATTTTTCTAATATAAATTTTGTATTCTTGCTTGATGATCCAATTGCGATTAAGTAGCCTCTTTTTTTAAGTTCTAGTAATGTATCTAATATATCATTACTTAAATCATTTTTTGTTAAATGATTTAAGCTTTCTTTGTATAAGTTGTTTTTCTTCTCAAGCAATTCATCTTTTTTTATATCTTTTAGTTCTTTTTGGTTATACTTCAAAATTAAATCTAGAGATTCTCTTCTTGAGACACCACGTAATTGATGATTGATTGACTCATCAAAAAGTAATCCTTCTTCTTCACAAATCTTTTCCCAAGCTAAATAATGAAATTTATCTGTATGGACAATTACACCATCTAAATCAAAGATAATTGTTTTTACTTTCATATATACATTCTCCTATGTTGTTTTTTTTACAATCCCAATAAATCTATGATAACAAAAATCCTTGAATACTTTAATTTTTATGATTATTTTTATACTTTCACTAATGATTCTTCTTCAACATTTTTTAAATTTAACTTATTTAACTTATTGCATTCATTAACTAGATACTCTGCAATTTCATTTCGGTTTAAACCCATTTTTTTAAGTGTACTATAATTAATAGGATTTCCAAATATATATGTCATTTCTTTTAAATTAAAATATGATACATAAATAGGCACATCAATTTGATTTCTTAGTAAATACTCGGCAAGTACGACAAATCCACCGTGAAAACCTTTAAGTTCATCTAAATATCCCTCATCTGACTTTTCTGGGAAAATAACAATATTTTCCTTTTTATTCTTAATGGTTTTTAAACTTTCCTCTAATGTATATTTGAATCTAAAATCTTTGTAGGTTGAAATTAAATTTAATCCTTTATAGAAAAGACTAGTGAGCGGACTAGCAATTATGCAAAACAATCTTGCTAAATGAAGATTCCAATGTTTCTTTTCATGATAATATACTTTTGATTGATATTTGTATAGTTTTATCAAACCTGAATTCATCTCATGTGTTCCCCACATTCTTATTGGAAAATCACAATATATTTCTAATGACATTGGTGCATCGGTTCCAACATGATTTGAAAGAATTATGGCTCCATGACTAGGTTTATCACCTAAAAATATGAATTCTGGTTTTTTATATCTTGATCGCATCAAAAATTTAAGTACGCGATACCAACGTTTTCTATTTTGAGTAAACGGTTTTTGACATTCTATCACAATACATTCATCCTTTATTAAATTTATGATTCGTTATTATATTTAATATTGTAAAGTAATAAAGCACTTTTTTCAAACATTTTAATAACTATCAAAAAAAATGACCTAGTTTATATAAAACCAAGTCATATATTGAAACTTAAATTATATTTTCTTATCTTGTATTAAAAATTTGACTGCATCCTCTTTACTGAGCGGTTTACTGTAATAATACCCTTGAATTCTATCACAGTTATTTTTTCTTAAATATTCAAGTTGTATTTTATCTTCAACACCTTCCGCAACTGTTTGATGTCCTAATTTATGTGCCATTGAAATAATATCTCCAGTTATACATTTGTCGTGATCGCGATAAATTAATTTATCAATAAAATACTTATCGATTTTTAAAAAATCCATCTTTAATTCAATTTCTCTAGCAAGAGATGAATAACCAGTACCAAAATCATCAATGTAGATTTGAATACCTTCTTCTTTTAAACAATCTAAGTGCGTATTAATTTGCTCATAATCTACGACAATAATTGATTCTGTTAACTCTAAACCAACATTTTTAGGATTCACTTGATATTTATCAATTATATTGAGTAATTTAGTTACAAAATCAGAGGTATACATTTGGATAGCTGAAACATTAATTGTAACACCAATATTTGGATATTCATTATTTATATCACTTAAAAACTTAAGTGATTTCTCTGTGATTATTTCTCCAATCGGAATAATTATCTTCGTTTTTTCAGCAATACTAATAAAATCAAGCGGTGGTATATTTCCTAATTCTTTTGTATGTAGTCGACCTAAAGCTTCAAATCCTGTTATTTTGTTTTGTTTTAAATCATAAATTGGCTGATACTGAACATAAAGTTCATTGTCACTATTGTTACCATTAACAATATCTAACAGTGCATTTCGTATAATTATTTCTCTTTTAGATTCCTCATCCATTAAGTCATCATAATAGTAAATTTCAAATTCCTTTGAAAAAAGACCATTAGATTTTTCTGATGCTTTTAGAAGTTTTCTTGAAATCATATCAATTTCAAGTTCTCTATCACATTCCTGAAGTTCTAATACACCAATTCCTCCTCCAATTTTGTCATTATGAAAAACTTCTTTTAATCGAGCTGAGATTTGTTCGCAGAATGCATCTACATCTGAACGATTATTATAATTTGTCATGTAAAATAAAAATCTTGTTTCATGTGTAACAAATAATTGATGATTTGATGAGACAAATTCATTTAACGCATTAGCGGTTTGTCTAATCAAATCTAGACTATATAAATATCCGTAATTTACGGCAATCAATTGTATAGAACTCAAGTTGATACCTATTAATGCTATCTTTGAGTATGAATGTGTTTTTAAATCATTAGATAAGAGATTGTTGAAATATTCTCTATTATATAATCCCGTTACTTTATCATGATATAAATTATACTCTCGCTCAAGTTCTAATTCTTTTTTGTGTGTTATATCTTGAAGTAAAGAAATATAATTAAATTCAGTGTCACTCAATCTTTCTAATGTGGCCACAGTTAAATAAACCCATATAATTTTTCCATCTGGTTTAAAGATTCTTTTTTCAATATGATAACTATTAATATCTCCTTGTTTGAGTTGATTAAACTTTTCTAAATCTTTTATTAGATCATCCGGGTGTGTAATTGCTGCCCAACCGGTTTGAATTAACTCTTCCTTTGTGCAACCTGTAATTTCTTCATACTTCTGATTAATTCTTAATTTTTCTTTAGCAAAATGTTCCGCTGCGTTATGTTGCGAGATTGCAATCCCAATTGGTGCTTGTTCTAACAGCACATCAAGTGAAATTTTTTGTTCGTCTAATTTTTGATTAAGTGCATCTTGAATAGTTAATAACAAAATATGCACATCAATTCTAGCCCTTAGTGATTCAAGATGAAAAGGTCTTCTAATAAAATCAATTGCACCTAATTTAAGACCTTCTATTTCATTTTCAATATCGTCATGATTCGTTAAAATAATGCATCTTATGCCTTTATATTTGTCGCTTTCTTTTATTTTTTGAAGAAATTCAAATCCACTTGTTTGTGTCATTTTTAAATCCAAGATAATTAGATTAATATCGTTTGAATTTTCTAAAATATCTAATGCTTTTTTTATATTTAATGCATTTAAAATATCAAAGTTTGTCAAAATTTTCTTCATACTTAAAAGTTCTGATTGATTATCATTGATAATTAAAACCTTAGTTGGCATAAAATACATCCTTTCTTATCGTTAATCTATTTAAATTTTTAAGAGTAATCACAATGTTATTTACTTAAATATCACTTTAATCTTTTGTTGATAAAGTCAAAAAAGACAAAACAAAAAATGTTCTCTGAACTATTTTATAAACCTCAAAGAACATCATATCATCATCTATATTTACTTTTTGATTTAACCGATGATCCACTTTTTTGGCACCTACTTTTATCAGAATCCAACTTAGGGGATAAGATGTTGGAAAACACTTATATGCAGCACCTTCGATTAAATATACTTTAGATACTTTGCCCTGTCCTATTAGGACTTTTTGATTATTGTCCATGGATACTCCTTAAATCGCAACGGATTCAATCAATTTCAAATTAAATCATGCAGTTTACAAGTTTATTATAACACTTATATATTATTTATTTTTTGCATATATATAGTAGATGATTATTGCTTCCCAATAATTCTCTTTTTTCAGCAAAATTCAAATGCCATTTTATAAATGATTCGAAATCTTCATCACTGAAATTAAATTCTTTTCTTCGTTCTAAAGCTTCCATATATCCATCCATACCAGCTGTTGTTAACCACGTAGTACTTTTATTCTTAAATATGTTTTCAAATTCATCTATTTGATAACCTGTAAATAATTGATTTTTAAAATGCCTAGTTTTATAATCCTGTGTAAAGTTTTCTTCAACACCAAACTTCCAATCCCCATAATAATAATAATAATAATAATAATGATTTACCATAATACCAAAAACTGATATGAATGCGAACATGATAATACCATCTTTTTTTGTTACACGTATTGCTTCATCAATTGCTTTATCAACTTCATGAGCATCATATAAATGATAGAGAGGTCCTAATACTAGTGTCATATCATAACTTTCATCTGAAATCATATTTAAGTCAGTTGCATCACCTTGAATGGCATTAATTGACTCTATACCTATACTATTTGATTCAAGTATTCTCACGTTTTCCTATACCTGAAAAAAAGCGCGTTAAAGCTTTTGTTATCGATATGTGGCATTCTTATAAAGAAGTTATAGAACTTACATTTCCTCATGCGCTTATCGCTGTTGATTCTTTTCATATCATTAGAAATTTAAATGATGCCATTAGACATATTAGAATTGAAGTTATGAATAGATATCGATTAAACAAAAGTGCACCTGAACATGATGATATGTATTATTACATGCTCAAGAAATTCCATTATTTTTTTCTAAAAAATTATGAAGATATACATGATGGTAGAATCCCTGTTCAAAAACTAAATACCTATTGGCATAAATCAACCATTTTTGATTATCTGTTGTCCATAGATGATACACTAAAATCTGCATATCGATTAAAAGAAAGGTATAGAAAATTTAATTTAACTGCTGATTATGAAACTTGTGATGATGAGCTCAACGAACTTATTCGACTCTTTAAAAATCATGATCATCATCTTTTTCGAGATTTTGGTAAAACACTTCAAAAATGGAAAAAAGAGATTAAAAATTCATTTATCAAAGTCAATCATAGAAGATTATCTAATGGACCAATTGAAGGTGTAAATAATCGGATTAAAACTGTTATCAAGTCTGCTAATGGTATTAAAAACTTTTATAGACTTAGAAACTGCATGTTATATTCAATTAATAAAGATATTCCTATTAAACTAAAATAATCATGAGTTTAGCTAGTAAAAAAAGCACCTGAAGACATAACTTCAGGTGCTCTTATTTTGGCTGCCACCATCTTTTTTAAAGCGGTGTTTTGCCATCATCCTCTTGACAGGGGTGTTTCTTACTTGCCACCACCTATTTTAAAGGGCCAAATTAGATAACCCTACAAAAATTAGTTTAAATTAGCTGTTTTTTTCTGCGATTCTTACACTTTGAATTGATACAATTTCATCGCCATTATATTGGATTACATAAACGTCTGCACCGTTATGCGTATGTCCATAGAATGAATGAACAACATTATATGTATCTCCTACTGGACCAGAAGACATAACACCTTCAGGATTAATAGCAATATTGAAGTATTTAATTTGTGAAGTTTGGAATACTGAACCTGCCAATACACCTGTTAAATCAATTTCTTCTGTCATATAAGTTGATACATAATTACCTGAATTGTTAACATCATTTGGCGCAATTCTTAAGAATGCTACTGCTCTTGTTGCACCTTCAACTTTAACAACTGAAATTGGATCACCCTTAGTTTCTGGAAGTTCTAATGCAGATGAATTTAATGATTGTTTAGGACCATTATAAATTGTATCCATCATACCTTGACCACCCTTATTTGAAGGGACCATATAAGTTCCAACGTATGGTTTATTAGTGACATCATTCATGTAATAATGATTATTTTCTAACTCATATGCATCAAAGAATGTTTGTGAATAAGTTGCTTCAATGTCACTTGTGCCAGCATAGAAGTTTGTGAACCAATAGAATCCTTGTTGACCAACTAAAGTACCTGTAAATGCTGAATCAATCACTTTAAGCGTCATCTTCGATCTTGTATGATACATTGGATGTGCAATAAATCCTGCTGCTGAACCTGTTAATGCAACAACCTTAGCATCTGAGATACTATCTTTGATTGTAAATACAACATCATCAATATAATCATATAAGAATGTCATGAATGAAGCAACACCCGTTACACCAATGATTTGACCATGTACATTAACATTAATCATATCAATACCAACGTAAGCTGCTGAAACAACAGCTGATGTCCAACCTGTATTAATAATATCTGCTGTAATATCAAAGTTCTTAATCACGCTATTTGCTTTAGATACAGTTTTAACTGTACTAAATAATGTTTGATCAAGTTTTGTAAATTTTACACCATTACCATCAATTGAACCATTTAATTTAACAGACTTCCAGTTTTCACCTGTGAAGACTAAGTTTGGTGCAAGTTTCCAATAATAAGATTTAGCATCATTATATTTAGATGTAATATTTTGGAATTGTTCTTCTGTTTCAATAATCCATGGATTATCTTCAGTACCTGCACCACGTGCAAATCCTAATGTTTGACCATTAACAAATACAACAGTTGAATCATCCTTAGTTACTGAGTTTAAATTCTCTAATGTAATAGGTTGTCCATTATAAGTTGAATCATTAAAGTAGAATTCAACATCTGTTGTTTGTGCATAGAACTCAATACTATCTTTGAACGTTACATTATTGAATGTTGTCTTTGTATAAGATGCAACAACATTATAAACACCAGCTTCGAATGTAGAATTGTTAAACTCAACTTCATAACCTTTAGAATATGAAGTCCATCCTTTTAATACGGAATCATTTACAATTAATTTACCTGTTGATGAACTACCATCAATATTAATTGTGTAACCACTTGATGTAATCAGTGAATCTTCAACGATTACAGTTCCATTGTATCCATTAAATAATAAACCGCGGAATGCTCTTGCTGATGTGATTTCATTTAATCTAATGTTACTAAATGTAGTTACTGAATCAGCAGTTGTTCCTGTTACGAAAATTGTAGCACCCCAAGTATGTGTTCCACCCATTGATAAAACTGAGTTTTTCACTGTATTATTTGAACCATTGATCATAATAGCATAATCTCTTACTGCATTACGTTGTGAAGAAGGTAATGTAGTTTTTGCCATTAAGCCGTCAATTGTATTATTTGAACCGTTAATTGTAAGCATTCTAACCGCTGCATTGAATACAACTTCTTCTAAGCTACTGAATGTAAATCCACTTCCTGTAACTGATAATGTTGTACTTAATCCTTGACCAATAACGATATCTTTGAAACCTAAATCAATTGCTTTATTTAATTCTGTTTGTGAACGAACAACCATTCTTGCTTTTACATCTTGAGCAAGTGTTACATCCCCATTTAATGCAAATGAACCTAAATCAAGTGTGATTGCTTTATCAATAACAAATGCTTCTGATAATGTCGTGTCTTTTTCAAGATATACGATATCGCCTGATGTTGCACTTCTTAAAGCTTCTTCTGCATTAAAGTATACTTCTAAAGTATTTGACACGACTCTTGCTTCAATTGGACGATCAAATAAGATATATTCACTGAAGTGAGTTGTAGTGAATGATACAAAGAATTGACCATTTTCTTCTAATGGAACAGTATGCATTGCTTCTAATATAGTTCCATTATTGTAATATACTACTGCATCTTCCATCTTTCTATCAACTGGAATTTTAACAGTGATAGGAAGATTATTATTTGGTCTTAGTTGAGGTAGTTCAATTTTTAAGACTTTAATGACTACATCTTCTGGACCAACTACTTCAAAGTTTGGTGTTTCTTCATGTGAAACTGTAATCACAGGAATTTGACCATCTTCGATAGCTCCAGCAGGAATATCTAATGAAATACCATTATCAGTTAAGTTAGCTGAACCATCTAAGCGGATAATTTCTTCACCAGCAGTAACTTCAGCATTACCTTGAACTGCTTCTACGACTAAAACAATCTTCGTAGCTAAATCTTGATATTCATTTCCAGCAGTTTCTGGAAGTTCAATTTCAAAGTCAATACTATCTGGGTTACTACCTACTGCTAAATTAGTCCAAGCTGATCTATAGAGAATAACATTATTAAAATCACTACCACCAACATTAAAGTTTAACGCTGAGAAAAGTAATTGACTGTCTTTTGGGTCTACTCCAACTGGAGCAACTGAAGAGATTTTCACTCTATATTTAACAATGACATTACTATCATTTGTAATATCTACTGTAAATTTAACACCATCACCTGGCACTAATCTTTCTAGAACAATTTCATTTGCTTGGAAAACGACAGCTCCAGCAAAAGTATTACCTGCTCCATCTTGATAAGCTTTGCCTAATTCTTTTGTTTGAATACTACTTTGATTAACTTGAGCAACGATACTTACTTTACCACTCGTTACTTCAATATTTTTTGTACTTTCACTTGTAAATAATGCATAAGTCGCACCTAATAGGATGCTAAGTGCTAAAGCAATTGTTAATATTGCACTTGTAATAACTTTCTTTTTCATATACTTCTCCCTAAGTATTTTTTGGTTTTATAACCTAAAAATATTATTTTATTCAGTTGTTCTTTGAATTGCTGTAACTATTAAATCAAAGTCAACTGTTAAATCTTGTGCATCATTGTTATCATTTTGATTAATGAATTCAATTCTAATTGTGAATGACTTGGCGCTGTTTGAAACAGTTTTGTCCATCGTTCCACTGACTAAAATTGTTTCACCGTCTGATAACAATTTAGCATTTACTGTATCACCATCAACTGTTACTTTTAATTGCTCTGCTAATGCATTTGAGTTACTTGTTAAGACGATTTTTACTGTATAGTCAAACGCTACACTACCATTATTTGATAGTTTTAATGTAGCTTCATAGAATGAATTTGGAACAACTAAAACTTCATCTTCTAAACCAAATACATTTTCAGTTAGCGTTGATGATTTAGTAAAGTCTTTAACTTCATTGTCTGTTTGTTCAACTAAATAACCTGTGACAGGATTTAGTTCTGCCCATTTCAAACTTGTTCTTTCCAGTTTTACTTTAAGTGTTCCAGCTTGTAAATGGTTATCAATACTAATTGAATCTGAGAACAGTGCATATGTACCAGCAACAATCAGTGACACGCATGCAATAATTGCCATAACTGAAGTTAACAAACCTTTCTTTTTATTCCCCATGATTTTCCTCCTTCTTTTTATTTTTTTAATTCCAAATGAATCTCCCTATTCATCTGTGCCTTGCCTTAACTTTTGCTCATTCTATCCTATATTTGCTAGAGATTTTATATAATTATTAGCCTCGGATGCACGTTTAAAATAACTGCAACCTACTTACAACTACCCTTCTTTGTTCAGTTGTTTTCTCAATTCTTCTAATTCTTTAGCTTGTCTTAATAACTCTTCTTGCTGTTTTAAGAGTTCTTCTTGCTTAGCTATGATATCAGAATGTTCTTTTTCTTTTTTATCTTTATGTAGGACACTAACAATTTTTATAATTTGTAAAATAATAATAATTAAACATGGAACAATAATGATTAATATAATGCCAATCGGATTTCTTAAAGTGTACAAGAATAATCCTAATAAATAACTTTGTCCAACAACTTTTCCAATGATATAATTTGGATTTTCTATAATCGTAGTATCAATAACTTGCGTTAGGGTATTTGAATCGCCTGCTTTATTATCTCCTTCAAGCGTAATTAAATACCCTGAGTCTTTTTCTTTAATCTCTATAACACGGTGAGTAATTGTCTCTTGTTTGGTATAAACATATTTAAATGTTAGTACATCGCCAATCTCAATTGTCTTATACCATTCATTTAGTTCTTGATTATCACTCGGTGCAACCTTAATAAAGACAACTGATTTAACCTTAATGTCTTTTATGTCAAAATGACTTGTGTCAACAGATTCATGTTTCTCCATTGAAGAGGATTGAACAATTCTAAGCTGATATCCGAAAACAGTTGCTGCGTCTTCACTATTCTTCTTAATACTAATCACGAGTACTAATACGAATAAAGATATTGCTAAGATTAAATAAAATAATATATTGCTTAAAAATTTAACTGTTTTCTTTAGCTTAGATCCCATCTAGTCTATCCCCTTTTTATATCATTTGACAACTGTTAGTTTTATATTAAATGATATCTCTTTACCTTGAGCCTCATTGCCTACACTCTCAGGCATTAAATACGTAATGTAAATTTTATCCGCATTTGCATCGACAAAGTTTAAACCCTTTTCAAATAATTCGGCAAGTGTTTTATTAACTGTCACATCACCAACAGTTACTCGAACATGAATATATTCCTTTAAAGAGTCAACGCCTTTTTTCTTAAAATCCAATGAAATATCATAACTAGATGCATCATCAGCTAGTAAGTTAATAACATATTCTTTACTTGTACCTGGTATAAGGTCTAAACCAACAATACTCATTTCCTTTTCAGTAACTCCATCAGTGCTTAACTCAATACTAGATTCAAGTTCAACACCAATTGTTTGTTTAAGAATAAAAAAGGCACCAACCATAACTGTTAGACCTAGAGCACCACTTAGTATGTATATTAAAATTTTACTCTTCATAAATATACCTTCTTTTATAAGATTTTGTATCAACAAACGAATATTTATGACATATCATGATGTAAAGAGATTTTTGTAATGTAATATCTAATTTCATCATAACATTAAAATATAAGGTTGTCTATTAGATTAAACTCGTTGATCGATTCATCAAGCATTTTTCATCGTAAATTACGACAAAAAAAGACATAAATGTGAATTTATGCACCTTTGAGTTTTTTTACGCATCCTAATTTATAATCACAGTGCACTGATTAATTATTGAATCAATCTTCATTAAATAATATTGCATTATAATCAAATATATAAAAGGATTCATTTGAGTATTCGTTATTACGAATATCTAAGATAAAAATATATTCGCCTGGTTCCAAGGTTGCCTGATAGCCATATAGACCTGAGAACATACTCATGGATATCTCCTGATTATTTGATATATTAAATAATCTACCCGTGATTGCTGTAATAGACCACGTACCTTCTCTATTAAAATTGATACTAAATAATTGTGTTTCCATTAACTCGAAGTAAAGAAGTTGAAAAGTTGATACACTTCTGACTTCAGTAAGTTCATCAAATATCAAATCTTTAGAACCATTAGGTGCTACCAACACTTCAACATTGTTGTTTATTAATCCTTTTGGGATAGCGAATACAAGTGCATAACTACCAAAAGCAGGTGAAACGATAAGTTCGTTATTGATTACGCATGTAATAAATAGAGTGTTATCTACCAATAGAAAATTATCATACATGAAAATATTTCTTCCTAAATCACTATGAACAAACGAATAAGTATAGAGACTATAATTATCAAAATATGCTTCATCTAATTCAAATGGATAATCGGAATCGGAATATTCTTCATGTGATGTGATCCAAGTGATTGGTTCATCAAAATCATGATAGTTCGAATATGAGCCTGAATATAATAATGTAAATTGTTGAATAATCGTGTAAATTGTTGGGTAATCGTTAAAAGGTTGAATCGGCTTTTGATTCATGCATAGAAAAAGACTAATATTTAGCAACTCTTGAAACTGCCTAAACCTGAAAATAGGGGAAAACTCACGTTTCTTCATGAAAAAAAGGTTTGATACAATTGTATCAAACCTATACATTCAATATGTGTAATACTACCTATTTTGATACAAATTAGCACCTTTGCAAATATAATATCATCCCTATATAAATGACTTAAAAAGAGAAGTGTTGATAATGACTCTTCAATTTGAACTGTGTTGCCCAAGCTTTATTAATCATCATCTTCAACTAAATAATCAACATACTGTAGTAAAATGAAAATCATTGAAAATTCCTATGCATCTAAACCCAAAATTACTCGAATAACGAATATTTGGTTAAATCAATATCTTCAAAGTTTAATTGTGTTTTACCGTCTAAAATTCGATAACTTTTTCCATTTATTGATTTAATTACGTCACCTATGGTTAACCTTGGTCCAACTGGTAAATAGAAGTACTTTACTTCCCAACCAAAAGGATAACTTTCTACCGTCATAATCATATATTTTTCATTGTTTACCATTAGTACTCACGCTCCTACAAGTAAATTATAGCACATTAAATTTATTGTCTATCGTAATGGTATTCATGATATCTATAATTTTAGTTCAATCTATGGAAGACAAGAATTGCGGATAGGAAACATGTATCCCTTTCAACAAAAAAGACCTGATACTTGAGGCGATTAGTAAATTGAATTGATACAATTTTCTTGTACTTTATGTTCTTTGTAGTTATTATATCATTTGTTGATTCATTAACCTATATTGAATAGGTGAATAGCCACCTAGAGTTAATTTTATTCTATCGTGATTATACCAATGGATATACTCATCAATTGTTCTAATTAAATCAGATAAAGATTTAACCTTTTGTAAGTAGATGGTTTCGCATTTAAGCGTCCCGAAGAAACTTTCAACCACTGACATTTAATAGGCATTACCTTTAGCACTCATGGATTGAGTAAATGATGATTTCTTAAGGTAATTACGATATTTAGGTGATTGGTATAGAATGCCTTGATCAGAGTGTATGAGAAGCTTTGATAAGTCTTCATTTGGGTTGATTGATTTCTTCAGTGTCTTTAAGATTAAATCTTGATTCTGACTTCTTGATATTTGATAACCTTTGACTTCGCCATTGTAAAGATCTTGAATGACAGACAGATATAAACGTTTACGATTAAATCTAAACTCTGATACATCTGTGACCCATGCGATATTAGTTTCATCTTTTTTAAAGTCTCTCTTAAGTAGATTGGGTGTAATTTTGTTTGATATTTGAGAGATATAGCGATATCTCTTTTTTCTTACCTTACAGACGATATGTAGCTCTTTCATGAGCTTTACAACTGTTTTATAAGCTATTTTGACCTGATAAAAGTTTTGAAGGGCGAGCTTAATGCGTCTATAGCCATATGTTTGATTGCTCGCTTCAAAAATTTCTAATATCAGTATCTTGATATCGTGATACTTATCCGTTTCTTTACGATGCTCATAATAGTGATAAACCGACTTAGGAAGTCCTGATATTAGAAATAGATCTTTTAATGCATATTTCCGCCTTAATTCTTTGACGACTTGGTATTTTTGTTTGTTTGTTCCTGTTTTTTAAACTTTAGCGATAAGTAATCTTCTAGTATTCAAGTTCCATTTCTAGATGCTTAACTTTGAGTTCTAAATCCTGTTCTATCTCTTGGGATGGTTTATGAAACTTTCTAACTGGATTCTTACGATAATCTTTTGGTGTTTGAAAGAAACGCTCTTTTCCATAGAGTCTATACTGATATATCCATCTTGCAGGCAATGTATCGTTTAGACTCCCTGATGATAAATACATATCATATTTACGCGCTGCTTGACTGTATGAGAGTTCATTTTCAATGATGTCTAAAACGACCTTTAATTTGAATTCTCCGCTCCATAGTCTATTTGTTTTTTTTTATCTTTCATGTGATCCCTCCTGCATACACTTATATTGTATCAAAGTACAGGTTTTTGGTATCAGTTCAATTCAGCGTATGTATTTTATGCAATTTCATTTGAGTTTCAAAGTTTTTGCTATATAATTTAATCATCTGGATTTATTTCATTCAATAAGGGGGATATTGGGTTGAATAAAACAAAAATAATTATTTATAGTGTATGCGGATTCTTCGCACTTTTGATTGCGCTTTTTTTAGGGACTTGGATTGGGGCTAACAACCAAGCAAGTGAATATGATGAGTTGATGTACTTTAGAAAAACTCAAATTTATGTTGCTATTGATAACAGATATAGTAAAGTATTAGCTTATCAAGCGACTATACAAACAGCTGATAATCAAATCTTAACCCAGTTAGGATTGATTACACAAGCTCGTGAAGCTTTTGCTGATGCTGTAGCTAATCAAGCATCACCTGATGAACTTGAACAAGAATTTACTGCATTAGAATCGATGTTTGTTACGCTAGTTTCTTATATGGAAGATAATCCATCAAACTGGACAACAGTTGGTATTACTTCAGCATTCTTAGCTGAGTATAATGCATCTACAAATTCTGTTTCATTTGCTATTAACCAATATAATGAAACTGTCTTTTTATATAATTCATTCCTTAGAAAGTTTCCAAATAATGTCTTCGCTTTTGGATTTGAATTAAAAAACGCCTATTCATTACCTTCTGAGTTTGTTACTGTTCTACCCTACGCATAATACCTAATGAAATCATTACTTTATAAAGGTTTAGTGATATGTGTTTCAACATGTATGATTTTTATACTATCTGCTTGTCAACAACCATACACATCATTAAACCAGCCAACTTCAGAGTTTTATATTAACGATGCCGCTGGTGCACTGCTTCAATCAACAAAGTGGTACATCTTTTCAAATGGACAATATTACTATGAAGATACGATGACTTATGAAGGTATTGAAGATGATGAATTACGTGGTATACAAATTGTTGTTGCTACGCATTTAGGTGCAGTAGGTTCAATTGATACTACTGCTATTTTCAATAGTTATGGTGTTGGCGGAAATGACCTTGGTATTATGATTTTCTTATTCTTTGAAGAGATAAATGGTACAAAAGTGTATAAAGAAATGGTATTTGAAATAGGAACTAGAATGAGTACTTATTTATCTGCATTTGAAGCCGATATGTTAATTGAAGAATATTTTAACGATCCAACACTTGATGATATTGATGAAAGAATTGTCAATTTATACTTTGAATTAATTGCTAATTCTGCGTATAAAATCTATAATTGGTCTTATAGTTACATTGATCAAACATACTACGATATTTATGATTTTTTTGGTGAAAAATATTCAATAACAACAAGATTACCAAGTGAAGAACAAATATGGGCATTTACTTTAAGCCCGACAGAAACAGTTATTTTGATTGTGATTGCAGTATTTTTTCTAGGTGCATTTGGACGTTTCCTCGTACCAATTATTCTTTCAATGATGGGTGTGACTAAAAATCGTGGTAGTGGTGGCACATCTAGAGGTTACTGGTTTAGAAAATAAAAAGGAAGTCATAGACTTCCTTTGTTTTATATATATATTTCTTTTCGTACTTCAACAAATGCTACATTAAAGCTTAACATACTATCAAAAATAATAGGTAAGCTTGTTGACCACGAGGTTGCTCCATTATCTTTTTGATTTCGGATCACTTCATCCATTAAATCAAGGACTGCTTTACCTGTATAAATAATGTCTTCACCATTTCTTAAACTTGAATTATTACCTAGTACATAGTCATTTGTTGCTACTGTATAATATGCGTTGTTATTAATTGATCCAAGTCCTTCTTTTTTATAAACAGCAACACCACTTAATGCATCTCTAATTAAATTAAATGCTTCATCAGTGTTTTTACCTTCTAAATCATCAAGTGATAATACAATCAATGCCAAACTTTCAGCATACTTGTCTCCGTTACCAGTGGCGATATCCCCTAAGATACCATTAACTTTAACAAATGCTCTTTCCATACGTTCAGTTGATACACCTAATATGGTCGCGGTATGATTCCACTCTTGTAGAGCTTCGGCAGATAGTCCTATCTTTTCAGCGGTGTCTCCAATTTCATCAGATGCATAAGCAGATTTGATGGAAAACGCTGTTAAAGCAGAAACGGCACCCAAAATAGGTACCGTCACACTTTTCGTTAATGTTGAACCAAGTTTTCCAATCTTATCAAACTTAGCATTAGCAAGTTGTTTGATTTTGTCTTGAGTTTTATCCAACTGCCCATTCATCTTAGCAAGTTCAGCTTCAGTGTACTGGACATTTCGTTTTAACTTATCAAACTCCTCTTTACTCATGTCACCAACTTGCACCGCTTTTTTCGCATGCTCAAGTTCCTGGTTTTGAGTTTCAAGCTTCTTCTTTGTTTGAACTAATATATCATTAAGCTTTGATTGCTTCTGTTTCCATAAATCTAGGTTCGTACTATCATAACGAAGGTTTGTATTAATCGCTCTTAAGTCTTTATTTTGTTCTTTTAAATCATTCTTTATTCCTTTTAGTTTGTTTTCTTTTTATCTTTCATGTGATCCCTCCTGCATACACTTATATTGTATCAAAGTACAGGTTTTTGGTATCAGTTCAATATTCAGCGACCTGTCTTTGGGTTGCTCTTTTGGATACCATCTCTGATATCGACTTGAGCTTGTCATCAAGATGGCCTGAAGCCTCCCATTTTTCGTATAGGTCAAGCATTTTTCCTTTCATTTAATCACTCCAACTGTAGATAAAAAACTGTAATAACTCACCAGTTGGAATACTACAAGTATCTCTGCAAAAATAAAAAAGAATCCATTTCTGAATTCTCATTATTTCTAGGCTGGGTTTAAAGCCAGTATTCCATTCGTTTATAGCTTTGCTCATTATAATACTACCACACTCTTGACATATTCACAATGGTTCACGATGGTTCAAAACGGTTCAATTTTTGTCTGAGCAAAAATAACTTTGAGGAATGCTAGTATATAAAATTCTTCGAACTAAATGTCTTTATTTGCTTAAAACGAAACTGCCTGTTTCTGTGATAGTACATCCCATAAGAGTACCCTTGTCGATAAGTTTTCTATACCATTTAGCAATTTTCTTAGTTCTTTTTTCTTTAACTTTATCTCTCCACCACCAATTTTGTCTTGTCATAGCCATATAATCAAATATTTCACCAGTATTCTTACATTCACATTCTAAAACTAAATGAAGCAGTATTTGATCCCATATTTCATTGTAGCGCTTTGACGCTTCCTTATATCTTTTTCTCTTACCACTTGCTGCCCAACCAATCCATATCAGCCAAGATAATATAATTAAAATCAAATGGTGATGAGCACGCTTTATTGGATTCTCATTTGCTTGCATATCTTCGCCTGCAATAACTAGTGCATTTTCCAAATCCATTAACTTTTTGTTTTCTTGTAATTTTTCAACACTTAACATACTCTATATTCTCCTTTTCTACTCTTAATCTATCGTCCGATAATTTGAATCCTAATAATTCTTTTTTTAACATTTGCTTAATTAAAGGTGTAGCTTCATCAGAGTGAACGTAATTATATATTTCAAGCAACTCTTCAACTCCTTGCTCTAAAATCAAAATGATCAATAATCTACGACAGTTATCAACAACTTTCTTCTTATATGAAGATGTAATAATAACTAAAATAAGTCCTATTATAAAGGGTATGCCAATTATAGAGCCCAGAAATAACCAACAAGCAATCCCAAATAATTTATTGATTTTTTCTTTGTATTTATTATTTTCTGCTACTAATCTACTTACCTCATTGCTATTATCATCCATAAAACACCAATTTTCAAATTACAACATTCCAAATTAAAAATTGAGAATGTCTTTTATAATTATTATACGTCATTTGTTATTTTTTTAGTAGTTCCAATGAATTATTATGCCATCTTTTTAAAGTTGACACTGATATAAACATTTTGTCAGCTATTATTTGCCAATTTAACAAATCAATGTATCTGTAAATCAGCAATCTTTCGTACTCTGGATTTTTAAGTGCAGAGATACAATCTAAGATTTCGTTTTTGATAGTTTCAAGACTATTTGTTAGTTCTTTGATTTCATCTTCTACTTCCAATGCTTTATGGATCCACTTAACAAATGGAGCATCGAGCTTTCTAGTTCCATCGACTCGAATTTGGTCTAAGTTAACACCTGGGATTGTATTTGCTAGTCGTAAGTATTCAGCGACTATTTGCTGTAGTTTTAGAATTTTCTCTTCAGTTTCATGATATCGACTTAAGTATTCTTTTACATTCATCCTGCTTCCTCCTTAAACTTTTCAAATACTTCAATTTCAATCGAAATACCAGTTGGTTCATCTGACCAAACCTTCTCGGCTATTTCTTTAACCACTAATGCATCATCCTTCCAGAACCCTACTTCAGTCATACAGTCTTTGAGCATCTTTTGAAGATTGTCTGTATCAGGTTTTGTTATTCGCCATTCAAAGTTCTTATGCCTTTTACCTCTTGGAAACTTCCAAATGACATGTAACTCAAGCGGTCCTTCATATGGTGTATCAGGCTTGAATGGTCTTAAATGTTTAATGAGCATCTGCCTTGCTGCTTTTACTTTCTCTGGCTTATAAAACATTGGTCTATTTCCAACCACCGCTACCTTTGCTTGCTGAGCTGTCACAGTAGGTGATTCCATCAATAAAAATAACTTCATCAACTTCGCTCCTTTTTTAGTTTTCAAGTCTGGCAGAAAACTTGTGCTGACATTGATGCTTCTGTTGTAGGGATAGGGCGATTTTAAAAGCCCTTATCCTACTACTATAAATGGTTAAATAAGAGTACGCAATAGTGTGCAAATAAGAATCCCCAATTCTTAGCATAAAAAGTGTACTCTTTTTTTGTTACAATATCATCCATGAGAGGATGAATATTTATGACAAAAATACTACTAGAACAAATAACTAACATAGAAGATATCGCATTATTTAGTAAAGCATATCAGGAAGGACTGATTCAAATTAATATAACAAAAGTAGCCAAACACTTAAAAAGATAGAAAGACAGTAAAAAAATATCTATTAGGTCAAATACCTAAAAAGACAAGACAAAGAGAAAAGTATTTAGATCAACATAGAGACTACATCGTTTAGGTTTTAAGTGATAAATACCAGAGCTTTGATTACATCGAACACCTGTTTAAGTACTTAAAAAGAGAACGTGGCATCACGTGTTCAAGATCAAGTTTAAGTAGGTATATCAGACGAGATGATGCGTTAAATGGTTTATCTGATAGGCATCAAAAAAATACATTCACGATGTGTTTTGAAACAAAGCCAGGTGAACAAGCCCAATTTGACATGAAAGAAAAGGTGCAAACCATCTTCGAAACAGGTGAAGTGGTTAAAACATATATACCAACATTAACACTATCATGGTCTAGAGCCAATTTTAGGAAATTAACACTTGATACAAAGGTTGAAACACTTCTGTCATTTTTAGCAGAAAGCTTTGAAGAGATGGGTGGTGTGCCAAAGACTTTAGTGATTGATAACTTAAAACAGTTCGTAGAAAAACCTAGAACGAGTAATAGTGAGGCTCTATTAACTGCTAAGTTTATAGAGTTCTGTAAAGACTATGATATCAAACCACTGCCATCGATGCCATATCGCCCACAAACCAAAGGTAAGACAGAGACTCAAAACAAAGTTGTAGATCAATTAAAGAACTATAACGGAAAGTATAAGGATTTAATGCATGTGCATGAGATACTAGCAATCATTAACAAAGAAGATAATGAATCTATTTCACAAGCAACCAAGTTTCCAAGAGTATTTTTATTAGAAAAAGAAAAAGGTGACTTAAATCCACTTCCCAGAAAAGAAATTAGACAAAAGTATCACCTCAAGTTAAATGAAGTTAAAGTATCCAATGAATCTTTAATCAGCTACAAACAAAATAAATATTCTGTTCCCAAGAAATTTATTGGTTCAAAGGTAGGATTAAGTGTCAAAGGTCATGAACTTCATATCTATTATAACAATAAAATAATCACAATTCACCAGATATCTAATAATTTATTAAATATTAAAAATGAACATGATTTAATGTATGAAAATTATCATAAGAAATTAGAAGATAAACCAAATGAAACAATAATGAACGAAATGAGGCATATTAACTATGATTAATGATGTATTAGATCAATTAACTTATTTGAAACTAAAGAGTGCATATAATTATTTAAAAGAACTACATATTAATGATCAAATCACACCCCAAGAATTAAAAGGACTTTATAAAGTTCTAAATAAGGAAGTCATCGCCAAAGATGAGAATAATAGACTCTATAATGTTAAAGTTGCAGGATTCCCCTTTTTAAGAAAACTAAGTGATTATGATTTTAGTTTTCAACCAACAGTTAACGAAGATAAGATATGCAGTATCGCATCTTCTAACTTCTATGATGAGGCAATGAATATCGTATTTATAGGTAACCCTGGTGTTGGTAAGACACATCTAGCAATAGCTATAGGTTATGAGGTAGCCATTAAAAGAAATAGTGTATATTTTATAAAGTTTAACAAACTGATTAACATATTAAAAAACGCCTATCAAGAAGGCAGTTTCGAAAGAAAAATCAAACACTTTTTCAAATATAAATTACTGATTATTGATGAAGTAGGATTTAATGAGATATCACCACTAGAATCTAAACTTTTCTTTCAATTAATCGATTTAAGATATTCTAAGCGCTCAACTGTGTTTACTAGTAATATGACATTTGAAAAATGGCCCAATATATTAGGTAATGATGAAATGATTACTAAAGCAATTTTAGATAGAATTCTTCATCACTCTTATCTGTTTAATATCACTGGTAACTCTTATCGTATTAAAGATAAACTTAAATACAATAAAACTGAGGAATCTTAACTGCACACAATTGTACATTCTTAACTTGACATTTATAGAATAGGGTGGACTTATTAGTCCTATTATAAAAGGCTGAAATTTTTGGCGGCTGCAATATCTATAAGCCCTTTCCACCAGTTTTAGAAAAAAGCAAAATTAAGCCCTATTATAATGGAAAAGCGGTAGCATTTATGGCCACCGCAATGTTTCTATTATAGTAGTAAAAATAAACTTAATATTAATCAACTTGATAATAACCAAATATGTAAAAACCAAGTTCACAATACCTAAAATTTTTCCACTACAATGATTTATATTAGATTTGCTGTTAAATAGACTCTTTTTCTAGTCCTTGTAATTGCAGTGTACATATTCTTAGAATTTAAGGTTTTCCCTAAAATAACAACATCCTCATCAATTGTCATGCCTTTGGATTTTTTTATAGTATACTTTGGTCCCTTCCAATTATTAATTATTTCTGAAATATTTGCAGTGGCTGATTGATATAATAAGGTTCTTCTAGAGTCATCAAAATTGATCACTTGATTAATGTTAATAGTACATACACCACCATCACTTTTTGCTCCATATATATCTATTCTCATATTATCTCTAATCCATTTGCAATTATCATCGGGACATCTGTAACTTTGATTTTTATAATAATGAGGTTCTAAGTTTTCAAACCATTCTCCTCCACCATTAATGTTTTGATAGTCATCGCCAAGCAAATATAGATTAACATTTGATTCTGCCAATAGTTTTGCAAACCTCTCATGATAACCTTTTAAGTCTTGGGATTCATCTATAATTAAAACATTAAATCTATCTTCAATAATATCTTTGATTTTGTCTGCATAATTGTCTAATAAATAATTACATAGGTCACTTCTTAGTTGATCTGTCAAAACTATTTTATCTTTCCCAAATATATACTTTATAAAATTCAAATTAGGCAATCCATTCATTTGATGTAATTCAATATTCTCTAATCCTAATTCAAAAGAAGTCTTATGAGTTTTATTATACAAAAATCCATCACTTTTTATTTTGATATTAGAGACACCTTTCAAGTAAGTAGGAATATTTTCACTTGAAACATATTCAATTTTACCTCCATGAGAGATTAATGGAATCAAATCAATTAATTTTGGAATAATATACGATACAAACAGCGAATCAATTGTTTTACTCAAAAAACCTTCATTAGATACTTCATCAACAACTTTATTATTAAATGCAAGATATATGCAGTTTTTATTAGAAGTTATTAGCCTTTTAGATTCAGTTGTTTTTCCGCCACCCGCAACAAATTTAATTACTGTTAAACTCATTTTCTATCTCCTGAATTATATGCCAGTTAGATAAATCAACGTCGGAATCAATTAGTTTTTCAGCAATAACTGTTTTTTTACCATTTTTTGCAACAAATATCTCATTATGCGATGATTCTTCTAGTAAACAACAAACTTCATTTGGAATTAATCCTTCTCTATATAAGTCAGATTCCAATGTGTTGTATGTAGAAATCAATTTTATATTACGATCGTTACAATATTTTTCTAAATTTTTATATCTCTCTGTTGGAGTTAATTGTCCTGATAATAATATATCTGTATCACTGATTACTATTACCTTTTTATTCAATAATACAGCTAATTCTATATATGGTTCGAACATAATCCCCGCAACATTAACGATAGTCCAATTTTTTTGCCGTTGCATTATATAATTTTTTAGCAATAACTCTTCAGTTATTCCTTCAACTAGGACAATATTATCTCCGAAAATAATTTCACAACGCCCTGGATGTAAAAATTTGCTTATTTTTCTTTTGTTTAAATCAGATAGGTTAGTTAATTTGGCACCTGAAATATCTATCAATTCTTCGTTCATCAACTCATTTATAACAATTGGAGAATGAGTAGTAGCGATTATTTGGACATTATCATTAAATTGTTTTATCTCCCTAAGTAAGTTTCTAAGCAATGCTGGATGTAAGTGATTTTCAATTTCATCGATTAAAATAATATTATGCTTTTCATCCATAGTATTAAGAATTATATTAGCTATGCTTTTGTATCCAGAACCTATAGAATAATTATGCTCTTTATCTCCATTGACAATATAAACTTTTTCATCAGTAATTTTTGGCTCAGTTAATTCAATATCAAAATTTTGATTGAATTTTTCACAAAATTTTTTAAATAAATCAACTTTTGAAATCATGGACGATTTGATTCTCTCTTTTGATTCGACCATTAAAGCCGAATATTTATCTTCTGATTCAATAAACTTTGAAATCCCAACAGAAAGCCAATCTGAATATAGATCATCAATTCTTACTAATGGGATCATGTATATATTTGGTATCTTTTCTTCCTCTCTTAATATCTCATAATCCACATCTGCATCATTATAAAGTTTAATTACTTTAATATACTTGCCAGTTTGTGTTTTTCTTACTATTAAAATAAACCCACACTTCTTCCCTTCAGAATCAAAATAGTTTAAACTAGGTATATCATTACTAGATAATTTTACCTTTATAATTATCGGATTTGAATCATCGCTATTATAAAAATCTGATTTTCTAACTTTGAAATATTCATTTGTTATTAAAGAAAAAGCCAATCTTATCCCCTCTAATAAATTTGTTTTACCAGAGTTATTTTTCCCAAAAATTACATTTAATTTTTGATTTAAACTATATTTTCCATTTAGGTTTCTAAAATTTTGAAATTCAATTTCTTCAATCATGATTTTCTCTCCCCTTATATTTAGATTTTTATTGATTCTTTTTAAACTTAAGGATATTATATTGCTAATTTAAGTACATTTTTTATACAAAGAATTTGTGTTTTATTTTACTTGGTGTATAATATATGTGAACTAACTTGTGAAGGGTTAAAGCTGGGTTACCGAATGGTAGTAGGCATTTGCCGAGAATTCCTTTGCACCTAGGGTTAGTTCTTTTTTATTTTCATGAAATCTTTTATTTTTTTGAAGATTTCTTGATCATTACAAATATCGTCAATAATTTTTTGTACTAATTCATATGAATAAGTGTAAGACCATCTATTGCCTAATATATGCTTATATGAATATTCAGGTATCTCTTTAATATTGTAAAATAGATTATATAAATTAAATGTATATGTTGTAAAATTGGTCTTGCTCCCATCACTTATAGGTGCAATTTTTATATCTAATTTTAAAAGTTCAGAATTAACACAATCAAGCACCTGCTTAGTAGATAATGGATGCGAAATTCCAGAATCTATAGGTTTATGAATTACTTTTAATTTTGCATCTTTTGGCGCTGATTTACTGATTGTAAAATCAGCTTCATGTGCATTATTAACTTGTTTTACTGTAATTTGATATGTAAATGCCATTGTTTGTGGTATCAAATTGTTATTACTAGTTTCACTCATTATATATTCTAAGTACCTCTTTGTTGATTCAAATTTGGTATATATTTCTTTATTGTATTTACTTACTAAATTGATTGTATCATGAGGAGATGGTAAGAACATTGTTATATAATTTGAGGGTAATTTATCATTAATACTTATCTGAAATAATTGATATAATTTGTTGGTATAGTTCATTACACAAGCCATAAAAATATCATTAAACATTATTGCATATTCAGGAACAATTAAGTGATTAGCCATATTTCTAAGACCTACAACAGCTTCTAAATTAATTCTTATTGGGTCTTTAGAATTAGTCATTATTTTTTTAATGGCATCTGTTAATGAAATAGTTCTGTTTTTATTCTTATTCTTATAATAAATCGGTAATTCGCTTTTTAACATGTGAGCTTTTAATAATAACTCCCATGCATTACATATAAAAAAAGTAAAACCTTCTACTTTATACTTAATTGTAGGTTTATTGTATATCTCGATTCCTAACAAAAACGACTCTTGACTTTTTTCTACCATCAGTGAAATTAACTTTTCTTTTTCTTTTTTTTGTTCCATCCATAATACCCCATTTAAACTTAATTATGCATTTTATGTAATTTATACTAACTTTTCACTATAATAAAAAATGTTTATTACTTATACAATTCCAAAGAATCTCTCGAAAAATTCAAGTAATCTAGCTAATACTGTTTTACGCTTTTCATCACGATTCCCGCTTCCAAATCTAGATATTGGTGGAAGTATCTTATCGACATCAGTTCCAGTAGTTTTGATACTTCCTGTTTCAAAAGCAGTAGAGATAAATTTACGAGTCTCAGATTCCTTAAGATTTTCTGTTTCGATAATTTTTTTTATTGCTTTTTCTTTTTCTTCAGCAACATAACTACGCCATTCATCAAGTACATCATCTACTTCATTTATACCCTTAATAAAGTTTTCAATTAACGCTTTTTTACTTCTCATTTCAGGTGATGAATCTATTGCTTTTTGAATATTAATTAGTATTTCTTTATCTTCCGAATGTGAATCATGATATTTTTGAACAAGCATTAAAATATAGTCAATATTAATTTCTACTTGTTTAAGTAGTTCAATTTCAAAAACAACATCATCGGAAACATCAACCGCTTTTCCATCTTTACTTTTATTCTTCCATTCTTCTTTTAGATCTAGATATCTACCACAATAATCTTGGAAATCTCTTTCACTAATTAGTTCATTACCACTAAATTCATCAAATGAAGTTAATAAGTTTCTCATACGAAGAATTGAGCCAAATAAAGCAATAAACTCTTTTTGATATTTTTCTCCAACAAATGAAGGTTGTTCTAATGAGAATGATTCATTAAGTTCATCAATCATATCAACATATCCTTCACGATAAAATCCATTTTCATCGTGATATCCTTGATAATAATCTTTAAATCCTTTTAGTAATACGATACCACCAGCGTTTTTATCCCCAAACAAAGATATTGCTTCATCAGTTTTCTTTTGGAGATTTCTAAAGCACACGATATTACCAAATGTCTTAATTGAGTTAAGAATGCGATTAGTTCTTGAGAATGCTTGAATAAGTCCATGCATTTTTAGATTCTTATCAACCCATAAAGTATTTAAGGTTGTTGCATCAAATCCAGTTAAGAACATGTTTACTACTATGAGTAAATCAAGCTCCTTATTTTTCATCCTTAATGATACATCTTTATAATAGTTTTGGAACTTATCACTCGATGTATCATAGTTAGTAGAAAACATCGCATTATAATCCTTAATAGCACCTTCAAGGAAATCTCTACTTGATTGATCAAGTGATGTAGTATCATCAGGTACTTCTTCATCTAGAATACCATCAGCTTCTTCTTCATTTGCTCCATATGAGTAAATAAGTCCAATCTTAAGTGCTTTCGCAGGGTTTTCTGCCATTTGTTTTTTAAACTCATTGTAATAAATTTTAGCAGCTTCTATTGAACTTACTGCTAAGATTGAATTAAAGCCATTAATATAATTGGATTGCTTATTCTCCTTAACTACTTTTCTATCTCTTGCAGAAACTACTTCATTTACATTTGATACAACACTATGCTTAAAGGATTTTATGTTCCGATAAGTCTTTTGGTCAAAGTGGTCAAGAATGTACTTGGTCACCAGTCTAATTCTCTCTGGATTCATATAAACTTTTTCTCTATCAATATCCCATACTTCTTCATCTTCAATATCACCTGGAAGGTCAATTGTCTTAATATAATCAACCCTAAAAGGCAATACATTTTTATCATTAATTGCATCCACAATCGTATAAGCATGAAGTTGTTGACCAAACGCTTGTTCAGTAGTTCTTAGTTTTGCATTTTTTTGTACAGTTGAATTAACTGCAAATATTGGTGTTCCAGTAAATCCAAATAAATGATACTTTTTAAAGTTTTTGGTAATTGCTGCATGCATATCACCAAATTGGCTTCGATGACATTCATCAAAGATAATTACTACATGCTTGTTAAATACTTCATGACCTTTATTTTTTTCAATAAAAATAGATAATTTTTGAATTGTAGTAATGATAATCTTTACATTACTATCTTCTAATTGTTTCTTTAAAATAGCAGTTGATCTATTTGAATTAGCTGCACCTTTTTCAAAGCGATCATATTCTCTCATTGTTTGATAGTCTAGATCTTTTCTATCAACAACAAATATAACTTTATCAATGTAAGGAATCTTAGTAGCAAGTCTAGCAGTTTTAAAAGAGGTCAGTGTTTTTCCACTACCTGTGGTATGCCAAATATATCCACCGCCTTCAACTGTTCCATATTTCTTGTAATTGTTTGCAATCTCGATTCTATTTAAAATTCTTTCAGTAGCAACAATTTGATATGGTCTCAGGACTAAAAGCATTTTATCTACAGTGAAGACACAATACTTTGTTAGAATATTAAGTATTGTATGTTTTGAGAAAAATGTTCTAGTAAAGTCAATTAAATCAGGAATGATTTTATTATTAGCATCAGCCCAATAAGAAGTAAATTCAAAAGTATTCGATGTTTTTTCCTTCTTAGTCTTATTTTGTGAATCTTTAATATGATTAAATCTCGTACTATTTGAATAATATTTTGTATTAGTTCCGTTTGATATCACAAATATTTGAACATAATTAAATAATCCTGATTCTGCCCAGAATGAATCTCTTTGATATCGATTGATTTGGTTGAATGCTTCTTTAATGGCTACACCACGTCTTTTTAGTTCAACATGAACAAGCGGTAACCCATTCACTAGAATTGTAACATCGTAACGATTTTCATAACGTCCATCAGTGACTGTGTATTGATTGATTACTTGGAGTTTATTTTTATTGATGTTTGATTTATCAATTAGATTAATATTCTTTGATGAACCATCATCTTTAATAAGTACTTGACGATAATCTTCTTGGATAATCTTTGTTTTTTCAGCTATACCATCATTGGGATTAGCAAGTCTATGCTTAAAAAATCTATCCCATTCATCATCACTAAATTGATAATTGTTAAGTATCTCTAATTGTTTTCTTAAATTTTTAATTAGATCCTCTTCATTATGAATTGATAAATATTCATATGATTGTTGGCATAATAGATTAATAAACTCTTTTTCTAGTTCTGCTTCACTTTGATATGAATCCGATTTAGAAACCACAGGTTTATACTCAGTAACAACAGTAGAATCAGATGATTCAGTAATAATGTTATAGTTTGGCATATTAAACCTCCAGTTCTTTAAAAGTTAAAAGTTCATCTCTATAGTATTCGTATTGGTTTTTTCTGGCTTCTATTTCAGCTGGTATACCACTGGTTAGGTCACTGCAGAGAGTGTCAAAGCGCTCTAAGATAGCCACGATGCGCTCTTGTTCTTTAAGTGAAGGGACAGGGATTGGATATTTCATAATTGCAGTTTTATCTCCACGAGGCATTTTTGCACCTTTCGCATTTTGCATATTATATACAAAAAAGTTATCTGATGAAAGAACGAAATATAAATACTTTGGTAAAACAGCTTTTATATCATTTATGTGTATAACAAGAACATCTCCATTTGTTCCGCCTGCGTCCGTTGCTAACCATATTTTTTTTAGATATGGACGAATATTACCTATGAGTATGTCTCCAATATCATATTTTATTAAACGGCCTTCTAATGGCACGTAGTTTGATGTTGTCTTTCCCATCTTATCAGGAAGAAGGTTGTCCACACCAACATATGTCTCCGAATTTACTTCCCTAGCTTCTATACGACTTTTTGTATATCTAGCGATTTCACCTAAAGTCCTCCACTCTACCTCTTCTCCAAAATTCAACAGTAAATCCCTATAATACTCATACTGCTTTTTTCTTGCTGTAAGCTCTGCTGTAAGCTCTGCTGTAAGCTCTGCTGTAAGCTCTGTGAAATTGTCTAATATTCTGACAATTTCACGTTGCACCTCTATAGGTGGAACGGGCACAACATAGGATTCTAAAGTACCTAAAGTTATATATGGAACAGAGCCTTCTTTTTGAAATTTTTGAGCATAATCTCTGAAATCTCGTTTAAAACAATGAAATAAAAACCTAACATTAATATCTTCATTAAAGTCTTTTAATATATATGTTCTCTGATATGCATCAAATTTTCCAATATAGTGCTTTACATCCCCTATATATCCATTACCAGCTATTAATAGTGCCTCGCAATCAAAAGAATATGAATCAATTTTATAAGTTTCTTGCGAACATGTAAAAAAGGGATATTTACCGTTATTAACCATGGCATTAGCATTCAACTTACCAGTTGCAATAGAACATAAATTGCTTATTTTTCTATAGGTAACACCGATAGGACAATATGTTTTTATTAGTTCATCAAGTCTACTCATGTTCTATCTCCTTGATGATCTTATCAATTTCTTCTCTTAAGATATTTTCTCTGGCGACTATCTCTTCGATTTCTGCATTAAGTTTTTTTATATCAATTTTTTCTCTTGTATCTTCTTTAACGACATATGTAGAAACTGAAAGATTATAATCATTGTTTTTTACATCTTCATAAGATGCTACTTTCACCATATAGTCTTTATCAGTTCTATCTTTATAAGCTTTAACAATATTTTGAATGTTATCTGGAGTCAATTTGTTATTATTTGTAACTTTAATGAATTCATTTGATGCATCAATAAATAAAACATTTGTATCTTTTTTTGATTTCTTTAAAACCATAATACATGTTGCAATGGATGTCCCAAAGAAAAGATTCTCAGGGAGTTGAATAATAGCATCAACATAATTGTTATCAACTAGATACTTTCTAATTTTTTGTTCTGCTCCTCCACGATACATAATTCCTGGGAAACAAACAATAGATGCAACACCATTAGTCGAAAGCCAAGCAAGTGAATGCATGATAAAAGCTAAATCTGCTTTTCCTTTTGGTGCTAATACACTTGCTGGTGAAAAACGTGGATCATTAATTAATAATGGATTATTATCACCTTCCCATTTAACTGAATAAGGTGGATTAGAGACGATTACATCAAAAGGTTCATCATCCCAATGTTTTGGAGCAATTAAAGTATCCTCACATGCAATGTTAAATTTATCAAAATCAACATCATGCAAAAACATATTGATACGACAAAGGTTATATGTAGTTATATTTTTCTCTTGACCATAGAAACCTTGCTTAATATTATCTTTACCTAATAATTTTAATGCTTGAAGAAGTAACGACCCTGATCCACATGCTGGGTCATAAACTTTGTTAACACTTGTTTTATCAATGATTGCTAATCTTGTTAGAAGTTCAGACACTTCTTGAGGAGTAAAAAATTCTCCGCCTGATTTACCTGCATTTGAAGCATACATACTCATTAAATATTCATATGCGTCTCCAAAAGCATCAATTGTGTTATCTTGATAGTCACCCAGTTTCATATCACCAATGTAATTTAATATTTCGGCTAACTTTTTATTTCTTTTTTCAACAGTTGATCCAAGTTTATTTGAGTTTACATCGATATCATCAAATAAACCTGTGAAGTCATTTTCAGATTCAGTGCCTTTTGCTGATTCCTCGATATGCTTAAACACTCTTTCAAGAGTTTCATTTAAATTTTCATCATTGTATGCATTTGCTCTAACATTACAGAATAGTTCAGATGGGAGAATAAAAAATCCTTTTGAACTTACTAATCCTTCTCTTGCAACTTCAGCTTCAGCATCTGATAATTTTGCATAATCAAATGATGCATTACCTGCTTCTATTTCACCTTTATTAATATATGAAGTAAGATTTTCAGATATATAACGATAAAACATGATACCTAACACATATTGCTTAAAATCCCATCCATCTACTGAGCCTCTTAATTCATTTGCGATATTCCAAATTGAGCGATGCAATTCTTCTCTTTCTTGTCCTTTATTAACTTTAATATCCATTATTCTTTCTCCTCCAAATCAATATTATTTGCTTTACATAACTCTACAATTTTTCTTTTGATCTTAGTTGTGGGTTCATGTTTTCCTGTTTCCCATCTATTAATTGATGCAAATGAAACGCCTAAAAGAGCTGCTAACTCTTCTTGAGTGATGATCAGCTTTTCTCTTATTTCTTTAACTAATTTTTTATAGTTCATAATATTCACCTTTTTTGATTGTAAACGTCTTGTAATTAGTATAGCACTTTTTTATCAAATCGTCCATAATTTATTAAATAAACTGTCAATTTAAGTCATATTTTTCTCAAATAGTTTAAAAAGTATTCAAATCGTTAAATTGTAGGGTAATCGTTAAAAAGTATTCAAATCGTTAAAAAGTAGGGTAATCGTTAAATAGTTGATTAGAAAATAAAAAAAAGACCTAATAATAGCCTAAAAAATGACTACCACAGGTCTCTACAAAACTGGCGAATAGGAGATTTTCCCCTTTCTGCCAAAGAAAAAAGGCTTGATAACTATGTATCAAACCTATGCATTCAATATGTGTTAGAGCGACAATTTTGATACAATTTCGTACCCCCTCAAAAAAGTTCGTACCCTTGTCAGTAAATTTCGTACCCCTGTTATCAATTTTCGTATGTGTTGTGTTAATTTTTTTGAATATTAATCCTAATACATTTTGATAAGACTGCCATCGTTTTTAATACTGAAATCCTACAAGTCCGCACATTTCATTCGTGTATTGAGCATTTAACTCACCTTCAAAAGAGCAATTTTTAATATAATTATCTAATTTATCATAGTACAAAGGATGGCCAGTATAATGACCAAGTATACCACCTGCAAAAATTTTTCCGTTGATTGTTGCTTCCACAGCACAGTCGATTATTTGTGCTTCTTCATAACCGATTCCCGCAATTCCGCCTGAACCACCAAATTTAGTGGGAGATGTATTATTAACTATCCCTTTAAAATCACATCCTATAATTAGTCCCCTAGAAAATATACCAGTGATACCGCCGGCCACTTTTTGCGAAACAACTAAACCATCTACCATGCAATTACGTATCACGCTATTAATTGCGAAACCACAAATCCCTCCTGCACAGAGATCTTGATAATCATCAGTAATATATGACGATGTGTTAATGGTAATATTTTCCAAAATTAGACCGTCGATATATGCATCCGCTATTGTCTCAAACAATCCTAAACCTAAATAATTACGATTCGTAGAAGGAAGATTTATTACCGAATTAATGGCTAGATTTTTTATTTTGTAGCCATCGGGATTAATAAACATTCCTCTAAATCCACCTATCGGATTACCTTCCTCAGAATATTCAGCAATCGGTAACCAATTACCAAAATTTTTAAGGTCAATGTCACTTTTTAAAATATATGTACCATCTATATCTTTGCTTATGTCTGCTAAATCTTGTGCAGTTTTTACTTCTTTCATTTTTGACTGATTAACGACATATACATTAATTGCAATTACAGTTTGTTTTTTCCGTGTATTTTTATCATAAATTGTAGTTTTTGCATATGCAGTTCCCATACCGACAGCTTCAATTTTGCTTCCTTTCACAGTAAATATGCTTTTATCAGAACTAGTCATTTCAACCTTTTTAATATTTAGGGCATAATCTTTAAATAATTCGAGAAAGTCTATTTCAATCGTTTCGTTGATGTTTAAAAAGATATTTTCCCGTGTTTCAAAATCCACGCTAATCAAGTTTTTACTTTCGGTGTAATTCTCACATCCGGCAAGCATTACCATAAACCCAATCAAGAGTATTACTACGCTTATTGTATAAGAAATTCTTCTAAACATTTTCCATTGTCCTCCTTAAATTGTTTTTTATCAAAATATTTGTCTAATGTATTAATAAAATTTTGAATCGTTATATAATAATAAAAAATATTAGATTTAATATTTATTATACTTTTTAATATTACAATTTCATTACATATATACCTTCAAAACAAAATCTACATGTAAAACAAGAAGTGGTTCAATAAAAAAACTTGCTAAGAGTAAATTTATAATTCTTATAAATTTTAAATAGATTATATATCATAATTTATATAAAAAAATTTATTAACGAATACCCAATCACCCTAAAACAACATTGCCCCACCATAATTTAATCGATTTCAATATCTTTATTTTATCATATTATATTTTTTTGTATCAATTTTAAAATAACTTCTTTTTATGTTTTAAAAATACTGTTGCTATTTAGATATAAAACTCATGCTTTCGTGTTTTAGATGACCTATCGTGTTTTAATTGAGCCTAAAAATTAAAAAGTCTACAAACCACTTTGATAAAGTGATTCACAGACTTGCATTTTAGAAAGAAAAAAGGGATATTCTTGAAATAGTAAGATGTTAGTAGACACAAAAAACTACTAGCATCTTTTTTTGTATAATTTAAGTAAAAGGAGGCATAACTATGGGAAGACCAAAAGGTGTTAAGAATAAGACTGAATCACGATACTGGAGTAAAGAAGCTAAGTATGAATATGTTAAGCTGGTTCTATCGGGCGAATGTAGTGCACTGGAATTAGGAAGAAAGAATAATATATCTAATGGAATGATTTCAACATGGGTCAGAAAATATAATGAAGGTGGCATAGATGCACTAGAGAATAAGAGAAAGCCAGGGAATCCACTTTCTAAATTTATGCTAAAGAAAAACCTAACAGAATTAGAACAACTCCAATATGAAAACATGAAATTAAGAATAGAGAATGAACGTTTAAAAAAAGGATACACAACCGAGGAGGTGATGGAAATAAAGTTAAGAAGAAAATCCAAAGCGAATACGAAATCATAGCTTTATTAAGTAAAGAAATGAATATTGAAAATTTATGTATATATATGGGTGTATCACGATCAGGATATTATAAATGGATAAAAAGAAAAGGTACCTTAAACAGGTACCAAATTAACAGATTATGGTTAATCGAAGAAATCAAAGAAAGTTATAAGAAGCATAAAGTATGGGGTTATAAACATAGAGCGGAGCATATTAGGAATAAAACAAAACGATACTTTTCAGACCTTTTATGCCATCAGTGCTGTAAATTATTAGGTATTCGTTCAAAAGCAAGAATGAAGCGCCACAAGTCCGGAAAAGAACACGAGATATATCCTAATTTACTACATGATTTTCATACAAGTCGTCCATTTGAGAAAGTATGTACAGATACAACAATACTAACGCATAAAAGTGGTAAATATGACTGGAATCTATATATTGATTTATTTGATCATACGATTATATCTTACGATATTAGACGCAGTAATTATGGTGCAAGTCCTTCAAATCACTATACAGCTGCAAAAAACTTTTTAAGACAAAAACAAAAAAGAGGATATATGAACCTTGACACGATTGTGCATTCTGATCAAGGAGCAATATATACCTCAAGAGGATTCAACTCTTTATTTAATCATACCATAAAAAGATCAATGTCGAGAATAGCAACCCCTACAGATAATCCAATTATTGAATCCCTAAATGGTTGGATCAAAGATGAACTTAAATATGACTATAATTTTTATCACAGTGATAATCCATTAGAGATTATAAAAAAGTATGTTGAGTATTTCAATAATGAAAGATTAGCATACTCATTAAGATATAAAACCCCAATACAGTATAGAACTGAATTGAGGTTTAAATAATTTTTTATGTCTACAAAGTATTGACTACTTCAATTCTCCCTATTTTCGTATTCTATAAGGACGATACAATTGTATCAACACTATTGTGCTAATATGGTGGAGCTGAGGGGAGTCGAACCCCTGTACGAAATTGATCTTCTATTATAATCTACATGTTTAGTCAATTTAATAATTTAATACGTGTCTAGTAAATTGACAAAATTAACACGTACGAGCCGAGTATTGATTCTTTCGATAACCTAGGCATATTAACGAGTATACCCTACTTTCTGAGGCTAGCTAATATCGTAGGTAAATATTAGGTCGCCACGCTTAGACTATTATGCTAATGCGTAATTATAAGAATTGTTTCCGGTTATTTTAACCTCGCGTTTTTAACAGCGCTACCTGTACATGCATACAATAGATTCCTAACCCCGGCGAATCCATAAACAGCCCCGTTGTTATACTTATATTATACTTCAAAATCACTATCTTTACAATGAAAAAAAGACTTGCAAAGGCAAGTCTTTATTCATACATTTTGAATAAGCATTCTTTTGCAAAGTCTACAGTGTTATCATCAGCTTCGATCACACACATGATGTATTCTAATAAACCTGCTTCTTTGCTGAATTCATCCTTCTTATAAACCTCTTTAAGGCGATTTTCAACAGCCTCTCTAATTACTAATAGTTTATCTTTTGTGCTCATAATGTTTCTCCTTTATTTAATTTTTTAGCATCGTTTTTTACACTTATAGTTTACCTAATTAAATAAAGTTTTGCAAAGAAAGTTATAATTTACAATGAAAATGTGTGAAAAGTTTCATTATCTTACATTTAAAATTTTTAGAATAAAAAAATACCCATAACGGGTATTTATGCTGAATGTTTTTTTGTTTTTCTTTGTAGTTGTGGTAATTGTCTTAATGCAATATAAATTGGTGTTCCAATCACTGCAGCTGCTAATGCTTCAATTAGTCCATTGCTTGCTGCAACTCCTAAAATTACAGGAACAGCATCGCCAAAACTCATTTCAAAAAAATCTGAGAATAATACTACTGCTGTTAAAACAAGTACAGTATGTACTAAGGTACCTACAATGAAACTTGAAGATACATATAATTCTTTTTCGTTATTTTTAACTGTTAAATAAATATAGAAGGCAACAAATGCTAAGGCAAATACAGATGCAATTAACGTTACTACGATCATCGTAGTTTCATTAGTAACGCCACCATTAATAGCAATTTGTCTAGCTCCAAATACAGTTGCTATAATTGCAATAATTGATACAAGCAAGACAACTAAATAGTTACCATTTTTAATCTTACTTAATTTTTGTAATCCTTGGAAAACACCCCAAGCAGCAACACCAAATAGTGCTCTAGGTAAGACGGATACTAATGGGTTATGGAAAGCTAGATCGAATGCAGTTGCACCATACATGTATGAAGCAATTAACGAACCCAATCCAAATATTACCCCAAGAATAAATCCATATCTAGGTTTTAAAATAAAAATACCAATCATTGTAGGAATATGTACTAATGTAATTGCAACCCCAGGTAAAATCGTTAAGAATCCTAGCTGTTGAACAAGTGACATCATTAAAATAATCGCTACAAAGACACTGGTAAGTGTTATGTCAAATATTTCAGTTTTTTTCATTTCTTTTTCTCCTTTTTAGGCCCAATGGGTCCCGTAAGCAGTTTTGATTATATCAAAAGAATTTATAAATTACTATTATATTACATAAAATTATCAAAAAAATTTATGATTAACATGATTAGAAAAAGTTGAATTTAATCCTTCAAACTTCATTTAATAAGCAACTTATAATGTCTAAGTTTTTCAGCAATCATCTCATCTAGTGATTTCGTATATTTATAGACATACTTTGTTAATAAATCTAATGATTTAAAAATATTTTCTTTATTTTTTTGACTTAAAATAAGTTCTTTTAGCGCTTGTAGGAAGTATTTTTCATATTTGATTTCATGTTTTAGTAACTCATCTATTTGCATAATATATTCATTTAAGTTTTTATCAAAATGATTTAAAATCTCATCCTTTAACTTGCTATAACTTGAAAAATCATAAGGACCAAATATTTCATTAATCCATACGATAAAATCTTTATCATTTAACTTTTTAAACTCATTTTTATACACACGATCAATATTTAGATCAGCAAAAATATTTTTCTTCATCTTATACCTCGATTTCATTATATAAAAAAGGTGTTGGAAAACCAACACCAAAGTTATTTAAATAAGTTTAATTTTTTTGAAACTCGAATATAAAAATTCAATCCATTAACTAATACTTTTTCATCAAAGTTGAATTTATTATTATGCAAAGGATAGATAAAATCTTTTTCTACATTTTTAGTTCCAATAAATGAAAATATACCTGGCACTTCTTTTTGGTAATATGCAAAGTCTTCGCTAAATGTATAAGCATTTTCCAATTTATATTCATTTTCTTCAAACGATGATTTTACTAATTCAAATAATGTTTTATCATTATTAACTGCTGGATAATATTCTTTAAAGATAAAGCCATCATATTCAACATTGAATTGTTCTTTATTGGCATGAACTGTTTTTAAAATTTGTGACTTTAACGTTTCAAAAACTTCATCGGTAAACGCTCTAACTGTACCTGTGATTTTTACTTCATTTGCTATAATATTTTCAGCCTCACCACCATTAATAGTACCAATTGTGATAACAGCAGGATCAAATGGATTAATGTTACGACTTACAATTTGATGGAGACCTACAACTAAGTTGGATGCTGCTAAAATTGCATCTACGCCTTGATGTGGTTGTGCTCCATGTGCACTCTTACCTTTAATGATGAATTCAAGCTCGGCATTTCTTGCTAAGAATGGTCCTTCTTTAATACCGATTAATCCTTCTTCTAGTCCAGGAAATAAATGCAAGCCAAATATTTTAGTTACATTATAATCTTTTAAAGCACCCTCTTTAATCATTACCTCAGCACCACCTGGTCCTTCTTCTGCAGGCTGAAAAATAAAGACGATAGATTCATTTAATAATTCTTGTTTACTTACATATTCAGCAAAACCTAATAACATTGCTGTATGTCCATCATGACCACATGCATGCATTTTACCTTCATGTTTAGATTTAAATGGAACATCACACATTTCAGTTACAGGTAAGGCATCCATATCTGCACGAAATGCAACTGCACGATTAAGTTTTCCTTTTTTAAAAGCGACCAACCCAGTTTTAGCATTTACTTTTGGTTCATAGCCAAAAGAGATTAATTTTTCTTTCACATATGCACTTGTTTTCTCTAAATCAAAACCTAGTTCTGGTATTTGATGTAAGTCTCTTCTATACTGTGTAAGTTTTTCTAACATCGTAAAATCCTCAAATCTTTTTTATTTTCATAATATAAAACCATTCTAACACTAAATTAAAACATGTCAATGTTTAACCTAATAATAAAAAAGGATGAGTTAACATCCATTTTTAAAACTCTAAATAAGACTCTTTTTTATTAATGAAAGTAATTGATACTAACTGAGTCAATGTAACTCGGTTTTCCATATTCCAATTTAAGTAGCCCATCTCTTTTTGAAGTTCAACATTTTCAACAAACATATCTAATATAGTTAAACCAGTATACTTCACATCAAGCCCTGCTTTTAAGATTGAACTGCCACCATATATATAATCGTTAGTTGCAACCACATAGTATTTGTTTGGGTCTATATTATTTTGGTTTAAACCTGTTTTAAAAGTATTTGCATTTCCACTTAAAACATAATTTAAATTTCTACCTAAAATTTTAACTGTAACTACTGTATTATCAAATGGTGAAATTTGGAACAGTTTAGAGTAACTCATACCTTCACCTTGACTAATATCATCTCTTGTTCCACCAAAGTTATGAATAGCTACATCAGCATTCGTTTTTTCAAGCATTAAATCAGTGATAAAATAAGCAACTTCATCTCTTGAATAATATTTACTTGAATAAAGAATTGGTTCATACAATGGTTCGATTTCTTCATGATAGAAATCAACCTTTTCTTTTACTTTTGGATGTTCAGTATTTAATCTAGGTTCATTATATTTATTTAAGTTAATTGCTTCTTTTACTTTTACACCATTTTTTTGATCATAACTTAACACAAGTTTTCCTAGGTAAGTGCCATTTGCTCCAGATTGAATCACAGGTTTACCATTTACATATCTTACATAATTATAATGTGTATGACCATTAAACACAGCATCAACTGTTTGATTACCAGTAAAACGTGTAACTGCTTCATTATATTGTGAACTATCTTGGTGATTCACCGCAATCACAATATCAGCACCTTCGTTTGTTCTCACATGTTCTGCTAACTTTTGTGTACGTTCAACCGGATCTATAAAAATGTATTTTTCAACTCTTGTAAAGGAAATACTTGATTCTAAACCATAACCAATCGTTCCAATTACTGCAATCTTTAATCCTTGTTTATTAATGATTGTGTATTCACCCATATCATCAATTAGTTTGTAGGTATTTTTATCATAAATATTTGCACCTAAAATTGGGTAATTTGCTTGAAGTTCATTTTCGCCATTAAAATAAGGCATAATTACTTCTTCAAAGCCCCAATCAAATTCATGATTACCTACAACGAAGGCATCTAATTTCATATCATTTAAAATATCAATTACAGACGCACCATCATAATAATTTGAAATAATTTGACCTTGCAATAAATCCCCGCCACCTAAAAATAAAGTTTCATCTGGCTTATTTGTTTTATCCGTTAAAACAACGTTGGCAATACTTGCTAAACCCATACTCGAACCATCTGCTAAAACTGCCCCATGTAAGTCATTAATATAATAGAACGTAAATTCAGCGTTTTCAGGTTTATTAGGGTTACTATCAATAAATTTCGCAAATAAATATAAATCACTAGTAACCGGATCAACAAAATCATATTTTGTTGAAAAATCTAAATCTAAATACCAGCCTTTAAACTCATAATTATCTTTACTTGGACTTTGAGGCTCTAAAGCAATTTTTCCAGCAACAATGGTTTGTTCTAAATAAGTTTTATAATCAACCATGTATGTTATTTTAAAAGTTTCTTTTTCTTCTTCGGTTTTAAAACAAGAAACCAGTATAACCATACTTATGATAATCATAAAACCTGTTAATATTTTTTTCATTTTTTCTCCTATTTTTGATTATCTGAAACCATTGTTAAATTGTATCTCCATTAAAGATTGAATTTTTAACAATAACATAATCAACTTTAGTAATTGCTTCTAAATCTTTACCACCAGCATATGAAATACTTGATTGTAAGTCTTGTTCCATTTCTTTTAATGTATCTTGAATCTTACCTTTGTGAGGAATTAAAATTTTCTTACCTTCAACATTAACTTTAGCACCTTTTTGGTATTCAGATGCTGAACCAAAATATTCTTTGAATAATTGTTCACCAACTGGGATTGTTTTACCTGGTGATTCTTCATGTCCAGCAAATAAGTAACCAATCATAATCATGGTTGCACCAAATCTAATTGATTTAGCGATATCCCCATGTGTTCTTACACCACCATCAGCAATAATTGGTTTTCTTGCTGCTTTTGCACAACGCGCTAATGCAGCTAACTGCCAACCACCTGTACCAAATCCTGTTTTAATTTTAGTAATACATACTTTACCTGGACCAACACCAACCTTAGTTGCATCTGCACCAGCATTTTCTAATTCTCTAACTGCTTCTGGTGTTGCAACATTACCTGCAATAACAAATGTTTCAGGTAAATGTTTTTTTAGGTGGTGAATCATATCAATCACTTGATCAGAATGACCATGCGCAATATCAATTGTTACATAATCAGGTTTTAACCCTAATTTAGCCATTTCTTCAACAAATTCATATTCTTTATCCTTCACACCAACCGAAATAGATGTGTATAGCCCTAATTCATTCATCTTTTGAATGAAAGGAATTCTTCCTGCTTCATCAAAACGGTGCATGATATAGAAATAACCGTTTTGCGCTAACCAAATCGCTAGTTTCTCATCAATAATTGTTGCCATGTTAGCTGGAACTACTGGTAATTTAAACCTTCTATTACCAAATTCTACGGTTGTGTCACACTCACTTCTACTTTTTACTATACATTTAGAAGGAATTAGTTGTATATCTTCATAATCAAATACTTGCATCGTTTCTCTCTCTCCTTTTATTTTTTTGAACCAAAATTATGATATCACATTAACTGATAAAATTAAAAGGAAAGTAACTATCAATTACTTCCCTTTCCTAAATTCAACAATAACATTCAAGTTATTTTCATCATCATAAAAATATATTATATATCCATTATCTACTACATATGTTTTTAATGTCATTACATCTAAATAATTAAATGCATATTTATACTCACATACTAATGTATCAAATTCAAAATCAAACGGTAATTGATTATATGCAAACTCAACATAGAAGGCATTATTTAAATGATTATAATAATCTAAATGAGAAGCTTCAACAACTTGTTTTGATTCCTTCACAAACTTTTGATTACGATCTAAATTAATTTTTCTGCCTTCATAATGCATTGGATGTTTTGTGCTTGAAGTGATTGCTTCAATCACATCAAGTGGTAATCGATACGGTGTTAATGTGTCCATGCTAATAAATGAACCTAAGCAATATGATTCAACTATAATCTCGTTATTTTTTCCATAAACTAACGAATTTCTATATCCTAAAAAAGGTTTAGTATCGTATGGAAAAGTTACTAAAGTTAATGCATCATTATAGACTGGCCATTTCTTTATATGAACATAGCGGTAATTTAATAAAATACCTACATTATTTTCTTTTGATAGTGCCGAAAGTGGCTCTATAGACTCAATATGAGACCCTTCTAAGTCTTGAATGACATCTATTAAGTCTTTGATTCTAATATGGTTATGAAAGCCAATTTCTGATGCTTTAACCACTCGGTTTTCTTTATACATATGCATACTCCTTAATACCATTATACTTTTTTTCACACATCTTTGAAAGGATATGTAATTTTTCAAAAAAATGTGATACCATATTATTATTGAAAGGAAGCCTCAACCATGAAATTTTTACTTAGACTTGTTTTTAACAGATTAATCCTATCATTATTAATTATCTTATTCTTCGCACTAGATTATAATTTTGTTAAATTAAATCCTGTCCAATATTATGCATTTGAAAAGCCAGTTGTTGCGGCTACTGAATACTATGAAATTGAATTAGGTGAAGCCAAATTCTATGTTCATATTGCTTATGATAACGAAAGAATACACTTAGTTCCAACAAATGAAGTTCCAAGTTCTTCTTTAACATTAAATAAACCTATCATCTCATGGTATTACTACGGTTTAGCTTTAGCATTAGCTAATATTATTCCATTTGGATTTTTCTTCAAATCTAATAAGAAAAAAGATAAGAAAAAACGTTAAAATTTAAAAAGGACATAATGAAGTAGTCAGTACTTTGTAGACATAAAAAATTATCTAAACCCTAATTCAGTTCTATACTGTATTGGGGTTTTATATTTTAATGAGTATGCGAGTCTTTCATTATTAAAATATGCTACATACTTTTTAATAATTTCTAATGGTTTATCACTATGATAAAAATCATAATCATATTTAAGTTCGTCTTTAATCCAACCATTAAGTGATTCAACAATTGGATTATCTGTAGGGGTTGCTATTCTCGACATTGATCTTTTTATGGTATGATTAAATAAAGAGTTGAAGCCTCTTGAGGTATATATTGCTCCTTGATCAGAGTGCACAATCGTGTCAAGGTTCATATATCCTCTTTTTTCTTTTTCATCTATAAAGTTTTTTGCAGCATTATAATGATTTATTGGACTTAAACCATAATTACTGCGTCTTATATCGTAGGCTATAATTGTATTATCGAATAAATCAATATATAGATTCCAGTCATATTTACCACTTTTATGAGTGAGTATTGTTGTATCTGTACATACTTTCTCAAATGGACGACTTGCATCAAAATCATGTAGTAAATTTGGATAAATCTCATGTTCTTTTCCAGCCTTGTGTCGCTTTATTCTTGCTTTTGAACGAATACCTAATAACTTACAACACTTATGACATAAAAGATCTGAAAAGTATCAATTTGTTTTATCTCTAATATACGATGCTCTATGTTTATATCCCCATATCTTATGTTTAACATAAGTTTCTTTAATTTCTTCTATTAACCATAATCTATTTGCTTGGTATCTGTTTATGATACCTTTTCTTTTTACCCATTTATAATATCCAGAACGCGATACACTCATATATAGACATAAGCTTTCAATATTCATTTCTTTACTTAATAAATCTATGATTTCGTATTCACTTTGGATTGTCTTTTTAATTTTATTTCCATCACCTCCTCGGTTGTGTATCCTTTTTTTAAACGTTCATTCTCTATTCTTAATTTCATATTTTCATATTGAAGTTGTTCTAATTCTGAGAGTTTTTTCTTACGACTGAATTTAGTTAGTGGGTTTCCTGGTTTTCTTTTATTCTATAATGCCTCTATTCCACCTTCATTATATTTTCTAATCCAGTTTGATATCATTCCATGAGATACATTATTTTTTCTTCCTAGTTCCATGGCACTATATTCACCCGATAGAACCAGCTTAACATATTTATATTTTGCTTCTTTACTCCAGTAACGTGATTCAGTTTTATTCTTAACACCTTTGGGTCTTCCCATTAATTGTTCCTCCTGATAAATAAATTATACAAAAAAGATGCTAGTAGTTTTTTGTGTCTACTAACATCTTACTATTTCAATAAGTCTTTTTTTTATTTGATTTTGTATTTAACTTTGTTTAAATCAGCAATTTCTTTCACGCCTAGAATAACCATAATCTTCTTTAAATCGTAAATAAATTTATTGATTATTTCTACTGCTTCTTCATAATCTAATTTATATAAATTTAAGAAAAATTTAGACATACCTACTGCTTTTGCTCCTAAGACTAAAGATTTAATAACATCAAGTGGATTTCTAATACCTCCTGATGCATAAATATTTAAATCTTTTTCATTTTTTAATTGAATTAATATATCTGCAGTATCTAAACTAAAATCTTCTAAATAACTATAATCGTCTTTACCTCGTTTGGTTTCAATTTCTAAGAAGTTAGTGCCACCACTTCCAGCAACATCAATGTTTTTCACGCCTAATGTTTTCAACTTATTAATTGTTTTTTGACTCAAACCCATACCAACCTGTTTAACAACTACAGGCTTATCTAAGCCATTAACAATAGACTTAATATTTTCACTCCACTTTGTGAAATCTCTATCACCTTCAGGCATGACTAACTCTTGTACCAAATTAAGGTGAATACTTAATGCATTAGCATCAATCATTGTTATTGCTCTTTTAGCATCTTCTAATTGATAGTTTGGGTTAATATTGCCAACTAAAATTCCTTTGTGATTTAATCTTGTTACTTTAAATGAATCCTCAAAATTAGAATCCTTTAAAGCAATAGATTGACTTCCTGTAACCATAGGAATGTTAAAGTGACTAGCTAATTTAGATAAGAATTCATTAATTTGATGTGCTTTTTCTGATCCACCTGTCATGGCATTGATATAAATCGGATAAGAAATTTCATATCCTAGATAACTAGATTTTAAATTAACATCATTTACGCCAAAATCAGGTAAATCTGTTGATTCTAATACAATATCATCAAATCGATTAGCTTTTTCTTTTTGTAGAAGTGCTAACCTAATATGATCATCTTTTCTACTACTACTCATCATAACTCCAAACTTTCATTTCAAGCGGAAACAATTTCGCATCTTCCCATGCTTTAAATAAATCTATCTTATTTTCTATTTGATTTAAAATTGCAAACCCACAGTCACCAAATCCTGCGCCAGATGATTTAGCTAAATACCCAAAACTTTCTGCAATCTCAATCATTTTTTTAAATGGTTCTGATTCAATAATAATACCAGCTTCATTTTCTAATTCTTGAAGCATCTCACGATAAACCTTCACCATATGTTTCATTGTGTAATAATCATTTCTAATCAATGCTTCTTTAAATTGTGTAACAACTAAATAAGTTTTATTTAAGAAGTTTTGATACCAAGGACTGTTATTAAGCTTTAAAACCTTCTCAGTATATGTTTTTGTTGACATTGATAGTCCACTAAAACAAATTGCCAGTTCCATTTTTGGGTGATCTAATTTTTCAATTTTCAATTGTGGCCAAGTTGATTCCATAAATTCATCAATTTGACCTTTTTTATTTAATACCCAAACTAAATCATAACGTTTATAATGAACCCAACCACCATATATAGAGGCTGCAAGTTCACCACCACTTGTGACATCATTAATTTCTATTTGTGCTAAAACGGAAAGTTTGAATAAATCCAACTCCGTAAAATCAACATGGTGATACCTTAAAATTCCTTTGATAATTGCGATAATAACTGCACCTGATGAACCTAAGCCATATTTCTTATGGTCTTGATTCGTTAACTCTGATTCTAAAGTAATGCGATAAATTGATGGAATAACCTTTTTATACTTTAAGTACATATGAGCTACATAGATTGCTGCCTTAGCATGTTGTAATGAGTCATACATTAAAACAGGCATCTTCTCAGACATCATCCATTTGAAACGCCCCATTTCAGAAGAGAATTCATAGTCAGTTGCTGCTTCAATTTGCAAATTAACAAACTTATCAATCGCAACTAAAACAGCCTCATTACCAGACTTTAATATTGAATATTCGCCAATAATATATAATTTCCCAGGAATTTTTAGTGTTATCAAATGATTTTAGCTCCTTCCCCTTTGTAACATACTGTTACCTTAGCTAACTTCTCATAACTACCAATGACATCTTTAATATACTCTTTTTTAGTTAAAATCTTTACATTTGGACCGGCATCCATTGTTGCATATACTGGGAATCCTTGTCCTCTTAATTTTTCAGTTAAATCAATAATTTTAAATGATTGATCGGTCAAATAATCAATGCCATCTTCTTGCATGTAATAATGCATTAACATCGCATGAGATTCAGCGATTCCACCAACTGTGTCAAAATCATCATTGATAAATGCTTCTTTGATTTGTTCAATGAAATCATTCGTATTTTCAATCCAATCATTTTTATTTTCTTCATTTTTAGTAAGTTCTAGCATAGCATCTCTTGATGATATTTTTTTCTCGCGATCATCAACCATACAAACTAAGACTGCCATATCTTCAAATCCATTAAATGGTTCAGCATATGAAGATAAGTGATCATACCCTTCATTCCAAAATGCAAATCCACCATATATTGAACGAGCAGCTGAACCACTACCCAATCTAGCAAGACTTGATAGTTCTTTTTCACTCAAATCAATACCATAAGCTCTAGTAGCCGCTAATGCTAATGCAGCAAATGCACTTGAACTTGATGCAACTCCTGCTTTTTTAGGGACATAGTTTTCTGATTCAATCATTGCATAATAAGGAATATTATACATTTGTCTAATTTTTGATAGATACTTTGTCACTCTTTCATATTCAGGACCAGTAATATATCTTTGGTCGATATATAATTGGTCTTCTATTAATTCTTTCTTATAATGAACGGTTGTTTTCGTATAAAACTTATCTAATGTGAAACTTAAAGATGATGTTAAAGGTAAATTTAATTCAATATCTTTTTTACCCCAATATTTGATTAATGCGATATTTACGTGTGCTTTTGCGGTTGCCTTCATATAATAATTTCCTTCAAGTCATAAAACCATGTGTTATCTGCACCAACTTGTTTTAAAGCATCAGAAATTAAAATTGCTTGTTCAGTATGCTTAGCAAGAGCAATCATACAACCACCCTTACCGCCACCTGTTAACTTAGCACCAAGTGCACCATTAGCTAAAGCTACTTCTACTAATTTTTCTAATTTTTCATCTGATACATTAATACTTCTTAACAATTGGTGTGCTTCAGTCATTGCTAAACCAAGTCTAATAACCTCATTGTTTTCTAAATATATTTTTGCTTCATTTGTTAATTGTTCTAATCTATCCATAACTGGGTTAACAACAGTTGGATTTTCATTCCAAAGTCTTTTGACTTCGCTAACTGCTTCTTTAGTTAATCCTTTAACCCCAGTATCAGCAACAATTAAAACTGCATCCATTTTTAATTCAATGACGCTTTTTCCTAAATCTTTTTGATAAAACACTGCTTTTCCAGATGCAATTGTTGTAGAATCTAGTCCACTTGGATTTAAGTGGTGAATTTGTTCAGCAATATCTACAAAGTGATTTAATCTATCTTGTGTTAATTGAACATCAAATGCATCAAACAATGATCGAACAACTGCAATAGATACAGCTGCTGATGAACCCAATCCTCTTTGCGCAGGCAAATTAGATTCAATTTTGATGTGAATATTTTTAAATGGCTGATTTAAATATACTAAAACAATATTAATTAATTGTTTAATTCCAAACAATACGTCCGGTGCTTCTTCTAAATTCCCTTTAAAGTAAATACAATCTATTGTAATTGGTGCATCAGTTTTATACACTTTTGATGAAATTTGTGCTTGATTAAAAGGAAGTGCAATGGCAGGTTTACCATAAACAACTGAGTGTTCACCAATTAATATGATTTTGCCACTAGCGACCCCTAATCCTAAATCGTCCATAAAACTTTCGCTCGCTTTCTATCTATCATTATATCATAATATGATACAATGAAAATAGTTAACAATTGAAAGGAATTTATATATGGCTGACATATTATTAAAATTAAGAGTTAAGAATTTTGGAGAAATGAAAATTGAATTATATCCTGAAATTGTACCAAACACAGTTGCTAATTTTGTGGATTATGTTGAATCTAAATTCTTCAATGGCTTAATTTTCCATAGAATCATCAAAAACTTTATGATTCAAGGTGGTGGTGGGGTTGAAAAGAAACGCCCTATCAAAGGTGAATTCACTGCGAATGGATTCAAAAATGAATTAAAACACACTAAGGGTGTCATTTCTATGGCTAGAACAAGTGACCCTAATTCAGCGACTTCTCAATTCTTTATTATGCATAAAGATGCTCCACATTTAGATGGACAATATGCTGCATTTGGTAAAGTTATTGAAGGTTTAGAAATCATTGATAAGATTGCTACTGTTAGAACAGATTATTATGACAAACCTTACGAAAATGTAGTTATTGAATCATTTGAAGTTATTGAAAAAAACGTAGATTTACCTAAAGTCCAATACGTATGAAGAAAATAGTTGTCATTGGTGGTACCAATATCGATTTATTAGCACACACCTTTGATCAAGTGGTTTTAGAAGATTCAAATCCGGGATATATCAATAAATCATTTGGTGGAGTTGCTAGGAACATTGCAGAAAATCTCGCTAGATTAGGTATGGATGTAACACTACTTACGGCGTTAGGTAAAGATGCAATGAGTTTTGTTTCTTTAGCAAAAAGAATTAACTTAAAGTTAAGTTATCAACAAATCAGTCAAACACCTACTTATCTTGCAGTTCATAATAAAAATGGTGAAATGGTTGTTGCAGTATCTGCAATGGAAGAGTTTGAAAAATTGAATGAGAATTTTATCTTAAAGCATTCTAAACTTATTGAAGATGCTGATATTGTTGTTTTAGATGCTAATTTAAGTGAAAGTGCACTTTCATTTTTGTTTAAAAACTATAAGAAAACTTATTATGTAGATTTAATCAGTTCGCATAAAGCCTATAAATTCTTACCTTATATTTCAAAAATTCATACATTAAAAATTAATGAAGTTGAAGGAAAAAAAATTTCTAATAAAGAAAATCCATATGATATTGGGCAAGAATTATTAAACCAAGGTTTAAAGAGCGTATATTTAACACTTGGAAAAAATGGGGCTTATAATTTCACAAATAAGCAAACTGATTTTTATCAGAAATCATTTGAATCTAAGATGCAAAATGATACTGGTGCTGGAGATGCGTTTTTTGCTGGAGTCATTTTTGCTGAACAAGAGAACATTAATCCATTGAAAACAGGAACAATTCTAGCTCACATGACACTTCAAACAAAAGATACAGTCAATAAAAAAATTAAACCTAGCTTAGTCATGAGTTTAGTTAAGGAGAAATAATATGAATCAATATATTGATATTCATCCTAGAGTTTTAAAAGCTATTCGTAACAACGAACCAGTCGTTGCATTAGAATCTACCATTATCTCTCATGGTATGCCTTATCCACAAAATGTAGAGATGGCTTTATCCGTTGAAAAAATAATTGAAAATGAAGGTGCAGTACCTGCTACAATTGCGATTATTGATGGTCGTATTAAAGTTGGTTTAACTCCTGATGAAATTACTAAATTAGCTCAATTAAAAAATGTTTTAAAAGTATCTAAGCGTGATTTCGGTTACTGTATTTCAAAAAAATATAATGGAGCAACAACTGTTTCTGCTACCATGCTTGTTGCATCAATGGTAGGAATCAAAGTATTTGCTACTGGTGGTATTGGTGGTGTTCACCGTGATGCCCAACAAACATTTGATATCTCAAGAGATTTAGAAGAACTTGCTAATGAAAATGTTTGTGTTGTATGTGCTGGTGCAAAATCAATTCTAGATTTAAACTTAACTTTAGAATATTTAGAAACAAAAGGCGTTGAAATCATTGGTTATCAAACAGATGAACTTCCAGCATTCTACACTAGAGAATCCGGATTACATGTTGATTATCAATTAGATACTCCTGAAGAAGTTGCTAAATTAATTCACGTTAAATGGTCTTTAGGACTAAAAGGTGGTATTGTTGTAGCAAATCCAATTTCTAAATTATATTCAATGGATAAATCTATAATTGATCAAGAAATTGAAAAAGCACTTCTTCTTGCTAAAGAAAACAATATTAAAGGTAAAGAAATTACACCTTTCTTATTAAGTAAGATTAAAGCACTTACAGAAGGCAAGAGTTTAGATGCTAATATTCAACTTGTTTATAATAATGCAAAATTAGCTGCACAAATTGCAGTTTGTTATGAAAAATTATGATTAAATTTTCATGCATTATCATTTGATATTATTTATTTGCTGTGATAAAATTAATACCGATAGAAGGGGAGTAGTTTCCCAAAAATTAATCGTCAATACGGTCTAAAAGACCCGGTTAATTTTCAAGTTGAACTTGTAACGAGACCTTCAAGACCATTTACTGGTTTTGATGGTCTTTATTTTTTGAAAAATATATGAGGAGGAAACATGAAAAAAATATATCAACTATCAACTGATGAAATCCTAAAAGAATTAGGAACATCAAACCAAGGTTTATCTACTGAAGAGGCTAGTAAGCGTCTTTCAACAAACGGTAAGAATAAACTTGATGAAGCAAAAAAGAGACATTTTATTTTAAGGTTCTTAGATCAATTCAAAGACTTCATGGTAATTGTTTTATTAGTTGCTGCTGCTATTTCATTTATTGCTGCAATTTTAGAAAACAAAATGACTGAAACCTTTGAAGGGGTATTAATTCTAGCAATCGTTGTCATCAACGCTTTATTAGGGTTAATGCAAGAAGCTAAAGCGGAAAAGGCTTTAGAATCAATTAAAAAAATGTCAGCACCACATGCTACAGTTATTCGTGATGGTAAAGAAGTTGTCTTAGATGTAGAAGACATTGTTGTTGGTGACATCATTGTCTTACAAGCCGGCGACTATATACCTGCTGACGTTAGGATCATTCAATCTGTAAACTTAAAAGCTGATGAATCTGCTTTAACCGGTGAACCAGTCCCAGTTGAAAAGATTACTGATGCAATTCATAAAGATGAAGTCCCTCTTGGCGATAGGGTCAACTTAGGTTTCATGAGTACAGTTGTTACTTATGGACGCGGGTTAGCTGTTGTAACTTCTGTTGGTATGCAAACTGAAATCGGTAAAATTGCTGAAATGTTATCAAATACAGAAACTGAAGAAACACCACTTCAAAAGAGTATCGCTCAATTAGGAAAAACATTAGCAATTATTGCTTTTATTATCGTAGGTGTAATTTTTGCAATCCAAATTATTACAGCTTTAGTTAAGGGCGTTAGTCCTGACTGGTTAGAAGCATTTATGAGTTCAGTTGCCTTAGCGGTTGCTGCAATTCCTGAAGGCTTACCTGCTATTATCACAATTGTTCTATCACTTGGTATGACAAATCTAGTTAAACAAAGAGCAATCATGAGAACATTACCAGCAGTTGAAACTTTAGGTTCAACATCAATTATTTGTTCAGATAAAACAGGTACATTAACTCAAAACGTGATGACAATTACTGATACTTATTTATATCAACAAAACGATAAAGTAAGCGACTTAAAATCAGTTGAAGGTTCTTTAAAGAAATTAGTTGATTTTGGTGTATTATGTAATGATACAAAAGTTCGAGTTAAAGATGATAAATTCTTAAAAATTGGTGATCCAACTGAAATTGCTTTAACGGACCTTGCAATTAACACAGGATTCAATCCACTTGATATACTTGCAAACTTCCCAAGAGTACATGAATTACCATTCGACTCAAACCGCAAATTAATGACAACAGTTCATGAAATCGATGGTAAATTCGTTTCTATTACAAAAGGTGCTCCAGATATTGTCTTATCACGTTCTGTATCATATGAAGTTAATGGTCATGTTGAAACAATCAATGATAAAGTATCTAATGTTTATTTAACTGAAAACAATAATATGGCTGATAGAGCTTTACGCGTATTAGCAGTTGCTTATAAAGTATTTGATAAAAATACTGATATTACAAAACTATTACACACTGAATTAGAAAATGATTTAACAATGCTAGGTTTAGTTGGTATGATTGACCCAGCAAGACCTGAAGTAAAAGATGCTATCGTAGAAACTAAACGTGCTGGAATCACTACAATCATGATTACTGGTGACCATAAAAACACTGCTGTTGCAATCGCAACTGAATTAGGTATTTTAGAAAATGGTCATTTAGCAATTACAGGTAAAGAATTAGATCAAATGTCTGATGAGGAGTTTGATGCTAAATTATCTCAAATTAGAGTTTATGCACGTGTATCACCAGAAAATAAAGTTAGAATTGTTACTGCTTGGAAAAAAACTGGTTTAATTGTAGCGATGACTGGCGATGGTGTTAACGATGCGCCATCAATCAAAAAAGCTGATATCGGTATTGCAATGGGTATTACAGGTACTGAAGTTGCTAAGGGTGCGGCTGATATGATTCTTACAGATGATAACTTCGCAACAATTGTTGGTGCTGTATCAGAAGGTCGTGCAATCTTCGCAAATATTAAAAAGGCAATTCACTTCTTACTTTCATGTAATATCGGCGAAATTGTTACCATTTTATTAGGCGTTACATTAGGTTTAGCATTGTTCCCAAATGTTGAAAATTTAGTCATTTTAAGTGCTGTACAAATTCTTTGGGTTAACCTAGTAACTGACTCATTCATGGCAATTGCAATCGGTTTAGATCCTAAAGAACCTGATATTATGAACTACCCTCCACGTGATAATTCTAAATCAATCTTTGCTGATGGTTTAGGATTTAGAATTGGATGGCAAGGAATTATGATTGGTTCATTAACTTTTGCTGCATTCTTTATCGGATATAACATTGCACCTGCTGATCATGAATTAATCCATGCGCAAACATTAACATTCATGGTATTATCAATTTCTCAATTATTCCATTCATTTAACGTTCGTTCAGAAAAATATTCAATCTTCCAATTAAAACCAAATAAATACTTAATTATGGCGTTCTTTGGCTGTTTAGCACTTCAATTAGTGACTGTATTTGTTCCAGCAATTGCTGAAAATGTGTTTAAAGTTGATGATGTTCATTATTGGAGATTTATTGATTGGATGGTCGTGATTGGATTATCAATCACACCTTTAGTTGTTGTAGAAATTCAAAAGCTTATTAAACGTTTTTTAAATAAATAATCTTAACAATTAACCATATATCTATTAATTAGGTATATGGTTTTTTTATGTTTGTTAAATAAAAAAAACCACCTAGTAATAGGTGGTCAAATGAAATTCAAGTGTGCATAAGCCATGTTCTGTAGAAGATAAATCTTCTTGTGACTATTAATCTCAGGGTTTACCTGCAAGTTATACATTGCTGTACTTCTCGTGCCCCTACCAAATTTGGGTTGCTAGCTTGAGGGGTTTACCGCGTTTCATCCTATATATTTCTATATAGACTCGTCTCTGTGGCACGTTAAGATGCTTGTTCATAGTTTCCCTTAGAATGTTGCATCGCCGTTACGATTACTCGTACCCAGAGTTATTTATTCCTCTGGCACAAACACTACATACCACGAGGGTATGTGCTAGCATGGACTTTCCTAACAAACACGAAGTTTGCTCAGTCACCTTCCACTTAAATTCCAATTTATTTTATCATATTATTGATTAGATTGCGTCTTTTCTTGATAAGTCAACGCGACCTTTTTCATCAATCTTAATTACTTTAACGATGATTTGATCTCCAACTGCAACTTTACCTTCTAATGTTTCAGTTCTTTCTTTATCCCATTTAGAGATATGTACTAGACCTTCTGTTCCTGGGAAGATTTCAGCGAATACACCTTGGATTTTCTTACCATCTTTATCCATTAATAAGCGCGTAACTTTAGCTTCGTAGATTTCTCCAACTTTAGCTTCTCTTACTAAGTTTAAGATATGTTCAGCTGCTTTATTGATCCATTCTGAATCTTGGTGCATAATCATTACACGACCATCTTGTTCAATGTCAATCTTAACATTGTTATGATCTTCAATGATTTGAGTAATAATCTTACCACCTGAACCAATGACATCACGAATCTTATCAGGATTAATCTTAATCATTTTAACTTTTGGAGCATTCTTAGATACTTCTGGTCTAACTTCAGAAATTGTTCCATTCATGTGTTCTAAGATATGTAAGCGTCCTAAACGAGCTTGTTCAAGTGCTTCTTCCATAATTTCTTTTGTAATACCTGTAATCTTAATATCCATTTGTAAAGCAGTGATACCATCTTTTGTACCAGCAACTTTGAAGTCCATATCTCCTTCATGGTCTTCCATACCTTGGATATCAGATAAAATTGTATAGTGTTCGCCTTCTTTAATTAAACCCATCGCGATACCAGCAACTGGAGCCTTAATTGGAACACCAGCAGCCATTAAAGCCATTGTACCAACACAGATTGTAGCTTGAGATGAAGAACCATTTGATTCTAAGATTTCAGATACAACACGAATTGAGTATGGGAACTCTTCTTCTGAAGGTAAAACTTGTAATAATGCTCTTTCGCCTAAAGCACCATGACCGATTTCACGACGTCCTGGCGCACCATATCTTCCAGTTTCACCAACTGAGAATGGAGGGAAATTATAATGTAACATGAAGCGTTTAGATACTTCTTCAGTTTCTAAACCATCAATAATTTGGTTTTCACCTAATGAACCTAATGTCACAATACCTAAAGCTTGAGTTTGTCCACGAGTGAATAATGCTGATCCGTGTGTTCTTGGTAATATATCTACTCTTGAACTTAATGGACGAATTTCATCAACTTTTCTTCCATCTGGTCTAACTTTATCTTCAGTAATTAATCTTCTAACTTCCTTTGTAACAATACCATCTAAAACTTGATTAACTTGTTTTAAATATTTTTTAGATGCTTCAGAGTCAAATACTTTAACGCCATCGATTTCTTTCCAGAAACTTACTTTAGCAAAGTGTTCTAAAGTTTCCGCTTTAATTTCATCGATTGCAGCATATCTTTCTAATTTATCAAAGATTGATACAGCTTTTACTAATCTTTCTTCAGCATAGGCTTTAACATCATTTGAGATTTGTTCGTCAATTTTAACTAATTCAGGGATGAATTTTTCTACACCAACTGCAGCTTTAATTGTTTCTTGGAATGCGCATAATTCTTTAATTGCTTCATGTCCAAATAAAATAGCCCCTAACATGTCAGCTTCGCTTACTTGTTTAGCACCAGCTTCAACCATGTTAATCGCTTCTTTTGTACCAGCGATTGTTAAATCGATATCTGATAACTCTTGTTGTTCAGGTGTTGGGTTAATAATGTATTCACCATTAACACGTCCAACATTCACTCCAGCAATAGGTCCTAAGAAAGGAATGTTTGAAATTTCTAATGCTAATGAAGAACCTAACATTGCAGCCATTGAGCTTGGAACGTTTGGATCTGCTGATAATACAGTATTTACGATTTGTACTTCATGACGATAACCTTCATCAAACATCGGTCTGATTGGTCTGTCAATTAATCTTGAAACTAATGTTTCATGTTCAGAAGGTCTACCTTCTCTTCTTAAGAATCCTCCAGGAATCTTACCTGCAGCGTATAACTTTTCTTGATAAATTACCATTAATGGGAAAAAGTCAGCTGGCGTATCTGATACTTTTGCAACAGCTGTTGATAATACCACAGTGTCACCATAATAGACTACAACAGCACCATGTGCTTGTTTAGCCATTTCTCCAACTTCAACACGAATTGTATTACCGTGGAAAGCTGTTTCAAATGTTTGCTTTGACATATAAAATCTCCTTCATTTTATATTTATGTTCTTTTATTTTCATATTGCCTTAACTATTATATCATTTATTTAAATAAATGGAGAATAAAATCATATTATGTAAAATAAAAAAAACTCCAAATGGAGTTTTCTTTATCTTCTTAATCCTAATTCGCTGATTAATGCTGCGTAACGTGCTGAGTCAGTATTCTTTAAATACTTAAGTAAGTTACGTCTACGACCAATCTTCATGAATAAACCACGTTTTGAGTGGAAGTCATGAATATGAGTTTGTAAGTGTTCGTTTAATTCATTGATTTCATGAGTTAAAATTGCGATTTGAACTTCTGGTGAACCAGTGTCTCCTGCAAAACGTGCGAACTTTTCAACGATTGCTTTTTTTGCTTCTTTGTTTAATGCCATTTTTATTTCCTCCTATGTCTCGTATAGCTAAAGACTTTAGTCTGGCTTCACTAAGCCCTCGCTATCGACCTGAATTATCTTATCATACTATAATTCTAAAATCAAGGATTTTTACACTTTTTGTTAAAAATTGTGTGATTTTATAGAATAATTAAATTTTAATAAATTGATCCACGTTTAAAATAAAGACTGTTGCTCCGCCAACTGATACTTCCATTGGCAATGCTGAAAATGCACCAAACTCATTAACGATTGTATTTGGAACAATTTTATTTCTAGTCTTTGAATATTTTTCGATAATATCTAAAACCTCTGGAACCTTTTCATCGTTAACCCCAATTAAGAAAGTTTGGTTACCTTCACGTAAGAATCCGCCTTTAGTAGCTAATCTAGTTGAAAAGAATTTTTCATTAATAAGTCCTTTTTGAACTTTGTTTGCGTCATCATTTGAAACAATTGCAATAATCATTTTCATATGAGGTTACCTCCTAATATCTTTATTTTACCATAACTTAAAGAATTTTTAGATAGTTGAATTGTTTCTTCAACATCTTTTTTAATTTGGTCAATTAATGCATCCAAATTGTCGAATTTTACTTCATCTCTAAGGTAGTGTTCAAAGTAAATTGTAATCTCTTTTTGATATAAATCACCATCATAATCAATGATAAATACTTCTAAACGTTTGCTTGAAGAATAGTTAAGTGTTGGGTTATGACCTAGGTTTGCACAACCTAAAAACATTTTACCGTCAATAAGGACTTTAACCGCATAGATACCAACTTTTGGTAAATAGTAATTTTTGTAATCAATATTCGCAGTTGGAAATCCAATTAAGCGTCCGACCTTGTCTCCGTGCACAACCTCACCGTGAATGTTATAGGTTCTATTCAACAATTTTGATGCTAATGAAATATTTGCTTGATCAAGTAATTGTTTAATATAAGTTGTTGAAACTCTTGTATTTTTATAGAGTAAATCTTCAACCAAATCTACTTCAAAATGCTTCTCTAAGTCAGTTACATTTCCTTGTCCGCGATATGCAAACTTAAAGTCTCTACCAATAACTAATCTCTTTACATTTATTTTCTTTAAAAAGTTAATAAAATCATCAACTGATAATTTAGAAAAATCAGGGGTAAAGTTAATGATAAAGAAATAGTCCATTCCCATTTTTTCTAAAAAGTTAGCTTTATCATGATCATCCATTAATGTTGGTATGACAGTTTTTGTAATTACAGATACCGGATGTGGTGAAAATGTCATCGCTGCTGATTTTGTATCTTTATATTTTTTAGTCATCTTCATGATATTTTGGTGGCCAATATGAACACCATCAAAATTACCAATGGCAAGTGTTAATGGTTCGTTATTTGTTATATTTTGATAATTGTCATGGAATAATTTCATATGCACTCCTTAGAATAAGTATAGTGGTCTAAACTTATCCTTTTCTTTTTCATAATATGCAATCTTATTGTTTTTATCATCAACAACAATAAATGGTGTATCTAATGTCGTTTGACGTTCATCCAAGTAAACACCATTTTTCACTAACTTAATCATATAATCATTAAGTTTAACTTCACGAACGCCACTAAATAATTCATTGTCTGTTATTAAATCATCTAATGAAACTTCATCAATTGTTTTAGCATCTTTTAAATGATAATTTCCGATTGTTAAGCGATTTAACGTACTTAATGCTGCATAAGTATTTAATTTATAACCTAGGTCTCTAGCTAAGCTTCTAATATAAGTCCCTTTAGAAACTTCAGCAATGAAGTGATAATTTTCTTCATTTATTAAATCAAAGTTATAAATGTTAACTAATCTGGTTTTAAGTTCTAATGTTTTTCCTTGTCTTGCTGCTTCATATGACTTCATACCACCTACTTTGATTGCTGAATATAATGGTGGCATTTGTTCATAGGAAGGTATAAAACTATGCATTTTTTCTTTTAATGTGTTAATGGTAAAGTTTGCTTCTTTTTCTAAAATAACTTCACCAGTAAAGTCATTCGTGTCAAATTCTTTACCGAAGATTAAGTTACCTTCATAAGACTTATCTAAATCATCAAATAAGAATGCAAGTTTGGTTGCTTTCCCAATCAATAAGATTAAAAGTCCAGTGGCAAAAGGATCTAATGTTCCAGTATGACCTACTTTATCTAAATTAAGTTTTCTTTTGACCTTATAGACAACATCGTGACTTGTTAATCCTTTAGGTTTATTTATTAATAAAATTCCGTTCATATGTAATTTCTTTCTTGTTCAATATATATAATTATACAAGAAAAAAGGCTTTTATTAAAAGCCTATTTTTTTTATTGATGTTCTGCTAACCATTCAAGTAATTTTTCACGTGGTTGATAACCTGATGCACGTGATACTTCAACACCGTCTTTGTAAAGAACTAATGTAGGAACGGCTCTAATTCCTGTGTCAATTGCTTGTTTACGGAATTCATCGATATCAACTTTTACAAATTTAGTGTCAGTTTTTTCTGTTGAGATTTCTTCTAATACTGGCATTAACATTTTACATGGTCCACACCAAGTAGCGAAATAATCAACTAATACTAAACCTTTTTGACTAACTAAGTCTTTGTAGTCTTCACCTTTATACTGTTGCATAAGATGCCTCCTTATCTTTTCTACTTATATTATAACTTCAATATGTCTTTTAAGCAAAGGAAATGAAACCACTAAAGCGTGATAACAGTCACACCATTTAAGCCTTCGCCTTCTTGTCCGTATCTGTGTGATTTTATGTAAGGTGACTTCTTTATATAGTCATGAACAGCTTTTCTAATTGCACCTGTTCCAAACCCGTGAATCACACGAATATATGGCATATTTAAGAGTAATGCATCATCAATTGCCTTATCCATTAACTCTTTAACTTCTTCATATCTAACCCCGCGTAAATCTAGTTCAAATGAAGCATTTTTTTGAATTTTCTCTTCACTTTTTCTAATTAGTGGCGTTTTTTTAACTTTAGTTTCTTTCTTTATTTCAACTTTTCTAAGGTCTGCTTTTTCAAAACTTAAATCAAATTGTCCTAAAGATACAAAATATTTATCACCTTTTATTTTAGTGACAACACCTTGTTGGTTATAACTTTTAATGTAAACTGTATCATCTACATTAATGTTTTCATCAACTACTTCTTCTTTGACTTCATGTTTTTGATTAATTTTACCCTTAACTTTTGCAGCTTCAGGTTTTGATAAACTTTCTTTTTTAGATAGTTCATCAATTAAATCCATTAATTCTGATTTTAGTTTTTGATATTTTTTCTCTTCTTTTTGTTTAACTTTTTCGATTGCTTCTTCTTTTTTCAGTTCTAAAGCTTCTAATTTTTCACGATAAAGTTTAATTTCTTTTTCTAATGTTTCATTCTTCAATTGAACTTCATCTTTTAAGTTCATGATTTCATTTTGTTCAATGCTTAATTTTTCTAAGCTTTTTGCTAGGTTTGTTTGTCTACCGCCTAAAAGTTCTCTAGCGTGTTTAATCACGTCTTTTTGGAGTCCTAAGCGCTCAGCGATTGAAATTGCATGCGATGAACCTGAAACCCCTAATTGGAGTTTATAAAGCGGCTTTAATGTTTCTTGATCAAATGCTACACTCGCAGTTAAAATATCGTCATGTTCATAAGCATATAGTTTTAACTCCGAATAGTGAGTTGTCACCATCATACGAACAGCCTTATCTTTTCGTAATTTTTCAATGATGGCAATTGCTAAACTTACCCCTTCAATCGGGTCTGTGCCACTACCAATTTCATCAAGTAAAATGAGGGATGAACCATATACTTCATCTAACATCTTTTTAATCTTTGTTAGATGTGATGAGAATGTTGATAAGCTTTGCTGGATGGATTGTTCATCTCCAATATCAGCAAATACATATTTAAATAAACTCATTTTGCTGCCATAATTTACTGGAACTAAAATACCTGATTGTAACATTAACGTTAATAACCCAACTGTTTTTAACGCTACAGTCTTACCACCTGTGTTAGGACCCGTAATCATTAAAACTGGTTGTTCTGGATTAATCTTAACATCAATAGGGACAACAATTTCTTTATTTAATAATGGATGGCGAGCCTTTAAGATATCAATTAAACCCTCTTCATTGATTTCAGGTAAAATCGCATCTATTTCTTTAGCATAAAGCGATTTAGCATGATAAATATCTAAGTCAATAAATGATTCCATTTGTACTGCTAAAGAATCTTTAAAAGGTTTTATTGATTTTGTTAATTGGGTGAGAATTTTATTAATTTCATTTGTTTCTAATTGCGTAAGGTATTCAATATCCTGTGTGACTTGTCTAATATCATCTGGTTCAATATAAACAGTTTGCTTAGAAGCAGATACATCATGAATAACCCCTTTAACTTTATGCTTATATGATTCTTTTACAGGTATTGCATAACGCCCTGCACGCATGACAATTAAACTTTCATTTAAATAACTTGCATATTTACTTAAAACCTCAGAGAGTAGTTTTTCCAAAATCTTAGTTTTTGTGCGTAAACTCTTTCTAATATCATTTAATGTAGGTGATGCATGGTCAAAAATCTCATTATTTTCAGATATAATTTGATTGATTTCATTTAATACTTCTTTATGATGAGGTAGTTTAACCAAGTATTGATAAGTCATTAAATCTGAATTGTCGAACTGAATACGATAATTCTCGAAAGATTTCTCCATTAAGACATATCTTTTTATTTGAATAAATTCATCAATATTTAACTGTAAACGAGAACCTAACATATTGATTGTTTCAAGGTGATCAAAGTCATCCACAAATGGCATTCTACCATACTTAGTCAATAGACTTAGAATCTCATTACTAAAGGATAAATCATGCTTTATATTATCATAATTATCACTTGGTACTAATGCTAAAATTCGTTCACGAGAATTTTTTGCATGTGTGTAGTTAGCTATGATTTCTAAGATGTAATTAAGTTCTAAAATTTTAGTTGAGAATCCCATAAACTAACCTCCTTCTTTAAAAAATGGTATAATATATATTAGAAAAGGTGAATAAATTGAAAAATTATACAATGACCTTATCCAGTCAACAAATGGATACACTAAAGGAACTTTATAAAAATAACTTATTAAAGGTTACACAACCTTATATTTATTTTGTTGCTCAACATAATGATACTCGAATTAGTGCTTTTACATCAGGTAAAGTTCTTCTTCAAGGTGATGAAATCAACTCTGAACTTGTGACAATCAAGTCTTTATTAAAGATAACTGATTATGCTGCAATTGGTTCAGATGAAGTTGGAACTGGAGATGTATTTGGTCCAATTGTTGTTTGTACTGCCTATACTTCTGTTGAAGATTTAGCCTATCTAGAAAGTTTAAATGTACGTGATTCAAAATCAATGACAAATAAAGAAATCATTAAAATCGCTCCACTTATTGCGAAAAGAATTACACACTCACTTGTTATTCTTTCACCTGATAAGTTTAATGAAAAAACAAATCAAGGTTTCAATCTTAACAAAATCAAAGCACTCTTACACAACCACATGATCATTAAGACAACTTCTAAAGTTGTTGAATCAGTACCTGTGATTTTAGACCAATTTTGTCTACCATCACACTACTTCAATTATCTTAAGGATGAAAAACTTATCTATCGTGATATTGAATTCCATACAAAAGCAGAATCAGTTCACTTATCAGTTGCTGCCGCATCAATTATTGCGCGTTATGCATTCTTAGTTAAGATGCATGAACTTTCTAAAAAACTTGGAATGAGTTTAAAACTTGGTGCAGGAAAAGAAGTCGATGAACAAATCAAGGAAATCTATGATACACATGGCATCCAAGTCTTAAACGAAGTTGCAAAAATGAATTTCAAAAATGTTACTAAACAAAATTTAGTTTAAAGTTTCTAAGAATTTTTTAAATCCTTCAGGCAATGGCACTTCAAAAGTCATTGCTTTTTTTGTTATCGGATGGGTAAATTGTAACTTATATGCATGTAACATTTGACCATCATCTACCGGTAGTGGTTTAATACCATATAATGGATCACCTACGATTGGGTGCCCTATATATTCCATATGAACCCTAATTTGATGCGTACGACCTGTTTCAAGGTTACACTCAATTAAAGCATATTTACGATAGTTTTTAATAACCTCAAAATGCGTTACAGCATGTTTTCCGTCCTTAACCACAGCATTTTTTGTTCTATGTTTTGGATCTCTACCAATCGGTGCATTAATTGTACCTTTTTTGTTTTGAATAGCACCCGTAACTAAAGCAATATAACTTCTCTTAATATCATGGTTTGCTAAATCTTTAGCTAAAATTTGGTGAGCTTCATTGGTTTTAGCAACCATTAATAAACCAGTCGTATCTTTATCAATTCTGTGTAAAATACCTGGACGATTCACACCATTAATATCACTTAAATTATCTTCTAATTCGTGTAATAAACCATGTACTAACGTGTTATCTCGGTATGTGTTAGATGGATGAACAACTAATCCTTTTGGTTTATTAATAACTAACAAATAGTCATCTTCATAAACAATATCTAGTTTCATATCAACCGGTGTTAAATCTAAGTCTTTAGCTTCAGGAATATTAACTGAAATAATATCTCCTGCCTTTAAGATATAACCCGGTTTAACTGTTAAACTATTGACTAAAATGTCGCCTTCTTTAATTAACTTAGTTATATAAGTTCTTGTTAGTTCTAAATTTTCAACCAAATAATGGTCTAATCTTTTATTTTCTGATAGATTTACTTCTAATGTTTTATTCATGTTCTTCAGTCTCTTGTTTCTTTTTCTTTTTTAGGGTATCTAGAATCATGACATCTACAAATAACAGCACAATACCTGTAATTAAAATGACATCTGCTAGATTAAATATTGTATTTCCTACAATTGGTAAAAATGGCATTTGACAGTAATCAATTACGTACCCTAAAAGTAATCGATCAATTCCATTTCCTAATGTGCCAGCAATTAAAAAGACAAAGGATAGTGTGTAAACCTTTTTAGTTTTAAAGTTACTTGTTGCTAAAAAATATCCAAATGCCCCTAAGGCAATCAAGGTTACAATAAAGAAAAATACAGATTGTCCTTGTAACATACCAAATGATGCACCATAGTTTCTCGTGTTACTAAACTTTAAAACACCTTCAATAATAACTTTTGTTTCATTTAATTCAAAAATACTTACAAAGTATCTTTTAATCCCAAAGTCTAATAAAACTAAAAAGACAATTAACGCAATCGATAAAATCATAATAACACTCCTATATATGTAATAATTGCTAACCCAAGAATTAAAGTAATAAATTCATAAACTATCGTATGAACAATAATTATTGCATGTACTTTAAATTTAGCCTCACCATATTTTACCTTTAAAATATAATATTTTAAATAAATTATTAAAAAAATCATGAACAAAGTTAAAAATAACATCAAAAACATTGCTGGATAAATCAAATAATTAAATAAATAAAGGTGTCCTATAATCAAGTATATTGGTAAAAAGATAAAAATATTTAAAAGAATTGACCATAAAACAGAGAATAATCTCTTCTTTTTATCAATTGTTTTTAACATTTTTAACTGCTCTTTAAAAGTAATAAAAAGGTTACTCAAATATTTCATAAATAACCTCTATTGCTTCATAAATATTCTCTACTTGATACATGTTAATTTTTGAACTTAAATGTTTAACTTCATCATATTGTGATTTAGGTAAAATAAAGTGTTTTGCACCTTGGTCAAGTGCACCATATATTTTTTGTTCTAAACCACCGATTCTACCAACTAAAAAATCATGTCGAATCGTTCCAGTTCCAACAATAATTTCATCAATTTTATCATAGTTTATTAAACTAAAATATACAGATAAAGTGTACATCATGCCTGCTGATGGTCCAGAGATTAAAACACTTTGTCCTGGAATTGTGAATTTTGGAGAACTATTTTTAATCTCATATTTAGGATAAAAACTAAAAACAGGATTATTTTCTTTAACAAAATTAACATCAATAATTTTTTCAAATCTTTTAATTTTTAAATACATCTCTTGTTTGGAATTAAAGTAACTTAACATACTCGCATGATCTACGAACTTTTTTCCATCAATCTCCATGATTAAATCACCAATTTCTAAATTGGTGTATTTACGCTCACGGTAATCAATAATCATACCTAAGTAGTCATAATCAATAGAAATTGTTGAATCCACTTCATTTGCTAATGTAAATGCTGTAATGATTGATTGTTCAAAACTTGCCTGTTTTTGAATAATGCCTCTTCGACTATTTTCTGTTAATGTTAGTTGTCTGATATAGGGACTTATTTCTTCTACACTCATTCTTGGATTCAATTCATAGATCATTCTTCCAAACGCAGTAATTTGATTTGTACTTAAGACACTCACTGAATATAAATTATTTGTTGTGTTACTACCTTCAATTAAAATCATGTCATTTGTACTTTTAATACCATAAGGCGAAGTCACTGAATAATTTGTTGGAATTATTAAGGCTAGCATCAAATAGATGTAAGGGAAAAAAAGTATCGCAAAAATCTTTTTTAACTTACTCATTTAAAGTGATTTCTTCCATTTTTATCTGGCGGTATTTAATACCTGCAGCTTCCATTATTTTGAATGATGCTACATTGAAATCTTTTCCTTCATCTTTATTTGATACATAAACAATTTCTTTAATACCTGATTGAGCGATTAATTTCATACATTCATTACAAGGAAATAAAGTAACATATATTGTTGAACCTTTAAGGTTTTGAGTTGAATTCAAAATTGCATTTGCTTCTGCGTGAACAACATAAGGGTATTTAGTTTCTAAGAAACTCCCTTCTTTTTCCCAAGCAAAACTAGAATCATCCAATCCTTTAGGTAAGCCATTATAGCCAATACCTACGATTCTTTTTTCTTCATTTACAATACATGCTCCAACCTGTGTTGAAGGGTCTTTAGAGCGTAGCGCTGAAAGCTTTGCTACGCCCATAAAGTAAGTGTCCCATGAAATATAATCTTTTCTCTTCATTTTTTCTCATCCTCTTTGGCTAAAGATAAATCCACATGACAGTATCCTGTAGGATTTTTGTCTAAATAGTCTTGATGATACGCTTCAGCTAAATAATAGTTTGTTAATGGTTCGACTGAAACCACAATCTTTTTATCATATTTAGCTTGCTCTTTATTAATATATTCAATCGCTTTTTCTTTTGTTTCTTCATCTAGATAATAAATTCCACTACGGTATTGAACACCAACATCATGACCTTGACGGTTTAATGTTGTCGGATCAATAATTCTAAAAAAGTGTTCAAAAATTTTATCTAAGTTTGTTTCATTCTCATCATAAAGAATCTCAACTGCTTCAGCATGTGTGGCAACGCCATCACAAACTTCCCTGTAAGTTGGATTTTCTTTGTTCCCATTTGCATAACCACAAGATGTATCTAAGACACCTTTGATTTGTTTGAAATATGCCTCTACTCCCCAAAAACATCCGCCAGCGAGTATAATTTTTTTCATCGTACTTTAATACCTAACTCGATAAATTGTTTTTCATCTGCTGGAGATGGAGCTTGAGTCATTAAGTCTCTAGCTGATTGTGTTTTAGGGAATGCAACAACATCTTTAATGTTATCAGTCTTAGTTGCAAGCATTGTGATTCTGTCTAATCCAAAGGCAATACCACCATGTGGAGGTGTACCATAACTTAAGGCTTCTAAGAAGAATCCAAATTTACCTGTAAGTTTCTCTTCTGTAAATCCTAACTTATCAAACATTAATTGTTGAACTTGTTGGTTGTGGATTCTAATTGAACCTCCACCAATTTCATAACCATTCCATACAGCATCGTATGCCTTAGCTAAACATGTTGCAGGATTATTTCTTAATTCTTCAACTGATTGAGGTGCAGTGAATGGATGGTGACGTGCATAGAATCTATCTTCTTCTTTTCTGTATTCTAATAATGGGAAGTCTACAACCCAAAGTAGCGCTTCTTTATTAGGGTCAATCATATTTAAGTCTTTAGCTAATTCTTTTCTTAATGCACCACAGGCATTTGTTGCATCTTCATAAGTACCTGTAACAAAGAAATATGTAAATCCATCTTGTAATTCAATACCTTCAACAAATTTTGCAATTGAACCTGATACGACACCATTTTCTTTTTTAAGGTATGCTAATGCATCACCGTGATTTTGTTTAACAATTTCAGTTGCTCTATCAAAGTATTTTCTTGTAAAGATTGCATTATTTGAAACTTTAAATCCACGAATAACTTCTTTACCTTTAAATACTGGCACATCATGACCAACAAATAATTCATTAAAGTTTTCAATGAATAATTCATAACGTAAGTCTGGTTTATCTGAACCATACTTATCAAATGCTTCAGCATAAGGCATTCTTTGTAATGGTAAGACTAATTCTTTCCCCATTGCCTTAAAGATATTTGATAAGACTTTTTCACCCACATTTAGAATATCTTCTTGTTCAACAAATGATGCTTCAATATCGATTTGAGTGAACTCTAATTGTCTATCTGCTCTTAAGTCTTCATCTCTAAAGCATCTAGCAACTTGGAAGTACTTTTCAAATCCAGCAATCATGTATAATTGTTTGAATTGTTGAGGAGATTGTGCAAGTGCGTAAACTTCTCCATGATATAAACGAGAAGGTACTAAGAATTCTTTTGCTCCTTCTGGAGTAGATTTCACCATATAAGGTGTTTCTAATTCTGGGAATCCTAAATCTAATAAAGCAGAACGAATAGCTTGTGTAATTTTACTTCTTTCAAGTAAATACTTTTGTGAAGCCGGTCTTCTTAAGTCTAAATAACGGTATTTTAATCTTACTTCCTCAGAAATATTATTTTGATCATCACTAATTGTAATTGGTGTTGGGTTTGCAGTATTGATAATCACTAAATTAGATACTTCAACTTCAATTTCTCCAGTTAAAATATTCTTATTTTTAGATTCTCTTTCAATAACTACACCTTCAACTTCAATCACGTATTCGCTCTTGATTTCTGAAGCGATTTGATAGAATGAGCTTTCAGGTTTTACTAATAATTGTGTAATTCCAAATTTATCTCTTAAATCAATAAAGATTAATCCACCAAGATTTCTTTTTTTGTTAACCCAACCTTTTAAGGCAACCTTTTCTCCAAGGTTTTTAAGGGTTAGTTCATTGTTATTGTGCGTATATTTGAACATGTTATAATAACTCCTTGAGTTTATTTACTAACTCTTCTTTTCTAATTTTTATTTGTTCTTCTGTTGAAGTATTCTTTAGGTTAACAACACCTTCATTTACTTCATTTTCTCCTATAATCACTAAGAATTTGGCACGATGATTAAGTGCTTCTTTAAGTTGTGATTTGAAGTTTTTATTTGTATAATTTAAATCTGATGAGAATCCATGAACTCTTAATTCATTTTGCAAGTTAAATGCTAAATCTTTAGATTTTTCATCGAATGTAACAAAGAATGCATCTAAACTTGGTTCAGGAGCAAGTTCTCTTCCTTCAATTTCTAAAGCATTTAATAAGCGTTCCATACCAAAAGCAAATCCAATACCAGGTGTTTTTGGACCACCTAATTCAGAAACTAAATTGTCATAGCGTCCGCCACCACCTAAAGCATTTTGCGAACCGAATCCTTCAATCTCTGCTTGGATTTCAAATACAATGTGTGAATAGTAATCTAATCCACGAACTAGCTTTCTATCAAGCGCATAAGGGATTTTTGCTTGATCAAGTAAACGTGTAATCGTTTCAAAACTATTTCTTGATTCTTCATCTAAATACTCTAATGGAAGTGGTGCATTTTTTGTGATTTCTTTATCTACTGGAACCTTAGAATCTAAAATTCTTAGTGGATTCTTTTCAAGTCTTACTTGAGAATCTTCACTTAATTGATCCTTATATGGTAATAAGTAGTTATATAATGCTTCTTTATATGCTGCTTTTGATGCATCATTACCAAGTGAGTTAATTTTAACAACAACACCTTTTAAGCCTAATCCGCGAATTGTTTCATAAGCTAATGCTAATACTTCAGCATCTAAATAAGGATTATTAGTCCCTAATGCTTCCACACCAAATTGCATGAATTGTCTAAAACGACCTTTTTGAGGGCGTTCATATCTGAAATTCGGTCCAATATAAAATAATTTAGTTAAATCATTTTGAGCATATAATTTATTTTCAATAAAACTTCTAATAACCCCCGCAGTTCCTTCTGGACGCAGTGTAAGATTTCTATCACCTTTATCTTTAAAATTATATGTTTCTTTTGTAACCATATCCGATCCTTCATTTTCTCTGTGGAAGACATCTGAATATTCCATAATTGGTGTTCTAATTTCTTTATAATTAAATTTTCTAAATAGTTCTCTCGCATATGATTCTAATGCAACCCATCTTTTAGATTCATTAGGTAATACATCATATGTTCCTTTAACTTTGACTTGACTCATTTAAAATTCTCCTTTGTTAAGTAATACCATTTTGACGGATCAGTTTGACCTGTAAATCTGTTATACGCTCTTTCATAATCCGTTTTTTCAAAAATAAAACCATTTTTCTTAATAACTTGTTCACTTGCAACATTGTCAACTGCATGACCAATCACAATTTTATCAAAACTATGGTACCAGAATGAAACTTCTAATAATTTTCTTAATGCTTCTGTCATGATTCCTTTACCCCAATAATGTTTATTTAGGGCATATCCAATTTCATAAACACCATCACTTACTTTTGTGTGAATATCAATAGTTCCAATCATCTTGTTTTTTTCTAAATCAATGATTGCATAACCAACTGGCAATCCGCGGTCAGGTCGTGATAAAAAGAACTTCTTAATTGAGGCAACCGCTTCAGATTCATCAACATATGGTCCCCAACTTAAAAACTTTACAACATCCATGTCTGAACCATATTCAAACATATCTTTAGCATCGGATACTTCAATATCTCTTAGCATGTAATTTTTAAAATAAATAACTGGTTGCTTCATTTAATACATCCTTTCTTATAAAAAAAACCGTCCTTAAATATGCTAAGGACGATCTAAATCGCGGTGCCACCTTAGTTCCAGTTGCCTGGCCCTCAAAAGTTTTATGGTTTCAAAAGTTGTCCCATGATTTTCCATTTCCAGTCTTTCACCTATCACTGGTCGCTATCAAAATTCCCAATCATTTCTTCTTTATCATTAACCTATTAACTTATTAATAATATTACCATTTTTAGAGCGTATAGTCAATAAAATACGGCTAAACTCCTTATTGTTTTTAACAAAAAAAGGCTTATAAAAGCCTCTTAAAGTTTTGAGTTAAAGTCTTTTAGACGATTTTTAATATCTTGTTTGTAATAATTCATTGTAACTTCAAACACAACTTGTACTGGAACTGATAAAATTGCTCCAATAATGCCGAAGAATGCTTGACCAAGTAAAACAAATGAAATGGTGGCAATCGGATTTAAACGTAGCTTTGTTTGATATATTTTTGGATTAATTACATAAGCATCTAATTGTGGGAATACAATTGTAAATATTGCTAACCCAATCATACCATATGCTGCATTTGGTACAGTCATGATAATCACTGCAGTAAATAGTATTGAGAAATAACCTCCAAAATAAGGAATAAGTGATAAAATTGCCGCAACAATTGCAACCAATGGCACAAATGCTAAGAATTCAGGGAAGAAAATCGATAAGATTAGCATTAATCCACCATATTCTAGTGCTTGAATACCTGCAATAATTACTTCTGCCCACAGATAATTGGTTAATTCTCTATCTAATTGGCGAACAAATTGAAATGCTTTTGGTTTTAATGTATCTTCTAAATACTCTTTAATTTCTTTTTTAATTCTTGGAAAGGTTAATAAGAAAATAATTCCTACTACAACAATAACCGCACTGTTAATAATTGCTTGCCAAACACTTTCTACTGTCCCTCCACTAGCAGTGAAGAAATTAGAAATTTTATTTACTAGATCTTGAACAAAGTCTTTTGCATAACTTGTAACACCAGATGTATCTACATTTAGAATGGTCCCAATTTGTTCCATAATACGCTCAACCCCAATGGTTAAGTCACCAATATTATCTACAGCCGGTTTCAAAATGCCAAATACTAAGTAAATAAAGAATCCAACAATGAGTGAATAAACAAAGATAATACCTAACCAACGAGGAATCTTACGCTTTTGTAAGAAAGTAAGTGTTGGATTTAATATATATGCCAGTGTGAAGGCAATAATTAATGGTAATAACGCTGTTAAAGCTTTAAATATAAAACGGTCAACACTTGGCCATATGAAAATCATGATAACAATTATCATTAGTAAAATAAGAATATTCAACAATCTCGTGTTTAACTTATTTTTCATATTACTCCAATTCGTAAAGTAAATTTAATGGACCATCATATTCAGCTTGAATGATCATATGAGCACCAAATTGTCCTGTTTGAACGCGGTGTCCAAGTTTTCTTAAACATTCAACAAAGTGAAGATAAATTGGAAGTGCTTGATCACCTTTTGCAGCTTTTGTAAAGCTTGGACGATTATTGTTTGAAGCATCCCCATAGAGTGTAAACTGTGAAACGACTAAGATTTCTTGCGTCTTAGGATCTAACTTTAAGTTCATTTTACCATCTTCATCATGAATTAATCTCATGGTATTCAATTTATTTGCACATTTTTCTGCTAATGCTAAAGTATCTGTGTCTTTTACACCAAAGTAAACAATATACCCGCTGCCAATATTTGCAATTTCTTTTCCTTCGACTTCTAGTTTTGCATGATTCACTCTTGCAACTAACATCCTCATCTAATTTCACGCTCCACATAGTAAACTTGAGGCACTTTATGAAGGTTTACGATTAACGTTTCTAATTCTTCTATGCGGTTAAGCGAAACTTTCATTTTAATAATTGATTCTAAATTAGCATTAGATACTGCTGAAATTTCAGCAATTGTAATGCCTTGTGCATTTGCAACTTGAATTAAATCTGTTAATAAACTATTTCTAGCTGTGCCAATAATCTTTAACCATGTTGCATATTTTCTCGTTAAATTCGTTCCCCAATAAGCTGGGATAAATCTATTTCGGTCATATTCTTTAATATTTGTACAGTGTTCAGCGTGTACAACAATACCACTACCCTTAGTGACATACCCTAAGATTTTATCTCCTGGGACTGGTGTACAGCAGTTTGCCAGCTTAATTTGAGGATTTGTTAACCCTTCAACTACAACCCCTGTATCAGAAGTTGCAATAAGTTGACGTGCTGTTCGCTCCATTTGTCTTTGAATAAATGCATCTTTATTCTCTTCTGGTGCAAGTTTGTTTGCTACTGCTTTAACTGAAACGTTACCTTTACCAATTTCAGCATATAATGATTCTAAATCAGTAATACCATTTTTCTCAAAATTCTTTTGAGCCCACTCATCTGTAAGTTCATATTCTTTTTTAAGATTTGTTAATTCTCTATCTAAAGCTTCCTTACCAGATTGAACTGTATTCTCATAATTTTCTTTATTAATAAATCCTTTAATCTTATGACGTGCGTGTGGGCTTTTCGCTATTTTCAACCAGTCTTCACTTGGACCAGAAGAGTTTTTATTTGTCTTGATTGCAACAACATCACCAGTTTGTAAGGTATGATCTAAAGTGACAATTCTGCCATTAACCGTTGCTCCAACCATACGATGACCTACATCTGTATGAATGCGGTATGCAAAGTCAATCGGTGTAGAACCTGCAGGTAATTCAACTACTTCACCTTTGGGTGTAAATACATAAACGTTTGCTGAGAAAATATCTGTTTTAATGGTGTCAACAAACTCTTGCGAGCTGTTTTGTTTATCATCTGTATCTTCAGTCAGCTTTAATAAATCCGCATACCATTTTAAACGTTGAGCAATTTCAAATTGTTCTTTTTCTTTAGAATAAACTTTGTTTTCTTTATATGCCCAATGCGCAGCAATCCCATTTTCTGCAACCATATCCATCTCATGTGTTCTAATTTGCACTTCAAATAATGTACCATCTGAATGTAGAACTGTTGTATGTAATGATTGATAAAGGTTTGGTTTTGGAACTGCAATATAGTCTTTAAAACGTTTAGGAATTGGTGTGAAGTGCGCGTGGATAATACCTAATGTTTGATAACATGTTTCTACTTTATCGACAATAATTCTTACTGCTAATAAATCATAAATATCCTCAAAACTTCTACCTGAGTTAACCATCTTTTTGTAAATTGAGTAAATATTTTTAATTCTACCCTTAATCTCAAAATCAACGATATGAGCCTCTCCAAATAGTTGTTTGATATATTCAATGACATTACTAATTGAATTTTCACGTTCTTCACGCTTTGTCTTCACTAAGTTAGATACTTTATAATACATTGTAGGATCAACATATCGTAATGAACGATCCTCTAATTCTGCTTTCCATCTGAAAAGACCGAGTCTATGTGCAATTGGTGCATAAATATCTAAAGTTTCTTGTGCTATTCTTACTTGCTTTTCTGGAATCATAGAATCAAGTGTTCTCATATTATGCATTCTATCTGAGATCTTGATTAAGACTACACGAATATCTTTTGCCATTGCAAGTAACATTTTTTGCTGATTGTCTGTTTGGGTTGATTGATTAAATGAGATTTTTTCTAATTTTGTAACCCCATCTACTAATGATGCAATATCTTTACCAAATTGTTTTTCTAATTCAGCTAATGTTAAATCTGTATCTTCTACTGTATCATGCAAAAGAGCAGCGACCAAGGTATTTGGTCCTGCTTCGATTTCTGCTAAGATTCTCGCTACCGCAACTGGATGCGTAATATATGGTTCTCCACTCTTACGCATTTGTCCTAAGTGTTTTTCTTTTGCAAGTAGATATGCTTTGGTAATTAAATTGATGTTTTCTTCTTTTTTGATATAGTGCGAAATATCATCGATGAGCGCTTGGTAAAGTGCATCATTTATCAATATAATCACCCTTTCTTATTGTTTTTTAATAATGAATTAAAGTTTTAACGTCATAACCCTTTAATAATTCTCTACCTTTTAAGTCGTCTAATTCAATTAAGAATGCTAAACCGACAACTTCTCCACCTAGTTTTTCAACTAATTGGATTGCTGCATTCATTGTTCCACCTGTTGCAAGTAAATCATCGATGATTACAACTTTATCTCCTGGTTTAACAGCATCACTGTGAAGTGATAGTGAATTTGAACCATATTCTAAATCATAAGATACAGTTACTGACTCTCTAGGTAATTTACCTGGTTTTCTAACAGGAGCGAAACCGATACCTAAATTAACGGCAACAGGGCATCCAAAGATGAATCCTCTTGCTTCTGGTCCAACGATTAATGTTGCACCTTTTTCTTTAGCGAATTGGCTAAATTGATCTGCAGCATACTTGTATGCTTCTCCATCTAACATTAAAGGTGTGATATCTCTAAATAAAATACCTTCTTTTGGGAAATTTTCTACTGCTGCGATATAATTTTTTAAGTCCATGTCTAAACTCCTTCAAAAAAATAGCCGTTTTGGCTTGCATAAATATTCTATAATATTTACGCGTTTTTTACAATGATATTAAATGGTATAATGATTATAGGATGTGATAATTATGGAACCACTAGCAAGTAGAATGCGTCCAAAAAAATTAACTGAAGTCTTTGGACAAGACCATTTAATTGGATTGGATGGCGTATTAACAAAAATGCTTGAAAGAAAAACATGGTTAAGTTTTATCCTTTATGGCCCTCCAGGGACAGGTAAAACGACCATAGCTAAATTATTTAGTGAAGAAAGTGGATTGGACACTTATTTTTTCAATGCCTCTACAGATAATAAAGCAAAACTTAAAGATATTTTAGATATGACTGCATATCATGATGTCTTAATTGTTGTCGATGAAATTCATCGTATGAAAACCGATATTCAAGATTATCTTTTGCCTTTCTTAGAAAATGGCAAAGCCATCATGATTGGTATGACAACATTAAATCCTTACCAAAGTATTAATTTAGCCATTCGTTCACGCTGTCATTTATACGAAATAAAATCTTTATCTGATGAAGATATTAAAAAGGCTCTATTTAAGGGATTAAGTCAATTAGATGTTGATTTTAAACTCTCAGAAGATGCGATTCAATCCATCATCCGTTCTTCAAATCATGAAATTCGCTCTGCATTAAATTTACTAGAAAGTGCATCATTAATTTTAAATGATGGTGATGTCTTAACATCTAATATGGTTCGTCGATTAGCTGGTAAGCCACAGTTATCATTAGATGATGGTGAAGATCATTTCTATGAGATGTTATCAGCACTTCAAAAATCTATACGTGGTTCTGATGTTGATGCAGCGCTACATTATTTAGCAAGATTAATCACTTTAGGTGATTTAGAATCTATCATTAGAAGATTACTAGTTATTAGTTATGAGGATATTGGACTAGCTAATCCAACAATGAGTCAAAAAGTATATACTGCTTGCATGACTGCAAAAATGTTAGGATTTCCTGAAGCACGAATTCCTCTTGCAACAGTTGTTGTTGATATGGCAATTAGTCCTAAATCTAATACCGCATACGCAGCATTAGATGAAGCTCTCACTGATTTCCAAAATGGAATAACTGGAGATATCCCTAAACATGTAGATAATAAATATTTAAAAGCCCACCCTGAGGCTTATCATTATCCACATAATGATCCAAACTCACTTAATTCAGAAAAATACTTACCTGAAAAAATAATTAATAAGCGTTACTATAAACCTAAAACAGAATCAGCATATGAAAAAGCATTATCTGATAGAAAAGATTTAATCGATAAAATTAAAGGGTATAAAAAATAATGGTTGCATGATGCAACCATTTTTATATGATGTATTTACTAATTAAAGATAAAACCACCTTTTAAAAGGTGGTTTTAACTTTGTTTTTTACCCCTGATATACTGTTCTGGCCATTCAATTTCTGTTTCATTTAATAAAAAGAATGGTTCTCTTAATAATTTTCTACCAAAATATATTAAGTCAGCTTCTTCTTGATTTAATGTATTTTCAGCTAGTTTTATTTCATCAATTAAACCACCAGCAATCACTGGAAGTCCAGTAAGTGATTTAATCGTTTTGGCATAACCTAATTGATATCCTGGATAATCATTTACTTTGGTTAAAATAGTTCCTCCGCTTGATACGTGAACTAAATCAATATCCGACTTGATTTCATTTAATACACTAGCCCAAACTTCAGGTGTAAGGCCGTTTTCGTCATATTCATATGCTGTTATTCTAAGTTGTAGTACTTTATCTTTTGGCCAGTATTTTTTAACTTCTTTTATTATATTTTTTAAGAATAACGTACGGTCTTGATATATATCTTTACGTTTATTTGCTAAAGGCGACATAAACTGATTAATCAAATAGCCGTGCGCACCATGAATTTCAAGTGCATCAAAACCTGCTTCATTGGCACGACGTGCAGCAGCACCAAAGGCTTTAATAATATCATTAATTTCATCAATTGAAAGTTCATTTGGAACTGGATAATTGCCAAATGCTATTGCACTTGGTGCTACTGATGGTAAAATTTTAGATTTTCTTCCAGCGTGATTAATTTGTATGGCTACTTTTGTACCATATTTATGTAGTTCAGTAACTAATGATTTAAAATCCGGAATAAAATCATCACTCCAAACTCCTAAATCTTGATCAGTAATTCTTCCTCCTGGTAGAACGCCTGTAGATTCAATGATAATGTAACCCACACCACCAACTGCACGCATTAGATAATGTGCTTTATGAAACGCCGTTAAATGTCCACTTTTATCAAATGATGAATACATACACATAGGTGGCATGACCACTCTATTTTTTAAGTTTAAATTTTTCAAATTAAATTGTTCTAATAATTTCATCTTTTACCACCTTCATTATTATTTTAATCTTTTAAGAAAAAAACTCAAGTTATGCTTGAGTTTTTGCTTCTTTCAATTCTGTTGAAATAATGACTGGAATAGTAATAGGTTTTCTTCTTGTTTCACTATATAAGTACTTAGCTATTTCTTCTCTAACTTCTGCTTTGTAGTCATTCCAGTTAATATATTTGCTCTTTAAATGCTTATCTGATACTTTATCAAAGATAATTTTTACTTCTTCTAAAATGTTTTGACTTTCTGATGTGTAGACAAATCCTTTAGATATGATTTCTACATTACCTAAGACTTTCTTTTGTTTAGGATCAACATTGGCGATAACTAATAAGACACCGTCTGCAGCAAGTAATTCTCTATCACGCATAACATAGTCATTTACATCGCCAATGGCTGTACCATCAATTAGAATATCACCGGTTTTGATTTCTTGCTTAGATACATATGCATCTTTACCATCCATAAAGTAAACTGAATCGCCATTATCTAATAAGAAGATATCTGATTCTTTATAACCTAAGTTTTCAGACAGAGTTTTTACGCCATATTGGTGACGATATTCACCAATAGTAGGAATTATATATTTTGGTCTTAATAGATTAATCATCATCTTAATTTCTTCTGCTGTTGCATGTGCACTTGATAATAAACGCTTATCAATCATTTTGATTTGTGCTTCAGAGCGATATAATACATCTAATGTTCTAGCAGCCATTTTTTCCGTACCAGGAACTGGTGCAGTCATAATTAAGATCGTATCATTTTCATTGATGTGGATCAGTCTATCTTGTTTTTTGCACATTCTTTGAAGCATATAGAATGGTTCATGACGATTACCTGTCACTAAACATACTAAGTTATTTGCATCATTTTTATTTTTTTCATCTATGAATCGAAGATTTGTTAAAGCTTCTTTGGGAATATTTAAATATCCTTTTTCAATAGCAATATCAACAATTCTTTGTGCACGACGACCAATGATGGCAATCTTCTTATGATGGTTTAATGAAATATCAATGACTCTTTGAATCTTTTGAAGGTCTGATGAGAAAAGCGATACAATAATTCTTCCCTCAGCGTTTGCATAAACTGAGTTAATCTTATGGGTTAAATTATCTTGGATTCCACCATCTTGAACAAGGGTTGAACCAAGTGATTCAGTTAGCAATGCAATCACATTCTTTTGTGATAGTTCATTAATTTTTTGGAAGTCTGTTTGATACTTTGGATCTCCATTTTGAACAAATGTAAAGTCTGAAGTATAAACAATGACACCATCCATTGTATGCACCGCTATTCCAACTGACTCTGGAATTGAGTGTGTAGTTGAGAAGAAAGTAATTTTAACATTACCTGCTTTAATAATTGAATTTTTATCAATAATATTTAATTTTAATGTATCAAGATCATAATTCTTTTCTTTTAATGAATCTTTCACAATATCCATTGTAAAAGGTGTTGCGTATACCGGAACATTTAATTCATTAAGGATATGTGGAAGGGCTCCAATATGGTCTTCATGGGCATGCGTTAAAAAAATCCCCTTAATGCGATCTTTAATTCCAATCAGCATTCTAAAGTTAGGAATAATTTCATCGACTCCATATAATTCTTGAGTTGGGTACTTTAAGCCGGCATCTAAAATAAAGTATTGTTTATCTACATCTAAAACATACATATTTTTTCCGTTTTCACCTAGTCCGCCTAAAGCAAAAAAACGTATTTCACTCACAATAAATCTATCCTTTCTGAACCGTTTATTAGTTATACTAATTATAGCATATTATCACTTATTACGTGAAAAAAATGTTTTCATATTTTTATTATTAGTCATTTTTACTTAATTATCTTATAATAATTATACGAGGTGTTTACGCATGTTAGGATATCCAACCAAAAAGAAAACTCAACCAAAAGTAGTTAACATGGCAAATCTAGGAATGACTTTAGAAAGCGATATTGAAGCAACAAATCAATATTACTTAACCCATAATATCGCTGTTATTCATAAAAAGCCAACACCAATTCAGGTTGTTAATGTTAGTTACCCAGCACGTAATAAGGCTAAAATTACTGAGGCTTATTATCGTACGCCTTCAACAACAGACTTTAATGGATTATATAAAGGCAAATACATTGATTTTGATGCGAAAGAAACCAACTCAAAGACTTCTTTCCCACTAGCAAACGTTCATGAACACCAAATTATCCATCTAAATGATGTTAATAATCACGGTGGTATTGCTTTTTTGATTGTTGGTTGGAAGATCTACAACGAATATTATTTATTACCATTTAAAGATTTAAAAATATTTTGGGATGAATCAAGAAATGGTGGTAGAAAATCTATTCCATATGATTTTTTTAAAGAAAAAGGAATTACCATTCCTTTCTCATATCAACCTCGATTAGATTATTTAAAAGCTATTGACATATTATTGGGCCAAGTTTAATTGGCCTTTTATTATCTTTAATTGTCTAAAGGACAATAAAACAATCACATTAATTGTTATAAAAGTTGTTAATGTATAAATCATATTATATATACCTGAATAGATAAATGCGCTATTATTTACACTCTCTAATAAGTTATTTGTCCATTCGTTACTTGTTGCATAGGATGCCCATAATAAAGCACCAACAATTGTTGAACTTAACCATCTTACCATTAATGCGACAAATGATCCTAAAACAAAGTGTAATCTTTTATCTAAACTTTGTCTAAATAAGCCGGTTAAACCTAGCGCACCAAATGCAATCATATAGTCTAACATAAAAACTGTTACTGCTTCTTTTAAGTCACTAGCAAAATACGCTAATGCATAACCATCTAAAAAGAAAGTTAACAGTCCATATACAACTGCACCAAGTATACCGTATCTTGGACCTACAAATATACCAATCATCATGACAGGTAATAAACTAATGTTAAATAATCTGCCACCTAAAGGCATCGATAAATTTAACCCTGGGATTAACCCCGTAATGATATCTAATGCGACTGCAATCGCAAGTAATGTAGATACTAGAACTATTTTTCTAATACCATTGATGTTTCTATTCATTCTTTTTCCTCCTAGAAAATAAAAAAATTTCCTTGGGGTACCAAAGAAAAGTGAACGTTAAAAGATATAACTTTCCCTCCGCTGGTATAACCCAGATCAGGTTTGCGGGTCGATTATGAATTAAATCCTCTCAGCCAATCTATTTGACTCCCCGAAGTGATCGTATTTATTATAACAAAGTACCCTAATTAACTCAAATTATTCGCTTTTATAAACATCAAATAACTAAAAATAATTTAAAATAATTTCATTGACATTTATGATAATTTAAACTATAATTTAATTGTAAGGAGTGAGAAAATATGAGTATAGTATGGTTTAATGAAAAGCCAAAAGAAATTGTTGTAACACTTACACCTGTAAATATTACAATCAACAAATCAGGATCTCAATTATTTGAGACTGCTTATCAGGTTATGTTGGGCTATGATTCTACAAATCAGTTGATGCTAATCAAGCCACTTTCTAAGGATGAGGTCCTAAGAGGCGACATTCCTGAACATGCGCGTTATAATATAAGTATCAATTCATCATATGGAAGAATTGCAAATAAGGCTTTCATCACAAAAATAATTCAATTATTCAACTTAGAGTTAAATGATAAGGGTTCTAAATTTAAAGCCGTTTGGAAACCAGGTCAGCAATTACTTGAAGTGAATTTAAAGGAGGTTGTTAAATTATGACAGCATATATGCCATGGGTTTGGCTAATTGTCTTTTTAATTATGGTTGGTCTTGAAATGGCTACTGCAGAATTCGTAAGTCTTTGGTTTGCAATCTCTGCAATTCCAACAATTATTATTGCCGCCATCTTCCCTAATAATGTCTGGCTTCAAGTCTTAGTCTTCTTCGGTGTTGGATTCATCTTATTACTCGCAACTCGTCCAATAGCGATTAAATACTTTAGAAAAAATATTATTTCAACAAATGTTGATTCTTATATTGGCAAAACAGCAATCGTTATTAAAGAAATATCAGATTCAAATCGTGGTTTAGTAACGTTTGAAAACAAAGAATGGACAGCTATTTCATCTGATACGATTTTAGTTGGTGAAAAAGTAAGAATTCTTGCAATAGAGGGTAATAAATTTATCGTTACAAAAATAGAAAATTAAAAAAGGAGAATATGTTATGCCAACTGCATTAATTATTTTAATTATTATCTTCGCTGTTATAGCGATTATTCTAATCTCAGGAATTAGAGTTGTAAATCAAACAACAAAATACGTTGTCGAAAGAATGGGTGCTTACCATAAAACATGGGGCGTAGGTATTCACTGGTTAATTCCATTTATTGATAGAGTAGCTACTGTTGTTACTTTAAAGGAACAGGTTAAAGACTTTGACCCTCAAGCAGTTATTACAAAAGATAATGTTACAATGCAAATTGATACAATTGTCTTCTTCCAAGTAACTGACCCTAAACTATATGCATATGGGGTTGATAATCCAATCTTTGCAATCGAATCACTATCTGCTACTACATTACGTAATATCATTGGGGAATTAGATTTAGATGCTACATTAACTTCTCGTGATATTATTAACGAGAAAATGCGTCAAATTTTAGATGAAGCAACTGATCCATGGGGAATCAAAGTAACTCGTGTTGAAGTTAAAAATATTATTCCACCAAAAGATATTCGTGAAGCAATGGAAAAACAAATGCGTGCTGAACGTGAACGTCGTCAAACAATCTTAATTGCTGAAGGGGAAAAACGTGCTCAAATCTTACAAGCAGAAGGTTTTAGTGAATCAACAGTTTTAAGAGCTGAGGCAGCAAAACGCGAAGCTATTTTAAAGGCTGAAGCTGAGGCTGAAGCAATCTTTAAAACTAAAGAAGCTGAAGCATTAGGTATTAAGTTAATTAAAGAAGCTGCTGCTGATGATGCAGTACTTAAGATTAAAGCATTCGAAGCATTAGCTAAAGTTGCTGATGGCCAATCAACTAAGATTATTGTTCCATCTAATTTAGCAGATTTAGCAGGTACAGTTACTGCCTTAGCTGAAGTTGCACAAACAAAAACAACTAAAAAAAATACATCAAATAATCAATAACAACAAAAAAGCACTTCATGAAGAAGTGCTTATTTTTTTAGTATAAAATTTCGTTTACTGATTTTTCATTTAAAGCTTCTAATACTTTAGTTAATAATTTAACTGTGTTTTCTAAATCCCTTAAATCAACAATTGATGTATGAGAATGAATGTTTCTTGCTGGAATACCAATAAATAATGAGGCTGCTCCATTTTTAGCAACATGCATTTGTGATGCATCTGTGTTTCCAAATGTCATATATGATTCTTGGAAAGGAATATTGTTTTTTCTAGCAATTTCAATAACAAAGTTTCTTAATCCATGATGTGCAATTAATCCCGCATCATAAACATAGATTTGCGGACCCTTCCCTAATTCGTTACCTTCTTTATCGCCACCAGGTACATCAAATCCTGCACCACAGTCAACCGCAATTGCAATATCAGGTTCTACCATATATGCACTTGTTTTTGCACCCTTAATACCAACTTCTTCTTGTACAGTAAATGCAGCATAGAATTCATTACTTAATTTATTAATCTTTTCAAATAATTCCATGACTACAGCAACACCAGCACGGTTATCTAATGCCTTTGCTAGCACTCGATTTTGATTTAAAACTTGGAATTCTGTGTATGGAGTAACCATTGCACCAACATGCACCCCAGCTTTTAATGCTTCTTCATCAGAGGTGAATCCAGCATCTAAATAAAGATCCGTTACACTTACTGCTTTACTCTTTTGATCAGGAGACATAGTAAGTAACGGTCTAGTCGCTGAGATTGCTCTAATTGGACCGTTTTTAGTTGAGATGGTCCATTGTTGGTGTAACATGTTTAATGATGTAAAACCACCAACAGTTTGGAATTTAATAAATCCTTCTTTCGTAATTTTTGTAACAATCAGACCGATTTCATCCATATGTGCCGAGATTAATACTTTAGGACCCTTACCTTTTTTATATATAACAGATCCTAAATTATCCTTCACATACTCACCTGTTAATTTAGATTGTATGTATGTTGATACTTCCTTTTCGTTTGAAGGAATACCATTTAATGTTGTGAGATCTTTTAATAAATTAACTAAGCTCAAATCGTTCACCTATTTTTCTTATTTTTCTTTCTTTTTCTTTTCTTCTTTTACTTCTTTTTCTTTTTTAGTTACCTTTGGTAATTTATACGCTTTAATAGCTAAAATGATTGCGACAACAACGAATAATGCAACAATTAATAATGTGATTAAGAATGGAATATTAATTGATTTACTATCTAATAATAACCCACCAAATACAGCAATTAAAATATAGAGTAAGAATAAATAGTTTTTAATTTTCTTCGAACCAAATCTGTCAACAACTAAATGAACAGTTGCATGAAGCATAAATAATAACCCTACCCATTGATTAATCGGCAATGTGTTTGAACTTAGTGAATCAATAAATTCAGGAAGAATAAACCCTAATAATGCCACTAAAAAGACAACAACAATCTCAGTTAAAAATAACCATCTAAATTTATCTTTACTCTTCATAAAGTTAGGTAATAGAAGGTAGGTCCCACCTACTAATAAGAGAACACCTGTTACCACTTTATCAAAATTTATGCCAAACAAATCATTTGTTACTGGTGTCGCAAATAATACACCAACAATTAGGCTAAGTGCTGCTAATACATAAAAAAATATTGCTTTTCCTGATAATACTTTCTTTTCCATATTTTAATTCCCCTTTTACTAAAATTATAACAAATTTTTGTAAAATAAAAACCCAGAAAGCGGTGAGAATCTGTTAAGTACAGGTGGGAACTTCCTTTTCGCTTACATCGGGATTCCAAATTAATGGCGTTCAACACACAGTAAACGTTTAAGATCCCATTCTCATAAATATGGGTTCCACCGGTTGCTTCCTAGGCACTTATAATTTACATCTAATAGACCCTTTTGTCAAGTCTTATGTTTATTTGTTAACCTTACTTTTAAGTAATGCACTAACTTCTTCACTTAAGTCAGGACGGTCTAAAGCAAAGTCAATGATAGCTTCAATGTATCCAACTTTTGATCCAATATCATATCGTTTACCTTCCATATCAAGTGAGTAAACTTCTTCATCATTCATTAATTTTAAGATTGAATCTGTTAATTGAATCTCACCACCAGCACCACGTTCTTGTGTTTCAAGTAATTCAAAAATTCTTGGTGTTAAAATATAGCGACCAGAGATTGCTGAGTTTGATGGTGCTTTACCTTGAGGTTTTTCTACAACCCCTTTTAATTTAATTACATTTGAACCATCTTGGTTTTCACTCGGAATACAAATACCATAACGTTTTGTTTCACTATCAGGCACATTTTGTGTTCCAACAATTGATGCCCCTTTTAATTCATATGCATCAATTAATTGACGCAAAGCAGGTTTAATTTTCGAAACATAAACATCATCTCCTAATAAGACTGCAAATGTTTCATTGCCTACAAATGATTTTGCTTGTAAGACCGCATGTCCTAAGCCTAATTGTTCATGTTGAATCACATAAGACATCTTTACGCCTTTTGAGCATTCTTGAACTAATTTTAAATCATCTAGTTTATTTTTATCAATTAAGAATTTTTCTAGTTCTGCATTTGACTCAAAATAACCACCGATTGATGTTTTATTTTCAGAAATAACTAGTAAAATTTCTTCAACCCCTGATTGAACTGCTTCTTCAACAATATATGATAAAGCAGGACGATCAATAATCGGTAACATTTCCTTTGGTACAGATTTTGTAATTGGTAAGAATCTTGTTCCCCATCCTGCAGCTGGAATAACAGCTTTTTTAATCATGCTTAAAATCTCCTTCATAATATACTAATATTCTCACATAAGTTGCTCGGTAAATCATTGCATTTAAAAGTACATCTCTTATCTTCTGTTCCATTAAGAATTTTGAATTTGTTGTTTTAACAGATACTCTTGCGGCGTAATACTGATTTGTATCAAACTCTTCCATTCTTGCTACATAATATTGCTTACTCAAGGCTTCAATATCCTCAAGATTTTTAAATGAGAAGATGATTGATACAATTAATTCTTTTTGATAAATACTTAAATCATCTAATAATTCTGATAACTTTAATGCTCTTGCTACAATATATTCAGTCTTATGGAAAAATGTCATTTCATAAGTTTGTTTATATTTATCTTCATAAATACTACTATCAACTTTTGTTGAAAAGAGTCCTTCCAAGAAGATAATAAATTTATTTGCTTTTCTATAATCTTTTGTATAAAACTCAGTATAGAGTTCTATATTTTTTCCATTAAATGTATAAGCTGTAATCATAAAATGTTTACAGTTAGCATAAAATAAAATATCTTTTAATTTTCTTTCGAAATTTTTTAAATCAGATTTGAATCTATAGATACCAACTAACGTGTAAGTTTCATTATACACAAAAGGCTCGTAAAATTCATTAGCATAAACATATCTTTTATCTGCTGGGTCATAATATTCATATGCATTATAATCTACAATCTTTAGTGAATTGATTTTATCAAATATTAAATACCCAATTCCCATTAAGGTAATTGCAATTGATAAGAAAAGTTTTGAATAAAATGCTAGACCAATCATATTAATTAAAAAGATGATTGGAATAAAGGTAAAGGTTATTGACACCCTTATCATTGCGGTAAATCCACTCTTCATTAAAATAAATGCTAAAACGAACATTGCTAGAACCGCATAGAAAGTTAGCATTTGCACAGGATTATAGTTCGTTAAGTCAATATAGATATTCTTTAATTCATTGATGAGCAAGAAAATTGCCGTAAAGAAAAGTGTTATTGTTGTGATTTGTCTTGCACGTAAATACCAAACCTTAGTGAATAACTTTCTTGTTTGAGGTAGGTGAACATAGTTTCTCATCTCTTGACGATAATCAAAAAATGGCCAGTACTTACCTCTTAATGAAATTCTTAGTGGTAATATATCTTCTTTATTAAATTGTTTTTCTAAGTATTCTTCAAAGTTAGCTAGTGGGTTAACAATGATAGCCAACGTTCCAATAGCAATTACCGCATGCTGATAGTCACTTAAAAAAATCACACCCAATATGATGGTTATGATATAAATTGTCATGATGAGAAATTTAGCAGTACCACTAAATAAGTAGGTCAGCGCTAAACTGATCATTATGATGGTGACAACTCCATAAATGATTTTAAGTTCGGGATCACTCACGATGAATACAATCACTAAAGAGATTAAGAACATCATAATAAGTACTGAACTTACTATAAGTCTTTTTTTCATTTTTTCCCCTTACACTAATTTATTTCATTATATCAAATTATGACTTATTAGACAAAAAAAGTGGTCATAATGACCACTTTTAAAGTTAAATTTATTTGTTTGCTTTCTTAATAGCTTTAACTAAATCCGCTTTTAACATTCCTGTTGAATCGATATTTAAGTCTTTAGCCATTTCTTTTAATTCAGTAAATAATAAATCTTCGATTGGTAATTGTCCTAAAGCTGGTTTATACCCTAACTTAGCTAACGCTTTGATAAGTTCTTCTTTTTTTGCAGTTCTTGCATTAGGAACACCTTCATGAATAGCAGTTTGCTTTAAAGCAGTTGCTAATACGCTAGCAAGTCCAATTTCAGCTTTTTCTACTTCTTCTTTAGTAACTGGAGCTTCTTGTTTTACAACTTGTGGGGCTGGTTTAGTAGCCTCTTTAACTTTTGGAGCAGGTTTTTGTACTTCTGGTTTAACAGGAGCTTCTACTACCTTTGCTTCCTTTTTTTCTTCTAATTTATGCGTTTTTTTTTGCGCTTCTACAGCAACTTGGTATTTAGCAGGATTTGCGATTGCATCTTTAGCTAATTCTACATAATTTGAGAATACTTGTGGTTCTGATACAGCTAAGTCTGCTAATACTTTTCTGTTTAATTGAACGTTTGCTAAGCTTAATCCATAGATGAATCTTGAATATTTTAATCCGTTAGCTTGTGCAGCTGCATTGATACGTGAAATCCATAACTTTCTGAAGTTTCTCTTAGTTTGTCTTCTGTCACGGTATGAATATTGTAATGCACGCATAACTTGTTCATGAGCTGTACGATATAATGTGTGCTTAGAACCGAAGTAACCTTTAGCTAATTTTAATACTTTTTTACGTCTTGCGCGTGTTGTTACGCCGCCTTTTACTCTAGCCATTTTTTACTTCCTCCTTATTTTAAGTTAGCGATTAAGCGTTTGATTCTTTTAGCATCTGTCTTATGAACAGTTGTTTCTCCCGCTAATTGTCTATTTTGTTTTGTTGTTTTTGATGCTGCTAAGTGGTTTGAATATGCTTTATGTCTCATTAATTTACCAGTTCCTGAAACTTTAATACGTTTCTTTAAACCACTGTGTGTCTTTTGTTTTGGCATGTTGTTAACCTCTTTCCTCTAATTTCTTAGGAGCTACAATACCAATTAAAGTATTACCTTCAAGTTTTGGAGCTGCCTCAACCACTACGTTTTGTAATGATTCAATAAATTTGTTTACTTGTTGTAAACCAATATCTTTATGGGTGATCATACGACCTCTAAAGCGAAGTGTTACTTTCACTTTATCCCCACCATCTAAAAATCTTTGAGCATTCTTAAGTTTAGTTTCAAAGTCATGTTTATCAATTGTTGGTGAAAGTCTAATTTCTTTGATTTCAACAACCTTTTGATTTTTCTTCATTTCCTTAAGTTTCTTTTGTTGATCGTATCTATATTTAGAGTAATCAAGAATTTTAGCTACCATCGGTTTTGAATCCGGTGATACAACTAGAATATCGAATCCTCTGTCATTAGCGATCGCTAATGCTTGATTACGATCAAATAGCCCTAATTTAGTACCTGCATCGTCAATAACTAAGTATTGTCCAAATGGCAGTTGCTCATTTACTAAATCTTGTGTGTTTTTATTATTGCTTTTAAGTGGTTTAATAGTCAGCCACTCCTTTCATTATTGTTGGCAAAACAATGAAAAAGTGAGTATATAAATATACCCACTTAGCACTAAAATCAGTTATCGAATTTAAGCTGTGCTTCTTTACCCAAGGATGGACCATCAGGTGAGAGGGTATCTCTTCTTTTCACATTATTACCATAGCAATTATATATCAATCACCATTGTATGTCAACTAATAAATTATTTTTTTGTATTCTAACACAAATTAAGAGAATTGAGACATGAATAAATCATAGTATGAACCACGTTTATCCATCAATTCCTCATGTGTGCCTTGTTCAATTATATTACCATTTTGCATAAGTAGGATTAAATTTGCATTTCTAATCGTACTTAAACGGTGCGCAATCACAAAACTTGTTTTATCTTTCATCAAGTTTTTCATTGCTTCTTGAATATTGACTTCTGTATATGTATCAACATTTGAAGTTGCCTCATCAAGAATTAAAATTTGTGATTTAGATAGCATTGCTCTTGCAATCACGATTAATTGTTTTTGTCCTTTTGAAATATTGATACCATCATCAGAAAGGATTGTATGATAACCCTCTGGTAAATGTGAAATATAATGATGAATCTTAGCTTTTTTTGCTGCTTCTACGACTTCATCAAATGTTACATCGCCATTACCATATTTAATATTATCTAGTACACTACCTTTAAAAATCCATGTATCTTGTAAGACCATTGAGAATACTTTTCGGTAGTAATCGCGTTGATAGTTTTGAATTGGTTCATTATCTAAAGTGATTAATCCGCTATCAATTTCATAATAACGCATGAGTAAATTAACAAGCGTCGTTTTTCCAGCACCGGTTTGACCAACAATCGCAATCATTTGACCTTTATCTGCTTTAAATGAAACATTTTTTAAAACTGGTTGATCTTTTTTATAACCAAAACTAACATCATTAAATTCAATTACGCCTTCATTAATACCTTCTTTTAATGCATTTGGTATATCTTTTACTTCATCTGGTTGATCTAAAACATAAAATATTCTTTCAGCAGCTGCAAGTGCTGATTGGATATCTGCAACTAAATTACTTAATTGATTAATTGGTCCAGAAAAACGTTTTGAATATAACATGAATGAAGATAAATCTCCAACCGTTATAAATGAATATAGATATAAAATGACACCTGCGGTTGATACTAAGGCTGTCCCAAAGTTATTAATAAAGTTAACTGAAGGTCCAACAGTTGTTGAATAATACCCTGCTTCATAACTTTTCTTTTCAGCATCCTTATTTAATTGTTGGAACTGTTTATAAACATTTTCTTCTTGTACATATGATTGAATCGTTTTTTGAGCTGTAATCATTTCTTCAGCATATCCATTTAAGATACCTAATTGTTGATTTCTTGCTCTTAATCGTTTCTTAATTACACGAGATAGTGCTGTTGTAATAATAAAGGATAAAGGAATTGTGATGACATAGATTCCAAGTAATGGAATTGAAATAATAATCATCATCACAAGTGAAACAATTAAAGTAATTGATGATGTAATCAAACTCATGATATCTGCAGATATTGTTGTAGAAATGGTATCAATATCATAACTCATACGAGAAATAATATCTCCAGTTTGTGTTGTATCAAAGTAATTAACAGATACTTTTGTCATCTTATCAAAAAGGTCAGTTCTTAATTTATGAATTACACTTTGGCTTATTTTAACAAGCGCAACCGATAAGAAATAGTTCATAGTAGCTGATACTAAATAGAACGCAATCATTAAACCAGCAAGCATGAAGATATTTTCAAAATTGATTTCTAGTTTATTATCATTTAATGTCATTTCATTAATCATACGACCTGTTAAATAAGGGCCGATTAAAGACAATGCATTCGCAATAATTGTTAAGACAAATCCAATGATTAGTCGTTTCTTATAATAAGATAGGTAGTACCAAAGACGTTTAATTGTTTGTTTTTTATTTTTAGGTACTTGTGATCCATCATTTCTGGATTGGTGGCGTGATCCTGACATCTGATTCATAATGCTTCCTCCCCAAGTTGATGTACAATTAGTGTCTTATAATAGTCACTTAATTTTTTCAATTCATCATGTGTACCTTTTGCAACAATTTTTCCATCTTCAACAACCAAAATTAAGTCTGCATCTTTGATACTTGAAATTCGCTGTGCAACAATTATCTTCGTTGTGTCTTTTAAGTTTTCATTAATTGCTTTTCTTAAATTCCTATCCGTATGATAATCTAATGCACTTGAGGCATCATCTAAAATTAAGACTTTTGGTTTACCAGCAATTGCTCTAGCAATTAATAATCTTTGACGTTGTCCCCCTGAAATATTTGTTCCTCTTTGTGATACTTTATAATCAAATTTTTCAGGTATCTGGTCAATGAAGTTTGCCTGTGCTATTTCTTTAGCAAATTCAACATCTTCTAACTCCATATCACGTGAAAACTGAATATTCTCTCTTATTGATGATGAAAATACTGCATCATTTTGTAAAACTAATCCTATATGACGACGTAACGCTTCGTGTTTTAATGTTCTAATATCTTCACCAAAGATTTTAATTTGACCTATTTGTGGATCATAAAAACGCATGAGTAAATTAATAATTGTTGTTTTCCCACTTCCAGTAGCACCTAAAACACCTAAGGTTTGTCCTTTATAAAGTTTAAAATTGATATTTTCTAAGTGTGCTTCTTTACCATGATAAGAGAATGTAACATCATCAAATTCAATATGCGGTGCATCACTTTCAAAAACTTCATTTGTTCCATCAATTAATTTTGTTCCCATTTCTAGAACTTCTTGAATACGATTTGCTGAAGCTTGTGCACGTGATGTTTGAATAAAGATCCTTGTAATTGAACTCATTGCATTTAAGATAATTGTAAAATATGAGGTTAACGCTAAAATTTCACCAATCTTTGTTTCTCCACGACTCACTCTAAATGCACCAAGAACTAAGACTACAACTAGTCCAATGTTCATGACAATATCAATCATTGGTCTAATTTTATTCATTGTCATGGTTGCTTTTAATTCTTCTTTAACTGTTTTTGTATTTTCTTCTTTAAAACGTTTATTTTCATGGTCAGTCATTGATAATGCTCTAACCACCCTAACACCAGTTATATTTTCGCGAAGTGTTCGAATTAAATTATCAACTTGCTTTTGAATATTTGCATAAAGCGGTTGTCCTCGTTTTGTATAAAAATAAACAATCACAAAGATAAATGGTAAAAGTGCAACCATGACTAGTGTTAAGGTAAGATCCATAAAGGATGCTATGATAATTCCACCCAGTAATAACATCGGTGCACGTATACCTAAACGCTGTAATGATCCTATCATCGAATAAATATTATATGTATCCGATGTAAGTCTTGAAATTAATGAAGTTGTTGTCACTTTATCAACTTGAATCGCATCTAATCGTTCGATTTTATAGAATAATTCTGCTCTCACATCAGCAACTGATGAGCTTGCAACCCTTTCAGCTAAACGGTTTGCATAAATATTAAAACCCCATCCTAAGACCGCAACCACCAACATGATTATGCCAATAACATAAACAAGTTTGTGTTCCTCTTTTGTCACATTTAAAACAACATCGTCAATTAAATATGCTAAAAGGTACGGAAGGATAAGGTCGGCAAAACTACCTAAAGTTTTTAATAATAAGGAGAAAAATACTGTGACTTTGTATTTTCCCATCTTAGCAAAGATAAATTTCATAAGATACCTCTTCTCTTATGATATTTTATCATAAAAATATGCTAAATTTCGTATTTTGTATAGATTCCAAAGGTTAAAATTTCATAGTTCCAAAAATACTTAAAATTAGAAATATGAAATGTTTTACCTTCTACCTCAAAAAGAACAAAGGTTTGACTTAACATATGAATTTCTTCAGGCATCACGATATGAATGATATTATCTTTAATATAATATGGGGCTTCATAAGGCCCTACATAGATATGATCAATTTCTCCTTTATCCCAAATACCTACTAAAATTTCATCTAATGTTGGTTCTAATTCTTTTTTTGTACCTTCTAACGAACGATATTTATAAAAGGGTAGTTCTTCCTTAAATTCAACATGTAAGCTACCTGCATTAAATATATACGTTCCATCAAATAATGTCGAAAATTCTATATACATTTTATCCATTGTATAAGTTAAATTTGTATGAGGAAGTGTAAAGTAAACCCTTCTACCATAGAAAAGTTGTCCATCTTTATATTCACCATGTACATCCTTTTCATATACATCATCGACCATAAATCGCATGGTTTTTTCCTCATTATAAATAAACACCATCATGCCCGGTACAACTAAATGAAAATCTTCATCATTAGTAAAATATAGCATACTGCCTTGTGTATCATCACTTATACTATCTTTTAAGTAGTAGTGTGATTCTTCTACAACGTAAAACTCTCTTTCAATAGGTTGTTCTTTATTCAAAAAGAACTTCACTCCAAAATAGGCTGCAATCATGATTATCATGATTAATATCATTCTTTTAATATGTTTTTTCAAATTGGTGTAACCTCTACTCTCTGATAATGTGAAACCATAACAAATGCTTCATATCCGCCTTTTGCTCTTTCCATGTTAAAGAAATACTTTTTAGCTACGCCATTTGCAACATAGCCTTCTCCATACATGTAAACTAATAATTGTGTTCCCGGTTCAACACTAGTTGACACATTGATTTCTTCATCTTGTTTTAGTTTTTCAGTTCTCTCATATGTTGCTGAAACTTGCGCATTTAATCCATCACCAAATATTTTCGTTCCTTTTTGAGTTTGAACTTTTATACTTCCTGTTGCTTTTAAAGAGTATTCATCAATTGTTTGTGATTTAGATGAATATTCAAATTTAATTGGTGACTTACCATTGTTATAGTAATCATATAAAGTTTTTGAAATAAACTTAATTTTAATTCGATGATTTATCTCATAATAACTCCACCCAATAAATTTCTTTTGAACTTTCTCGTACGCTTGCAAATAATCTTCGTCTGTAAACTCTCCAATGAGTTTATTGTTTCCTACTTTTTCATACCATTCAAAATCTTCATATGCAAAGACTTGATGATATCCTACAAATAAGAAAACGCCAATCAATAATACTAAAATAATTTTCTTCATTTCATAACCTCCATACTATAGTAGTTATTTTTTTGATTTTGACTTTTTTAAAAATAAAAAACTCTGCAAAACAAGTTAGTGTCTTATAGGAGTTATAAACAAATATAATTTTTATACTTTTAAATAAAAAATAAGATGCCTAAAATAGACATCTTATTTTTTTACTTTTTATTTTTTTGCTAAATAACTTTCAATTTCATCAACTTCTTTTAAAATTGATTCACTTAAGTTGATGCATCCATTTTCTGTTAAAAGTAAATCGTCTTCGATTCGAATACCGATACCTTCTTCAGCAATATATAAACCTGGTTCAACAGTAATGATTTGACCCGCTTTAAATGGTACTCTTGGATCAGCAACATCATGCACATCTAATCCTAGTGGGTGACCTAAGCCATGGTAATAATATTTAACAATATCTTTATCTTCTTTAATTAAACCGATACGCTTAGCTTCTCTAGTTAATAATTCAACACCTTTTTGATTATATTCAAATTGTGTCATACCAGGTTTTGCCCACTTAATAATTTCTTTATTTACATTTAAGACTGCTTGATAAACTTCTTTTTGTCTATCTGTAAATTTACCATTTAATGGATAAGTTCTTGAAATGTCTGAAGCATAATATTTATATCTAACACCTAAATCAAATAACACTAAGTCACCATGATGTAATGGTTGATTATTATCCTCATAGTGTAAGATTGTACCATTCTTACCTGAGGCAATGATTGAGCCGAATGAAGGTACTGTATTATTCATATTTAATACATAATTATACTCTGCTTCTAATTCAAATTCATTCTTAGCGTATTTTAATTTATCTAATAAGTGTAAGTTTGCTTTTCTAGAAATTTCAATAGCGCCTTTAACAGCTTCAATTTCTACTTCATCTTTAACGCTTCTTAAGTTAGATAAAATAGGTCTTGCATTCTTTAACGTAACAAATGGATATTTATCTAAGAATTGTTTAGCTTTTCTTTCACCTAATAAAGGTTCATCAGTTGCTCTTTGACGTTCAACATCAAAATATACAGTTTCAACATTTCCAAAGATAGAACGTCTTGTTTGTGAGAATAATTGACCAACAAATGTATCAAAGGTTTTAATATCTCTAACATTTTCTAATTTGATTCCAGAGATTTCTGATGCCTTTTCAAAAGTTAAAGTTTCACCAACCCATAAAGCCATTTCTGGATCTACAGCTTGAATAAATAGATATGATTCTTCAATACCATGCGCTTTAGCAATAAGTAAGATTGCATCTTCTTGATCAATACCTGATAAATAATAGAAATTATTATTTACTTTGAAATGATAGTAAGCATCATTAGAAAGGTGAGGAGCATGACCTGAATAGAAAAACGATAAACTTGGAGATACAACTTCTTTTAAATAGTTTTTTCTACGATCTTGTAACATAATTTTCTCCTTATATTTTAGCTACTACACCTTGAACTTCTTCAACTAGTTTTTCGATGTATTGTTTAGCTTCTTTTTGATTTGATTTTCTTGTTGAGAAGTAGATTTTTAATTTAGGTTCAGTACCACTTGGTCTGAAGATAATAAATCCATCTTCGTTTTCAAATTTAACTACATCTGATGATGGTAAATGTATATCATGTGGATTTACATAACCATTAATGTAATCAATTTTATTTTCTACTTTAAATGATGGAATATTTAATCCATTATTTCTAAAGTATGACATGATTGCTTGTATACGTTTTGAACCTTCAATACCTTTTAATGAGATATTGACTGTGTGTTCTACATAGTATCCAAATTTTTGATAAATTTCATCTAAGTAATCAACTAATGTTAAACCTTTTTGTTTTAACTTATTTCCAATTTCACTTAAGATGAATACTGCTTGTACAGCGTCTTTATCTCTAACAAAATCTTTAACTAGACTACCATATGATTCTTCACAACCAAATAGGTAATTATCTTTACCCATGATTTTTTCAGCTTGTTCTCCAATAAATTTAAATCCTGTTAAAGTTTCGCCAACTTTCTTATTGAAACCTAAGGCAATTTGTTTAATTAATGGAGAGGTAACGACTGTCGTATAAACGAATCCATCTGGTTGCTTCTTTTCTGTTAATAAATAATATAGTTCAAGTGAAGCTGTTTGGTTACCATTAATTAATACAAATTCATTATTATGTTTAACTGCAACCCCTAATCTATCTGCATCTGGGTCAGTAACTAAGACCATATCTGCATCGATTTCTTTTGCATAAGCAATTGAACGTTCATATGCAATACTATCTTCTGGATTTGAAGATTTTGTGTTAGAAAACGCAGGGTCAACAATCATTTGTTCTTTTAATGGATAAACTTCATAACCAGTTTCTGCTAATAATTTAGGAATAACTGTTCCACCTGTACCATGTAAAGGTGAGTAAACAATTTTAATTGTTTTCTTATCGTTATGTATTTGAATTTTCTTAACTTCTTCTAAATAAATTGGGTCTAATTCATCATGAATTTCATGAACTAATTCGTTCATAACAGTTTCAATATTGAATGGACTAGCAATTTTAGATATTTCATTCATAACCAAGGTTGCCTCATATGTATTTAATTGAGCGCCAGTTTCATTATAAACTTTATATCCGTTATATTCTTTTGGATTATGTGAAGCAGTCAACATGATACCTGCTGATGCATTAAAGTATCTAAGTGCGAATGATAACATAGGTGTTGGACGTAGTGATGAATAGATAAACGACTTAATGCCTTTTGCAGCTAATACTTTAGCGGCCTCGTATGCATATTCTCTTGAACCAAAACGGTTGTCATATGAAATTGCAACGCCATTTAATTTATTGTTTTTAATTAAATAGTTAGCTAATCCTAATGTCGCTCTTCTAATTGTATATGCATTAATGCGATTTGGTCCTAATCCTAATAATCCCCTAATTCCACCCGTACCAAATGAGATTTCTTGATAGAAAGATTCTTCAATATCTTTTTCATTCATTTGTTGTAGCGTTTGTTTTTCCTCAGCTAATAATGATGGTTCATTTAGCCAAGTTTGATATACCGCTTGATAACTCATCGCGTGACCTCACTTTTTTTATTGATTTTTTTGATAAATATTTAATAATCCTTTTAAGACTAATCGACTATCTCTAATTAATTCTAATCTCAAATATTCTTGAATTAACCTTGATAATCCCCCAGTTAAAATGATTTTAAAGTCTTCTTTAACTTCTTCTTTAATACGACCTACCATACCCTCAATCATCGTTACCGTTCCATAAATAACGCCTGATTGAATACAATTAACCGTATTATTTCCAAGATATTTACTTGGTGCTTTAACTTCTACTTCATGAAGCAGCGCAGTATTTCCTGCTAAAGCTTTAATTGATAGATGAATACCTGGTGCAATAATCACACCAGTAATTGTTTTATTTTTGACATAGATAAATTTATTTGCAGTACCTAAGTCAATAATTAATGTTGAATCATTTGTTTCAACCCCAGCAGCATCAGCAATTAAATCTGCTCCAACTTCTCTCGGGTTATCCGTTTTAATCATAACACCTGTTTTAACACCCGGTTGGATAATAACTGGATTTATTTTGAAATATTTTTCTGCAATCTTAATTAAAGATAAAGTAACCTGTGGAACAACTGAGCCAATGATGATTCCAGTAACTTCTTCAGGTTTAACAAATTCTTTAATCGTTAGATAATACTCATCCGGTGTTTTGTTAAGATCAGTATTTAATCTAAAAGTTGATAAAATTTCTCCATTTTTTCCAACACCAGTATAAATACTCGTATTTCCTACATCAAATAATAAAATCATTTTTTTATCCTCTATTTATATTTTACCTTGTTTTTTCCATTTTATATAAAATGGGTTACTCTTTTTCTCTTCTCGAATCGTTGTCATATCGTCATGACCCGGACAAACCTTAATATTTGCATTTAAAGTATCTAAAAGTTGAATGATACTCCTTTTTAAATCAAATAAGTTTCCTCCAAATAAATCATGCCTTCCAACGTCCAGCTTGAATAAGGTGTCCCCGGTAAATAAATGATTATCAAATAAAAAAGAGACTGAGCCTTGTGTGTGTCCTGGTGTGTGATAACATATGATCTTTTGATCTCCTAGTTGGAGTTCATCTTGATCTTTAATCATTCTTAAATCTAATTCTTTACGCTTAAATGGTCTTTTATTTGAACCATACCCATTATATTTATCTTCAAAAAGTAGACTTGCGTCTAGCTCATGAATATATACCGGACAGTTAAATGAACCTATTAAGTCAACGTGATCTGAATGTGCATGCGTAATTAAAATACCATCCAATGATTGATCACCAAGTTTCGCTAGAATGCCTTCGTAATCATGTGATGGGTCAATTAACATACAATGTCCAAATCTACAAATTAGATATGAATGTGAAATGTCATCATTTCCTTTAAACAAATTGACCATGTCTCTTTTTTCCTTATTGTCTGTTTTTAGATAGAAAAAAAACTATACGATGATAGTTTATTTCTTTTCTCTATGAATAGTGTACTTTCTTAAACGTGGACAATACTTTTTCATTTCTAAACGATCTGGTGTTGTCTTCTTATTTTTAGTTGTGTAATAATTTTCATCGCCACATTCTGTACAAACTAATTTAACTAATTCACGCATGAACTTACCTCCAAACTTGCATTATAAGTATAACAAATTATTTTCTAAATATCAACTTAAAAATTAGTTATTGGTTAAATGTATTTCATAATCACAAATTCCATCATAGAAATTCTTCTCATGCGATACTAAAATAACTGTTCCTTGATATTCGATTAAAGCTTCTTTCAACGCATCCTTAGCAATTTGATCTAAGTGATTTGTTGGTTCATCTAATATTAACACATTTGACTTATCATTTCTAGTTAAAGCGAACTTAACTTTTGTTTTTTCGCCCCCAGAAAGTGTCTTAATTGGCCTATTTGCCATCTCAAAATCAATACCAAAGCTTGCTAATACACCATAAATATCTTTTTTAGTATAGTCTGAGTGTTGTTCATGAACAAGATTAAATGGTGTAAATTTTTCATCTAAATTAATTTCTTGTTCAAAGTATAACATTTGCGTTGTATCAATCCATTCAAATGAACCTTCAAGTGGGTCAATTTTACCAGTAATTGTTTTAATTAATGTAGATTTACCAATACCATTTTTTCCAGTAATTGCTACTTTATCACCTTTGGTAATAATAAAATTCAACTTATCTACAAGTGGTTCATCATAACCAATTAATAGATTTTTAACCTTTAATACATCTCGACCTGTCGGTGCAGCCATTTGGAATTTAATTTTAATTTTTCTTTCGGATAATGGTTTAGCTATTCTTACAACCTTACTTAGCATCTTTCTTCTTGATTGAGCCATTTTAGTGGTTGTCGCTCTTACAATATTTCTTGCAATATAATCTTCAGTTTTTGCAATAAACTTTTGTTGTGCTTCGTAGTTCTTTTGTTGTTGTTCGAATCTTAATTCTCTTTCTTTTATGTAGAAATCAAAATTACCTTTATAACGATTAATTTGTTTACCTTCGATAGCAAACACAGTTTTCGCAATATTTCTTAAGAAATATTCATCATGCGAAACAACAATGAATGTTTTCGGTGTATTATTTAAAAACTTAATTAACCATTCAATATGTTTAATATCCAAGAAGTTTGTTGGTTCATCTAATAATAAAATATCAGAATCTTCTAATAACAACTTACCTAAGATGATTTTTGCACGCATGCCACCTGATAATGTAGAAATTTCTTGTTCTAAAACTGATGGGTCTAACCCTAAACCATTTAGCACGTTATTAATAGTTGAAGAAATCGCATAGAAGTTTTCTTTTTCTAGTTCTTGTTCTAATTCGTGTGCACGATTTAAAATCTTATCGTACTTGCTCTCTGGAGCAGTTGCTATTGATTCATATAAATCTTGAATTGCCTTTTCTTTTTCAAATAGAGGTAAAAATACATCATAAATATAAGCTTTAACTGTTAGTTTTGGATCTATTTTCGCATATTGGTCTAAATAACCAACCTTACGATAATTTACCCATTCTATTTTTCCTTTATCAGGAATTAATTCTTTATATAATAATTTTAATAATGTAGATTTACCAGCTCCATTTACCCCAACTAATACTGCATGTTCACCTTCAAAAAGACGCATATTTGCATCTTCGTATAATGTTTCACCTGCATAGGAAAATTTTAAATTGGTAACATCTAATAAACTCATTTTTTTATAGTCCTTCTTTTAATGCTTCTTCTAAGAGTGATGCTGGAATAACTTGCATATTCCAGAACTTTTCTTTAGGCTTTGTGAATCTAATTTCATTTTCATCATAATGATACATAAATGGTCCTGGATGTGGATAGATAATCACTATTTTTTTACCAGGAATACTGGCAAATACTTTTTGTTCAAGATAAAGTTTACTTCCACCTTTTTTTCTTTCCCAAATAGTTTTTGAATTAAAGGTTAGTTTATACTCAGGGTTTAACTTTAAAAACATCACAGAATAAGTTTCGTCTTGATATGTGTACTTAGTAAACATACTATGACCTTCCTCATGAAGTTTACCATATTTTTCTAAAGTTTCTTTAATCTCTTGAAGATGTTTAGCATCTTTTTCAATACTTTTTGATGTGAAAAAATAAACTAAATATCCAATAACAATTACTAAAACACTAATAATTGCATATATTAAAACATCCATTATATTTCCTCTACTTCTACTTTCGCTAAAATATTTCCATCAAATGTGCAATGATAATGATATCTCTTTTCATTAAAACATACGTTTTCTAAGAAATATGGGATATTATAACTTACACCCAAATTATCTTTATCAACTAACCATTCAATTGATTTCCACTCAATGATTCCCTCATCTGTTGCTACAGGTGTTTGATATGTAAAGTCATTATCTAAATTTACTAAGAATAAATGCAAGCCACTATCTTGTGCAGTAAAATCTTTATTCCAAGTACATAGACCTTTATCTTTAATTTGATCTAAGTTTATATTTATACCCGTTTCTTCTTTAATTTCTCTTAAGATGCAATCAAGTGGAGTTTCATTTCGATGACGTTTTCCACCTATTCCGTTCCACATACCTTTCCAAGGTTGTTTTAAACGGTTCATCATTAAGATTTCATTGTTTCTTTTTATAAATGCTAAAGTATAAATAAATTCCATCATCAAAGTCTCCAATATGTTAATTATTATATCGTATTTATACAAAAATAGAGCCATTTTCTTCAAATGTTTGTTTACAAACATCGTAATGGCTCTATTTTTAAATTATTTGATTGGGAGATTCAAATAACTTTAAGATTTTACTTTCTTGAAGTGGGAGAATTCAAGTCAGTCTTTCATTATTTTTTTATTTGGCCTTACAGACGTCAGAAAAGGACGTATATAAGGGTTTAAAATTACATAATTAATGGTATAATTTAATCAATTAGAATCCGCCAGCAAACTCAATTTTGCCAATTGGATTTCTTAGATCCGGACCTACATCATCAAATCCAACTTGTACAGCTGATTTATTATCTTCAGCTAATGCTTGTGGTTTTAAACTAATAACAGTAACACCTAAGATTAACACGAATAGTAAAGCTACAAAAATTTTGATTTTTTTCATATGTAAATCACCTCATGTCTATATTGTACATAATATTTTTCAAATATTACACGACATATATGTCGCATCTTTATGAAAGGAGACACAAATGGTCGTTGACTACTCAAAAGAATTAGCGTTGTTTTTAGAAAAGCTCCGTTTTTTAAGGGGAATTTCTCAAGAAGATTTTACCGACGGAATCATTTCTAATAGACAATATCAGCGTTATGTTCGAGGCGAATCTCCGATGCCATTTCATTTAATAAATGAATTCGCAGTAAAACTGAATATAAAAAAAGAGGATTTAATCCTTGAATTTCAAAATAGTTCAATCGATGAAACAACCCGTGTCATAAACTATTTTTCAGCAGTATTAAACAGGGATCTGGAGAAAATACCAGTTTTAAAAAAGAAAATATCGAGAGAATTTTTAATTGAACTAGAAAATAAATCTCTATTTAAACATGCAGAAAGTGTGGAATTCTTTTTTGATAAAAAGATTTCAACTGATCAACTTAGAAGAAATCTTTTTGAATTATGTAACTATCCAGATGTTTTAAATCGCGTCCCAATTTCATTAAACGATGCATTAATCTTGTCTTCGATATTAAATTACACTGACACAAACGATAAATCTCAAATAGCCAATAAAATTCTAGATGTAATCGAAAATCCTAAATATACATTTAGTGCTTATCAAATTACAACATTTAATATCTTAACTTTTAATCTCGCTAAATATCATGGTCGAAATAAAGAGTTTGAAAAGTGTATTGAAATTTGTAAAATTGGTATTTCATTTAATCAACGTAAAGAATCTATTCAAAATATGATTCAATATTACTACTTCCAAGCACTATGCTACAAAGAGTTACAAAATACTGATATGATGAAGTATTGTTTATTTAAATGCTATAGTTCTATAAATATCTCTGATTCTGAAGAAAAGATGCAATTTTATACCAAATTAATCGAAACTGATTTCAATATTAATTTTGATGAATTTATTGCAGACTATATTAAAAATAAAAAAGGCCTAAGAAAATCTTAGGCTTTTTTGATGACTTGTTTTTCTAGTAAATTTTTTAGGAAAACTAAGAATACTGTAAATACAGCAATGACAGGTAATAAAATTAAACAGCAAAATACTAATACACTTGTTAAACTTGCATCCGGTAACGTAGGATTTAAGAATCCATAAGGATACCAATTCGTAAATGCTCCTTGAATTAAAATGATAACGAAATAACAAAGTGGAAAGATTAATGTAACCCAAAAATCTCTAATTTTAATTCCTGGTGTGACAAATAAAAAATAGAAAATTGGAAATGCTATTGGTGAGAATGTATGTACAAAGTGATTATTGAGTGATAAATTACCATCACTTAAAAGTGCATGGTAGATTATACCGGTGATCAAAATTGATACTAATGTTATGACGCTAAAATACTTATAAAACGGTTTACTATCCAATTTTAAGACATAAAACAATACTGCTAAAAATGCTAAAATATTTGATAAATTCGTGAAGAATCTAAGTCTTTCAAAAAACTCAAAGAAGTTATCGTTAAAAAACATTTGTAATACTGAATATGAATGAATAGCTAAAATAAATCCTACAATGACCCATTTAATTCTTTCATTATTTCTTAAATTATTTACCATAAATTTCTCCCTCATTTTTAATTTATTACAATAATTATATGAGTATCGACGATATTTTTCTATGAATATACACTTATTCATATTTTTTTGAAATTACTGTTGACAAAAGAAAAACTTAGAGTTACAATACTAATGCTTAATAAATGCACCCTTAGCTCAGCTGGCAGAGCAATTGACTCTTAATCAATGGGTCGACGGTTCGATCCCGTCAGGGTGTACCATTTGTAAATTGACAGAACTTCTTAAGAAGTTCTTTTTTTTGTCCAAATAGGCCTTCTTGTTAGACTTCTCTTTTTTATTGAATTGACTATAATAAAATTATAGGGTGATAACGGATGAAGAAAAAAATAGAAAAGAAGATGTCAATTGCATTTATCTTAATGGCTTTAATTAATATGGCTTTTTTAGTTATTTTATTTATTATTTTTTCTTCTATTCGATTATCATTATTAACTAAACTCATCATTCGAATTCTGATGAGTCTTACATTAATACCATATCTATATAGTATTTATACTTGGCATCTCACAAAGAAAAATCATCAAGATCCTTTCCAGTTACTGATACATATTGGACATTTGGTTTTATATAGTATCTTTTCTATCCTATTAAGTATGATGATATAAATAATCCCTTTGGGGATTTTTTTCTTTAAAGCACTTAATTTCATTTAGATTGATTAATCAACTATAATCATTATGTAAATAAACTTTAAGGAGGATGAAAAATGAAAGTTAATTTTAAAAAGGTAAGTGCTGAATTACTTGGTACATTTGTCTTAGTACTCATTGGTACTTCAACTGCTGTTTTAACAAACGGTAATATTTTAGCAACCGCCTTAGCATTCGGTTTAGCAGTGATGATGATGGCATTTGCTGTTGGTCCTTATAGTGGAGGGCATTTCAATCCTGCCGTGTCACTTGCGATGTTTTTAAAGAAAAAATTAAGTGGTTGGGAACTTTTAACTTACGTTGCATCACAAGTTATTGGAGCCATTTTAGGGTCTTTAGTTCTATTCTTACTTCTTGATTCAAGCGCTCAATTAGGTGCCAACCAAGTTAATCAATTTATTTTTGGAAGTGATTTTTTAGGATTAATTAAAGGTTTTATTGTTGAAGTTATACTTACATTCATCTTTATCTTTGTGATTATTAATGTTGTTAAAAATGAAGATGCTTCTAAGTTTGCTGGATTATTTATCGGCTTAACTTTAGTAGCTATTATCTTAGCTGGATTTAACTTCACAGGATTATCTGTTAACCCTGCAAGATCACTAGCACCTGCAATTTTTGAAGGTGGAGAATCATTTACTCAATTATGGGTATTCATTTTTGCTCCTTTAACTGGTGGTGCATTAGCAGCTTTAGTTTCAAATTTATTTGATAAAAACGAAGGGTAAAAAAAATAGCGGCTATCGTAAAGATAACCGCTTTTTTTATCTAATTTTTTTACCATCTTGGTAATATTTTTTAACGTGATAACTATAAATGATTTCTTTATTTTCCAAGATCATAAAGCCTTCATCATCAATTACGTAAACTGGTCTTGGGTTAAAGTGACTAACCCTTCTAATTCCCTTCTTTTGTTGTTTGCGACGACGATAGTGTACTTCAACACCAAAATCTTCGATAAAGCCTAAGCCATCAGATAAGATGAAACGTTTGTAGTCTCTATCTTTTGAAATATGGAACCAGTTAAATTGAACCATTGTGCCTGCACTTGGTCCCATCACAATCTTATTGTCTAATCCGGCAAGTACTTTAACTAAATCATATGATTCCAAGCGTTCATAGAATAAATCTGGAGCCCCTCCTGGCAAGAAAATAATGTCGCTTGATAATACTTTTTCTTTGGCTTCTTCTTTTGTGTCTTTTCCATAAAGAATAAATTCGAAATTAGACTCATCTAATCCATATCGTCTAAATGGTTCAACAATGTGTAGATACCATTTACCAAGTGGTGCTTCATAATCTTTAAGATAAGTTGCTTGGCTAAAGTTGTTTTCAAAAAATGAAAAGGCAATGACACAAACCTTTTTATCTTTTGTAATATACTTATTTAATTTTTCATATACGTGGTCTTTTTCGTATATTGTTCTAGAACTTAAAATATTTATCATCATATTTATATTGTACTAAATTTAATAAAAAAAAAGAAACATCTTATTCGAAAGATGTCTCGCAGTACGCCCCTAATGTTTGATCTTTTTTTACTTTTTCAATTAAATGCATCATAATTTCTTCATCTAACATAATGTTAGATAAAGCATTCGTAATACCCTTATCTAAGAAGTTTTCTAATTCATCAACTTGTCTCAATTGTTTTTCAAACATTTTTTCTAATTTGCCATCAATAATTTCTTGTTCATGGTCCATAGCAAGTGCAAGTATAAACTCTTTATACGCCTTAATATGATCGTATAGTTTATCAACACTCATTTGACGCAGCGAGTTTAATGCTGATTGTTTCTTCTTAGTATATTCAGTCTGTAACCATTCTTTATATGCCTTTTCAGTCAACTTGAGTGTCCTCCTTTGCTTTAAATACACATTGATTTTATCACTAGGAATTATATTTGTCATTCAATGTGTATTAGTCAAAAAAGATTATGTGAATATCAATAAATTTAAAAGAAAGAAAAAAGAGTTCGTTTGAACTCTTTATTGTTTTTTATTCACTAATGGAATTAATGTTTGGTCTTCAAGTGAAGCAGGATATGGATAAGTTTCTTCACGTAAACGTTTGAACATTACGTAGATAATCCCTCTTTCCAAATCGATTCTTGTTACGACTCCTGGATCTTTTTCGCCTTCCACACGTACACGTTCACCAATTAAATATGTTTCATTACTCCACGCCATAAAGCATTCTCCTTAAACTAAGTTTCTATATTATTATATCACAAATGATGCTAATTATCTTTAAGAGTTTTTCCAATTAAGTAACTTTGGTCTGAATCACTTATTTTACTAAACCAAATAAGTAGTCGATCCAGTTCATCATCTTCAACCAAATTGATAAGCATTTCTAAGTGTTCATTAAATAATGGATGGTTTTTATCTTTAAAATAAGTCATCAATTCGTCATATTTATTAATTCTTTTTAATTCCTTCTCAAACCTGGTTAATAATTCTGGTTTTTCTAAGTACGGAAGTCTTATTTTTTTATCTGTTAAATCTAAATATATTTTATAAATATTTAACATCTCTTTTAATCTAAGATAATCAATTAATTCTTGATACTTATCATCTTTCCAAGCATATGTTTTATTTAATAGTTTAATGTGCCAAATCAAACGATTTGGTGAGTTAGATTTAATGTTTTGGTCTTTCATCACTAAAACCTTTAACTCTGTGATATCTTTTTCATTAAATTCTTTTTTCATACCGCGCTCAAACATATTCACGATATATCCTGGTATATCAATCTTACTTGGTTTTCTTTCTAAGTAAGAAGCTATATCATCTAAAACCTGGATTTTAGCTTCTTCATAAGCGCTAATAACTTCTTTAAATTCTACATCAATCTTTTTCTTTCGAATTTCTTTATCCTTAATGATATATGACATATAACTTAAGTTATCTTTTGTTATTGCCTCATTTAGGATAAATGAAAAACCATAAGAGCCATCTTCATAACTACGATTGGTTGGATGTCCTACAACGTCATTACGAATATACTTTAATTCTCTTAATTTTTCATTTTGGTTAATGTTGATGTGATATTTATATTTTGTGATGGCAATAGATAACTGATAAAGTGAGTCAATACCGACAAAAAGCCCCTGTAAAAGCCCAAAGACATCCAGTAGGATATCTGCTTTAGACTTACTGTCGCGCACCTTAAAATCCTCAATCATCATATCAATATACTTTAAAGCAGATACAGAACTTTCTGCTCTAATTCTTGCATCAAAATTTAAGTTACTAATCGCTTTTTCAAACATGTTTAATTACCTGCAATCTTGTAGAATAGTTGATCTGCTGTAATTCTCTTGTAGATTGGCCCTTCAATATACTTAATTTGCAATTCTTGAAGTTGTTCTTTTTGTTCTTTTGTCTTAACATCACGAATGACTAATGCCATTTGATGATTTTGTAACATCAGATTTAATAGTTTAATATAATCATTCCATTTACTATCATTTTTCTTGTAATCAAGATGAACTGCATTGAATGGATAGTTTAACGCAACTTCAACACTCGTTGTATCCATACCGATACCAACCTTTGCAAGTTCATCAATTAAAGTAATATGTTCTCTACTCTTTAAGTTATCTCCTTTAATCTTAAATCGTATAAACTCAAATGGAATTTCATATTTTTGGAATAACCCAAATACGTATGGGTTAAAGTTCAAGTCAGTAAATGTTTCTTTTGCAATTGGAATCGTAATTTTAACTAATTTTTGAGTTTCTTTTTCTAATGTGTTTAAAAACTCACAAACCATCTTAATGTGATATTTTTCTAGGTCAAATAAGCGATTACGTTTTTTAGCAATGGCAAGTAAATACTTTGAATCAATATCCATATTTGGTAAGACTAATTCACTTTCATATTGCCATACGACATTTCTATCAACATCAATGATTTGATTAAATGACAGTGATAACTGACTTTTATTCATCGCTTCATTTAAATAGTTAATCACTTGTTGTTCAAAAACTTCATCTTCATAAATCTTATGTTCAAAATAAATAAAGTGTTCATCTGTTCCTAAACGTTTTAAATAGTCTAATGACAATTCTAAATATCTAAATAACTTAGCTGGATTCTTTTCTTCTGTTACCACTGGATATCGAATAATTGATAGTTTCGGTTGAAACTTCTCATAATTAATTACTTGTGATTCGTAGTTTTCAACAAAACGTAAGTAATCCTTAACCATTTTCGTTACACTACGAATATCGTTATAAGGAATATATAAAAATAATTGGTATGTTGAGAAACGATAGACTTCTCCATCGGTAAAGAACTTCTTGGTTACCTGACCAAATTCTTTAAAGAATTGTATAGCAACATCATAGCCATAAATCGGTAAGATGGATTCATTAAATGATAAGAGAATAAACGAGCCTTTATCTTTAATAAGTTCCACCAAGTTTTCATTTAAGGCATTCATATTTGGTAATGAGGTTTCAAAATCTACTGTTGCTTCCATAACTAATTTGCTTCTTTCTTCATAATAATTTGTTAAATCTTCATAGGTTGAGATAATCTTAATTTCATTTTTATCTTGAATTGAAATTAAACGCTCTCTAATTTGTTTTCCTTGATATAAATAAGTAACCGCATCTGATAAATTAGGTTTACTAAATAGGCGTTCAATTAAGATTTCGTAACTCTTAACTTCATGCACTCCTAAATTTCTTAAGAATATTTCATAAGGCATGTGACTGTCTGCATTAAGCAGTTTTTGTGCTGGAATATTATAACTTGTATGTGCCTCACACATTATACGATAAGGTGTTAAGTTACTATCAAATATTTTCTTTAAAAACTGTAAATCATCACGTAAACGTTGACGTTTTTCTTCATCCACAAGCATTGTATATAAAATTGAAGAAATACCTCTTAATAAATCATAGTATTCACCAGGATCAATAACATCTATGTCAAAGTGTACCAAAAATACCCCTTGATCATAAATTGGGAAGGCAAATAAATATTTAATATCGTCTGTATATTTATTTAACGTTAAAATATTTTTATCATATTTCAGCGTTTCAATGGTACCAAAACGTTCTTCACCATCTTTAATGATTTCATAAATAACCGTATCAGCATAACTTGATTTTAAAAGTGTTTTATCATATAAACGCTCTTTTTTATAATTAAATAGTGTCTCTGTATCTGCTTTAAAGACAATTAAATCTTTTACAACTAAATACTCCTCTAATTTCATGAAAAAACTTCTTAAGGTATCTCTTAAGTTTTTTGTCTCTGATATTTGATGCGAATAACCAATTAAATCCACTAAATGATTAAAGTTTTGAAGTGTATTTGACTTTGGTTTAATCTTTAATGGGGTAAATGATTCTTCTTGTTTGGTTTCTAAAACAATTTCTTTCCCATCAACTGATTTTGTTTTCTTTTCTTTTTTCTCTTCTTTAGTGATTTGTTTTAGTTTTTTTGTAAATAAATCAATGTTATATTTATTCTTTAATTCTGTGTATAAAGTAATTAATAACGGATAAATCTTTAATTTATAATTTACTGGAGCATTTTCTAACATCACTTCATAATCTGCATCTAAAATCGTTGCACGGTGAAAATCACGTTCTATAATATAAATTCTAAGTAATGCTAAATACGCATCCATTGCGTAAAGCTGATGTCCTTTATAACTTTCAGCTAATTTCTTTAAATCATCTATTTGATTAAGTTTATATAAGGTTTCAAAATAATCTGGTATATAAGTTTGTTTTAAATCAACGCGTTTCAATTCATCAATTAAATCAATAATCTTATGTTCTTTTCCTGTATTTAAATATATTTCTAATAGTTCTTTTAAAATTTTTAATTTAATTTCTTCAGGAATAAAATCTTCTTTTAATGCTTCTAGTTCATGAACATAATCTTGATTGGTTAATTTCTTAAATTCGATTAATTTTAATTGCGCTTTATAATTTTCTAAAACTGGTAACTCTTCTTTATAAATTTGAATAAATTGGTATGCTACATCAAACTTTCTTAAAATAAGTGCAGCATCAATAATAAAGTTAATTAAATCGAGTTTATCTTTGATTACTTCTTTATTCAATCTTTCATAATAAGTTACACCTTGACGAACAACATCTTCATAACGACCTAATTCAAATTTTAGTTTAATTAAATGGGAAAAAACAGTATGAAATTCAAATACTGTTAAGGTTTTATAATTGATAAAATTTTCTATTTCAACAACTGCTTCATCACTTGCAGTATATTGAAGTAAAGTTTGAATATTTATCATGTTACTCCATTATTTCAAAATAAAATTGTTCAGCCATATTTAAATACTTTTCAGCAATCATCTTAAAGTCTAAATGAAGTTTTTCACTTAAACCAACTTCATCTTTATAAGTTGCTACAATATGCCATTGTAAAACTTGGTACATACGATAGAATTTTAATTTATTTAATTCTAAAAATGTTGGTTCTTTATCTAGATAGTAACCAAGCAGTCTAACTGAATCTTCAAAACTAATATTACCAAATGATGCAATATCATAGTATGGATCATTCATACCTGAAAACTCGAAATCTAATAGTTGAATGCCCTCTTTTGTTCTAATTAGGTTAGAACGTTGTGCATCTCCATGACAAAATACTTTTTCATTTTTTTCATACATTTCATCATACATTTTCAACCATTTTAGTTTAAGTAGGTAATACTTTTGACTTACACGATTGGTTAAGAGTTTTTCATAACTTCTTAAACGATCTTTTAATTCATAATCATGTCCACTAATTTTTGATTGATGCAACTTTTTAAGTGTAGTTGCAACATTCATATAATCAGTAATCGTAATATCTCCTGATAAGACTTCACCATCAATATATCTTGAAATTTTCGCACCTGTATCTACATCTAAAAATAATGTCTCAGAAGTGATACCTAAATCTTTTACTAAAGCTAAATGATCTTTTTCTTTTTTAGGATTAACTAAGACTTCACCTTTTTCGCCGATGATACGAATAACATATGGTTCATTTAGAACATAAACTAAATATGTATAGTTACTCATTCCACCTTTTAAACGATGATCAACTTTTATATTTTCACTACTAACTTTAAAAAAGTCTGAAGCATTTTTTAACACTTGTTCTTCAATCAGCATTGATAAAGCTCACCCTTCCTGATTCATATACTGCATATGATTTATCTTTTAGTCCACTTAATGCACCAGGATTAATAAATTCTACACCCTCAATATTTTTGTAAAACGCTTCGTGTGTATGTCCAAAGATGCAAATATCTACTTTATTTTTAAATGCTTCTACTTGTAATTTACCTAATCCATATTTAACATCTTCCATATGTCCATGGACAAGTAATATTTTTTTACCATCAAAATCAATGATTCTTGATAAGGGTAAATCTAAAAAGTAGTCATTATTACCTTTGACCGCAATCATTTTTGATTGTTCAATTGTTACCATATCTAAACCTAAGTCCCCCGTGTTTAGATGCAAGTCAAAATCAGTTTCTTTTTGTAATATTTTCTTTAAAATATCACTTCTGCCATGTATGTCTCCAGTAATTAATAATTTCATCCTTATCCTCCACAAATTTTTTTAATGCTTGATATCGATGTGAATGCGTCATCTTATAGTTTTCATCTAGACTCGCAACTACATCTTTCATACCATCTGGGATAAAGACAGGATCATATCCAAATCCATTATGTCCCTTCATTTCATTTGCAATTGTTCCATGCCATTTAGCTTCATATGTAAATACTTTTCCATCTGGAAATGCCAGGGCAATTGCACAAATAAAATATGCTTTTCTATTTTCTTTATTTTTTAATACATCTAATAACTTAACGTTATTTTCATAGTCACTTAGCCCTGCATAACGCTTTGAATAAATTCCTGGCATACCATTTAATACATCTACACATAGTCCAGAGTCATCTGCAACAACAACCTTATTTAAATGTTTTGCATAACTTATAGCCTTCTTTGTTGCATTACCAATAAATGTTAGACTATCTTCAATAACATCAATTTCCTCATTGCTTGTAATTGGTTCACAAGAAAGTTCTGTATGTTTTAAAATTTCATCTAATTCTTTTAATTTCTTCTTGTTTCCTGATGCTAAAGTAATAATCATTTTTCGGTCCTCTAAAACTCTATATCTTACTCTTTATTATAACACAGACCCACTTTTGAGATTAATCTAGTATAATGAAATTATACATATTATAAAAGGAGAGCTTCTTATGCAAGAACATATGGACGAAATTGAGGCTGAGTTCTCATCACTTCACAACCAGGACAATCGCGATGAATTAGAAGGTAAAAATAAATCAAGACATATCATTTCTATTTTTTTATATCTATGTTTTATGATTGTTCCTGCGCTAATCTTCACCGCAATTGCACCATTATTAAAAAACAGTGATTTTGTATTTAAAGATTATTCTGCTTCTCAAATCGGTGCAGAACTTGCAGCAACCGAAATTGATTCATTATATTTTGTAAATGAAAACTATTATCAAACATTCAAGAAAGAATACGAATCATTCTTAGTGAAGGTTTATCAAGATGGGGATTATGCAATTTATACAAATAGTTACGCAAGTATTTACACTGTAGAGGATTTCAGTTATGAGAATAATAAACTTATAGGTATTAAACAAGAAACCCTTGATGCCATTTTAAGTGGGGAACGTACAAAGTGGGGTAACAATAAAGATATTTTAATCGTTGTTCCTAAAGATGATGCAGCTCCAATTTATACAAATAGTGCAATATTTAATCCACTAACACTGATAGATGGTCAACGTATGGCAACAAGTGACTTCTCTAATTTATTTAGTTTTGTTTTATATATCGGATTTACACTTATTATGTACTTCGTAATGAAACCTTCATTAAAACTAGATTTACCTGGTTTCAAGAGTGAAAAACCAATTATCGCAAATCGTATTTTATCTGGTATTGTAACGATTTTTGCAATCAATATTGTAACAAATATCATTACAACCATCATTTCAACTATTGCAGCTGTTCCAAATGATATCTCTCAAAACCAATTATCAATTAATCGATCACTAAATAGTCCTTGGATGATTTTAATGGTCTTAACTGCAGTATGTCTAGCACCAATCATTGAAGAACTAGTTTTCAGAAAAGCATTCTTTGGATTAATTAAGAATCCTAAAATAGCTTTAGTTGTATCTTCTATTGTTTTTGGATTAATTCATATGACAACAGAAATTGGTGAAGGAAACTTCTTAGTTGTCTTCATTACAGGTTTAGGTTATATTGCTGGTGGCATTTCATTAGGTTTAGTTTACATGAGCAATAAAAAGAATATTTATTACCCTATTGTTGTACATGCTGCTTATAACTTAATTGGCATGTTACTCCAAATCTTTATGAGATAAAAAAAGACCTTAAGCTAAAGGTCTTAATAAATTAATACATACTGTTAATTTATATTTATTTGCATAGTCTAAGGCCGTTTGTTTTAAACGGTCTTTTTTTAATTTGTAATTTCTATCAATTAATTGTTTTAATAAATTATGATCTCTATTTAAAACTGCAATTGTTAATGCTTGTCGTTCTTTTAAATTTTGATAATCAGGTGATATATAATAACTTTCTAATAGGCTTACCATTTGGTGGTCGTGATTGAGTTGTGCAATCATACGCGGAGTTTCAAATCGGCGATTCTTAACATCCAAATATGCCTCATGATTGAGTAATGTCATCACCGTTTCTCTTGTTCCATATCTTACTGCATAAAATAGTGGTGTTTCAAATGAATCATTTAATTGATTAGGATCTAAATTTTGTTCTAAAAATTTTTCAACTAATTTTAAATTTGTTGTTTTGCATGCATAATGCAAGAAACTATTTTTAGCATCGTCTAATTCATAATAACTCATATCGCTTTGTTCCATGAGATAGTCAATTAAATGGATGTGACCTGCTAAAATCGCATAATGAATAGGCAGTTTTTGTTCGTTAGTTAATGCTTTTAAGTTAGCATTCTTTTCTACGAATAATTTAACCATTTCTAAATCACCTTTATGACAAGCAAGGTGTAAGACAGTTTCACCTTTACGATTCTTATGATCAACTTTCGCGTAACGAGCTAGTAATTTTTTAGCTAATACAAGTTTCCCTTTTCTTGCACAATCAAAAAGTGGAGTTTCTCCAGATTCATCTTCGATATTGACGTTAATATCTTGAACCAATAAATAATCTACCACATCGTGTGCACTGCCTAAAACAGCATAATGAAGGAGTGTTTTTCCTCTAGCATCTTTGATGTGTGTCGATTCAATATGTTGTTGCAATCCAGATAAATCATTATCTAAAGCAAGTTTAAATAAATCCATACTGATCCTCCTTACTTCCTATTCTCATTATACCTTAATTTCATAAAAAAAATCCTAAGGATTTACCTTAGGATGTTATTTTACAAATTATTTAACTGCGTCTTTTAATAACTTACCAGCTTTGAAAGCAGGTGTTTTTTGTGCAGGAACTACGATTTCTTCTCCTGTACGAGGATTTTTCCCCTTACGAGCGACACGATTACGAACTTCAAATGTACCAAATCCTGTTACAACTACTTTTTCTTTTCTCTCAGCAAGCGTTTCAGTTACAACTTCTGCAAATGCGTTAATAATCGCTTCAGCTTGAACTTGTGTTGAACCAGCTTTGTCAGCTACTAGAGCAATTAATTCTGTCTTGTTCATAGTACTTTCTCCTCCCTTTATTTCTTGATTATAACATATCAAATATTTTTATACAATGAATTAAGTAATTATCCAATCATTTCTGGTTTTAATTCTCTTGTTAAAAGCCCTGAAATTGCATCACTAACGCTCAAATTATTAAAGATTACATCATAAGCAATTTCAATGATTGGAAGTTCAATTCCTGTCTTAATTGTTAAATCTTTAGCTGCTTGAATGGCTCTAACACCTTCAACAACCATTTTTGATTCATTTAAAACTTGTTCAACTGGAATTCCTTGGCCAATTCTTAACCCTGCATTGAAGTTTCTAGAATTATGACTAGAAGCCGTAACAATTAAATCTCCAATACCAGTTAAACCGAAGGCAGTTTCTTTGTTTCCACCCATCGCAACCACTACTCTTGTAATTTCTAAAATACCGCGAGTAATTAAAGCGGCGCGTGCGTTTTCGCCTAATCCATATCCAGTCATAATACCAGATACAATGGCAATCGCATTTTTAATTGCACCACCAACTTCACAACCAATTAAGTCGTTTGAAGAATAGACACGTAAGTAATTTTGATTAGAGAATAGTACTTGAACTTCTTTGGCAAATGCTTCATTTTGACTAGCTGCAGTTAAGACTGTTAATTTTCTTAACACAACTTCTTCAGCATGGGAAGGGCCAGTTAAAGCAGCATATGCACCAAAAAATGCTTCTGAAATTTCATCATTAACAATTTCAGACACACGTTTTAATGTATCAGGTTCAATACCCTTAGAAACGTTGATAAAGTACATTTTTCTAAATGCATGTTGGTTAATTGTTTTTAATGATTCTCTGATAAACTTTGTAGGAACAGCTAATACTAAGCGATCAGAGAATTGCAATGTTTCATCTAAGTTTGTTGTTGCACGCAATCCAGGAATATCAACTTCTAAAAGTGGATGTCTTCCATTATTTAATGATTCAACAGTTTTCTCGTTAATGTCATAAACTAATGTTTCATGACCATTATCATTTAATACTTGTGCAAGTGTAGCTCCCCATGAGCCTCCACCAATAATACTAATCTTCATTAGACTCCTTCTTTCTGAATTGGAATTTAAGTGGCGTACCAGTTAAATCAAACGATGTTCTAAATTGATTTTGTAAATATCTTTCATATGAGAAATGGATATAGTGTGGATCATTAACAAATACTGTTAATGTTGGTGGCTTAATGCCTGATTGTGTTGCATAACTAAATTTAGCTTTACCTTGATTAAATACTGCTGGCGGATTCATTGCCACAGCATCTGTTAAGACGTCATTAATTAATCTTGTTGGTAATTCTTTTGTATAGTTAGCATAAGCTAATTGAATTGCTGGGAACAAAGTATGAACTCTTTGGTTTTCTTTTGCTGATAAGAATACAATTGGTGCATATGTTAAGAATTTAAATTCATCACGAATCTTTTCTTCAAATGCTTTCATTGTTTTACTATCTTTTGTAACAGCATCCCATTTATTAACAACAATAATTGCTGCTCTATTATACTCTAGTAAATAGCCTGCAACGTGACCATCTTGTTCAGTGATTCCTTCAGAACCATCTAAAACTAAAAGGGCTACATCTGCTCTTTCTAAAGCAGTTAATGCTCTTAAAACTGAATATTTATCTAAGTTTTCGTAAACTTTACCGCGTTTTTTAATACCCGCAGTATCAATTACTGTATATTTTTGTTTATCTTTTGTAAATGTGGTATCAATCGCATCGGTTGTTGTTCCACTAATTGGTGAAACGATAACACGATCTTCCCCTAAAATCGCATTTACTAATGATGATTTACCAACATTTGGTCTTCCGATAACTGCAAAAGAAATAGTTCCTTTTTCTTTTTCTTTATCTTCTTCCTTCATGTATGATAATACTTTATCAAGTAAATCTCCCATACCAATACCATGATGAGTTGATACTGGAATTGGATCTTCAAATCCTAAAGCGTAAAACTCATATGCATTGTTTAAGTGAACTAAATCATCAATCTTATTGACAGCAACAACTACTGGTTTGTTTGTTCTATATAATTGTTTAGCAATATAGTAGTCACTGTCTGTTAACCCAACTAAACCATCAACGACAAAGACAATAACATCTGCTTCGTCCATGGCAATTTCTGCTTGTTCTTTAATTTGAGTTAAAAAAGGAGCATCGCCTATTTCAATGCCCCCTGTGTCAATTAGACTAAATTTTTTAGTTAACCACTCGGCTTGGGCGTAAATACGGTCCCTTGTAACTCCTGCTACGTCATCCGTAATGGAGAATCTTTCACCTAATATTCTGTTGAATAACGATGATTTTCCTACGTTTGGACGACCTACTATCGCAACTGTAAATGGCATCCTAAAACCTTCTTTTAATTATTTTTTATTTTTTAAATCTTCGAATAAGTCACCTAATGTAACTGATTCTTGTTCTGATTCATTTCCAAGATATTTTTCGAATTCTTGTCTTTCTAAGTTTTCTAATAAACGTCTAACAGATAATTTTAATACCCAATTATCTCTGTTAAATTCAGTAACGATTGCTTTTACTACGTCACCAACTTGGTAATGATCGGCAATATTTACTTTAGGGTCGTTATGTGCTTCATTATTTGGAATGAATCCATCAACTGATTCGTAAGAAACGTTCACGCCGTCTTTTGTAACGCCTTCAACTCTTACTTCAATGATTTCACCATGACGTAATGTTAAGCCTGCCCATGGGTTATGTTCGATAGCTTTCTTAGATAAAGCGATTTTTTCTTTCTTTAAATCTTTAGAAAGAATAACAACTTCCATCTCATCACCAATCTTGATGTAAGCATCCATATTGGCTTTTGGATTCCAAGAATATTCGTTCTTATGTAATAATCCTTTAACATCTTGTGCAAGTTCAATTAATACACCAAATGGTAATTTTGAAACGACTTTACCTTTTACGGTATCACCAATTCTATGTTCAGCTAAATATGCTTCATATGGCGTTGGTTGTAGAGCTTTCATTGAAAGGTCTAAACGATTTCCTTCTTTTTTGATGACTTTAACAGTAACTTTTTGTCCTTTAGCTAATACATCTTCAATCTTATCAATTCTATGATGAGAAACTTGAGAGATTCTTAACATACCAGAGATATGATTAAACTTAATGAATGCAGCATGTGATTCAAATGAATCAACTGTACCTTCAAGCACATCGCCTGTATGAATATTTTCTAACTCAGATTGACGAGCTTGATGACGTTCTTCGTTTTGTTTTTGACGAAGTGCTTCATAGATTGGTTTTCTAGTTGCAATCATCTTTGGACGTCTCTTATCTGCTTTAAATTCTTCAATTAAAACAGTTAATTTTTTACCAATTAATTCATCTTTCTTATCTTTTAATTCAAAATCTAATAAAGTGTATGGTAAGAATAATTCAAATCCTAAATATTCTAAGATTAATCCTTTATCATTTGATGATTTTACAACAGTTTCAATTTCTTTTTTATCTTGATAGATTTTTTCAATATCATTAATTTTTTCTTCATTTAATAAAGGTAGACGTGATAAAAGAATTTGGAATGAGTCATCACCTTCTGATGCACTTGTTACTTTTGCACGAATCACATCACCAACTTTAACTACTTTAGTTAAATCAGCTGGTGCAGGATTGTCGTAGTACTCTGCATAGATTTTACCCTCAGTAGCTGCATTTTCTAAAGCTACTAAAATTTCATTTGGCTTAACTTGATAAACTTTCCCTTCAACAATTTGTCCTTTTTTAACAAAATCGAACATAATTACGCTCCTTTTGCTGAATTAATCAGCCCTATAATTTTTTCAACAACTTGATTAATATCTAAGTTGGTTGTATCTATTTCTATTGCATCATCGGCCTTCTTTAAGGGTGATTCTTTTCTTGTTGAATCCTTTTGATCTCGTATTTGAATTTCTTCTACTAATTTTTCAAATTCAACGTTATGGCCTTTTTTGATTTTTTCTAATTGTCTTCTTTTTGCTCTTTCTTCAACTTTAGCTGTTAAGAAGATTTTTAGATTTGCATTTGGAAGTACGACAGTTCCAATATCACGACCGTCCATGATGACTCTTCCGTTTTCTGCTGCTTTCTTTTGTAAGTCCACCATTTTTCTTCTAACATAAGGGAATGATGAGACTAATGAAACATTGTTGGTAACTTCTTTACTTCTAATCTCTTCTGTTACATCACGATCGTTAACTAATATTCTGTCATGCTCATATGAGATATAAATAGATTCTAAAAACTCATATGCTTTTTCATCATTGAGATCGATATTTTTTTCAATCGCTATTAAGGTAACAGCTCGATACATCGCTCCTGTATCGATATGAGTCATCTTAAGTTTATCAGCAATCAATTTAGAGATGGTCGACTTCCCGCTTCCAGCCGGTCCATCTATGGCGACTTGAAATTCTGCCATAAAACTTCCTCCACGTTAATTTTATTATACCATAGATAATATCTATGCGTGATTCAATCAAGAAATTTCTCGATATAATCTTTTCACTTCATGTGCTCTCAATGGACGATATCCACCACGTTCAACACCTTCTAATGTTAAGAAGTCATAGCGTGTTCTTGTTAAGTTTTTAACTGGGTGTTCTAACGTTTTAAATAGCGCACGAATTTCTTTATTTGTTTCATCACCAATAACAATTCTTACTAATGTTGATTGGTTTTTTTTATCAAGTTCCATTAATTGAACTTCTCTTGGTTGAATTATTTTCCCTTCAACACTGATTCCATTACGCATTTGTCTTATCTTTTCTTTGATCATAATGCCAGAAACGCGAACCATATATTCTTTTTCAATGCCTGAAACACGACGTGTTAATTTTCTTGTTAATTCACCATCATTGGTAACCAGTAATGCTCCTGCTGTATCATATTCTAATTTTGCAACAGGAAAAAGTCTAAACTGTTTATCCTCAGGTAGCATTAAATCCAAGAAATTTCTACGTTTATGTTCATCTTGGTTTGTTGATAAATAACCCGTAGGTTTATTGATTAGAAAATAAACTAATCTTTCTTTATTAATAACTTTTCCATCGACTTCAATCAAGTCACTTTGGTTAGCTTTTGTTCCAAGTTGTGTGATAACTTCACCATTAACTTTAACTTTTCCTGCTAAAATTAATTCTTCAGCTTTTCTTCTAGAACTGACGCCTGATTGAGCGATTAATTTTGATAATCTTTCCATATATTCACCTTCTTCATTATAGCATAAGCCTATGTTTTTCTAAAACATAAAACTCATAGATTTTATCAATTTCAATTTGATGTTTTTTTACGGTAAGATAAGTAAATTTGTGTAGAGAATCCATTTGGATTTAAATATTTCTCTGCTTCTACTAAATCAAACCAATAAATCTCATCAACTTCTTTTTCCGACTTATGAAATGCTTGTTTTTTAACATAAGCAACAAAACCTAATCTGAGTGTTTGCGTAGCCTCATGAAAACTTGATAAATGATATTCAATCTTATCAACCGTTAATCCTGTTTCTTCAAAAACTTCTCTCTTAATTGCTTCTTCAACACTTTCATATTTTTTCAAGTATCCTGAAATAAAAACTAAAAATGTTTTGCTAATATAATTTTGTTTTAACAAACAAACTTCATTAAATTCATTAATGACCATGATAATAGGGGTCACATTAAACATATCAAAAATTGGCTTATTGCAGGTATCGCAATAGGCCATTTTTCCTTCGTCACCAATTTCTTTTTTAATTAATTTTGAGCCACAAATTGGACAATAATTAAAAGTATTTACTGACATTTTTCTCCTATAAAATAAACAAAAAGACCATTGGTCTTTTTGTTTTAGTCTATGATTAAGCACGTGATACGTAAGTACCTTCAGTTGTGTTTACAATGATTTTTTCACCTGCTTCGATGAACATAGGAACTTTAATTAGGTAACCAGATGGTAACCAAGCATCTTTCATCGCATTTGTTTTAGAATCACCTTTTACACCAGGTACAGTTTCTTTAACTTCTAATACTAATTTTTCCGGTAAGTTAACACCAATGATTTCTTGACCGAAGAACATAATTTCAACTTCTAAACCTTCGTATAAGAAGTTTAATTCGTGTTCGATTTGTGAAGCTGGAACTTCGATTTGTTCATAAGTTTCCATATTCATAAAAGTATGCATATCGCCTGATGCATATAAGTATTGCATAGGTGTCTTGTCGATTTGAGCTCTTTCAACTTTTTCACCTGATTTGAATGTGTATTCAATTACGCCACCAGTTCTTAAATTTTTTAACTTTGTATTAATAACTGCGGCACTTCTTGCAGATTTTGAGTGTAAGAAATCTAAGATAACATAAATGTTACCATCCATTTCAATTGTTAAACCTGTTTTAAAATCACTTGTAGATATCATAATAATAACTCCTTTTTTTAAGCCGTTTATATTTTACTTTAAAAACTTGTTTTTTTCAACTAAATAATTCACTGCATCAATATAACTTTGTTCTTTTTTACCAAAAAAACTACAATTTACAACATCTTTAATGAAATTTGTTTTTCTAAAGTCCTCGCGATTATTAATATCTGATAAGTGAACTTCTACCTTTAAAAATGAATGTATTTCTAACGCATCACGTATCGCAACTGAAGTATGTGTATAAGCTGCTGCATTAATAACTAACCCATCACAATCAAGCGTTTGAATATAATCGACTAATGCACCTTCATGATTACTTTGGAAAAACGTAAATTCATGTTCTTTAAATGTGTCAACAAGTAGCTGATTAATGCTATCTAAAGTTAAAGTTCCGTAATGATCTTTATTACGTTTGCCTAGCATATTTAGATTAGGTCCATTAACAATTGCTATTTTCATTTACTTTACCTCAATTGCTTTTAAAATTCTCTCTACACATGCAGTTACTGTATCATGATTTGAAATTATGATATCTGCAAAGTCTTGATATTTTAAAAATCTTTTATCGTATAACTCTTCTAAACTTGTTTGTTTTAATAAAGGACGTTGAAATGAATTTTCTAATCTCACTTTTATGGTATCAATTGGCGTGTCTAAATATACTTTCACACCATCCATGATTGCTTTATTTTTTTTAACAGTGACAACCCCACCGCCAGTTGCAACCACGCCATGAAAATCAGTTAGTGCCATTAATGCTTCTGTTTCTTTTTCTCTAAAGACTTGTTCACCATATTGATTGATAATATCTTCAATAAACATCATATTACGTTCAGCAATAAAATCATCTAAATCAATGTAATTCACATTTAATTTTTCTGCTAATTTTTTGCCAATTGTTGATTTCCCAGACCCTGGCATACCAATTAAATAAATTCTCATTTTAATTATCCTTCAAAAATTTTATTACATCTTTTTTTACATCTTCAATTAAGTTTGTGCTTAACGCATCATAAACATGCGGTTTCATTTGATTCATAAACCATGTTTTTTGTCGTTTTGCAAAGCGCATAGATGTTTTAATAATTTCTTCTTTGGCTTCTTCTAAACTATATTCGCCAAGTAAATATTTCTTTAATTCTCGATACCCAATGATATTTAAATCATAATTCATTAAAGCTTGTGTCTCTGCTAAGAATCCTTCTTCAAACATGATATCAAGTCGTCTATAAAGTCTTTCTTTTAATATCGTTCGGTCTAAATCAAGATAGATTAAATAAATATCATAAAGTGGTACATCTTTATTCTTTTTTTCACTTCTTAAAAAACCACTTTTAATATTTCGATAAGCACTTTCTATTCTTCTTTCATTTGATAAATCAAGTGTTAGTTCTGGATCATTTTCTTGAATGAATTTTAATTTTTCTTCCAAAGAAACATCATCAAACTTCCCATCAAAACTCTCAAATTCATAATCATATAAAGCTGCTTTAATATATAAACCACTACCACCACAAATAATAGGCGTTGTAATTTCATCTATTTTTTCTCTTGCATCTTTTTGAAAGTGGTAAACCGTATAATCTTCATCCATTGATTTAATGCTTAATAAATGATGCTTTACACCATCCATTTCTTCATCTTTAATTTTTGCTGAACCAATATTTAATTCTTTAAAGATTTGAACGGCATCACCATTAATGATTTCACCTTGGATTGCTTTGGCTAATTCTATTGATAATTTCGTTTTCCCACTTGCAGTAGGTCCCATAATACATATAACTTTTTTCATACAATTCTCTTAAACATTTTCTCTACATCATAGTTTGATAATTTAATCAATACAGGTCGCCCATGTGGACACGTATATGGATTATTACACTTTCTTAAATTATCAATTAACTTATCTATTTCTTGCATAGAAAGTTGATGATTTGCCATAATAGCACCTTTACATGAAATATCTTTAGCAAGTTGATTTCTTAATTTCTTTAAATCAACATCTTGATAATCATTTAATTGTTCAATGATAGACTCAACTGCTTTTTCAATTTCTGATTCATGTAACCAAGTTGGATGTGCATAGAGTTTGTCATTTTTGATAATAAATCCAATGTTTTTAAGTAAATCTTCAAAATGATTGACTAATTCAACATCTTTAAGTGATAAAAACAGTTGATGTGGTACAAGCAATTCATAATAATCTGCTTTTAATTCGCCAACTTTATCAATATAGTACTCGTAACGAATTCGTTCTGCAGCAGCATGCTGATCAATCATGAATAAACCTGTCTCATTTTGGAAAAGTAAATAAGTACCCCTAAAGGTTCCAATATAATCAAATGAAGGAATCTTTGGTTCATTTGTTCTTACTACTTCAACTTCCTCTTTAACCTCTTCGATTAATAATTCTTCGGTAAAGTCTATGCTTTCATTTGTTAAATCTTTTTTCTCAATATAAGTTACTTCTTCTTTAGGTGTAACTTTCACTTCTTCAAATGTAAAAATATCTTGTTTTTCAACTTTAAAGATTTCTTTTTTAACTTCTTTAATCGTTTCTCTAATTGGGAGTGCCCCTTCTTCAAGAGCTTCTTTAATTTGTGGAGTTAATGCATATGCAAGCATCAATTCATTTGCAAGTTTAACTTCCATCTTTTGAGGGTGTACATTGACATCAACTAATGTTGGATCAATTGATAAATATACCAACGTAATCGGATATTTATTCGTCATTAAAAATGAATTATATCCTTCAATGACTGCTTGACTTATTGTATAGTTTTTTACATAACGACTATTTATAAAAATATTGACATCGTTTCGTTTTGTTTTAGAAAACTTTGGATCTAATAAGTAGGCATCAATTTTAATCTTACCAATTTGTGTATGTAATTCTTTCATACTTAAAGACATGTTTTTACCATAAACATATTCAACAAGCGCTTTTACTGAGCCATTCCCTAGTGTTTTCTTATATTCTTTTTGATCAATAATTAATTTAAATTGAATGTAAGGATGCGATAAAGCCAACTTTTCAAATACTTCAATAACCGCATTTTTTTCAGCGATTTCACTTCGAATATATTTGAATCTAGCTGGTGTATTGTAAAACAATTCTTTAACAATTACCTTTGTCCCTTGGTTCATCGCAATCGAACCTTCATCGACTAATTTTGAGTTTTCTACATGAATAAAATAACCATCTGAATTTTCAGTTCTTGATTGAATGGTAAGTTTAGCAACAGAAGCGATAGAAGGTAAAGCCTCCCCTCTAAAACCTAATGTTTCAATATGATTTAAGTCATCCTTTTTAAATACTTTAGATGTTGCATGTCTTAAAAAAGATAATTTTAAATCATCTAGCGTCATACCAGATCCATTATCTGTAACAATAATCGAATCTAATCCAATGTTATTTATTTCAATGGTAATCAAGGTTGCATGTGCGTCAATTGCGTTTTCTACTAATTCTTTTACAACTGATGAAGGACGTTCAACGACTTCACCGGCTGCAATCATATTGGCAAGTGACATATCCATGATTGCAATTCTATTCATAACTTAGCCTCTTATTTTTTCTTTAATAAATTTTGTAAATATTTTAGTTTAATGAGTGCATCTAGTGGTGTAAGTTGATCAATATTTACACTATCTAACTCATCAAGTAAAGTTTGTACATCATGTGGGATGACTGTATCTAGTTTTTCAGTCTCTTCGATTGAGAATAAATCAACTGTCTTAGCTTTACTTGTTTGTTCTAATTTCTTTAAAATTTGTTTTGATCGTTGAATAATCTTTTCTGGTAAATGTGCAAGTGCTGCCACTTGAATACCATAAGATTTATCCGATGCACCTTGTTCAACTTGGTGCATAAATACCATTTTATCTTTTTCTTCTTTTGCTTTAACGTGTAAATTTGTAACATTTGGTAGCTGATCTGCTAGGCGTGTTAATTCATGATAGTGCGTTGAAAACATCATTTGTGCACCTATTTCATGATGAATATATTCAATCATACCTTGAGCAAGTGCCATACCATCGTATGTTGCAGTACCTCTACCAATTTCATCAAATAAAATGAGTGAATCTTTAGTTGCCTTAGTTAATGCTTCATTTGCTTCAACCATTTCAACCATGAATGTAGATTTACCACCGGAAATATCGTCTGACGAACCGATACGGGTAAAAATGCCATCATAAATTGGAACGTTTGCTCTATTTGCTGGGACAAACATACCTGTTTGAGCCATCACAACAATTAATGCAAACATTCTCATAAATGTTGATTTACCACTCATGTTTGGACCAGTTAAAATAAATATTTCTCCAGGTTTCATTGTGATATTATTCGCAATAAATTCTACATGTTGTTCCACAACCGGGTGTCTACCTAATTCAATTTCAACTATTTTATTTGTATTTAATTTAGGTCTAACATAGTTATATTCACTAGCTACAATCGCCATTGATAAGTACGTATCAATTTGAGCGATTAATTGACTTAAGTGTAATAAACTTTCTGTATATTTTTGTGTTTCAGCTTTTACTTCTTGGAAGATTTCATATTCTAATGCCATAGATTTATCTTTTGCATGAATAAGTTTATCTTCTTGACGTTTTAACTCCTCAGTAATATAGCGTTCTCCTGTAGATAAGGTTTGCTTTCTAATATATCCAAACTCATCTTTAATTAAATTCATATTACCTTTAGATACTTCAATAAAGTAACCAAAAACACGGTTGTATCCAACCTTAAGGTTTTTAATACCTGTTTTTTCTCTTTCTTTTTCTAAGAATTCTTCTAACCATGCCTCACCATGAGTGGCAATGTTTTTTAACTCATCTAACTCTTGATTATAGCCTTCTTTAATCATGCCACCTTCTTTAATTAATAATGGTGGTTCATTTACGATTGCTTCATCAAGTAAATGATATAAGTTTTCATGTGTTAAAATGCGTTCATTTAACTCATCAATTAATGGATTTTGATACATTGCTAAAACTTCTTTTAATCTAGGAATTTTAGCAAGTGTTAATTTTAACTGCACTAAGTCACGTGCATTTGTATTATTGGATGCAATACGTCCAACAATACGGTTAATATCATAGATATTATCTAATGCATTTTCTAGTTCAGTTCTTGGATCATAATCACTAAAGGCATCCACATAATCATATCTTTTTTCAAGTAATTGTTTATCTTTTAACGGATGTGTTAAATAATAGCGTAATAAACGTGAACCCATTGCGGTCTTCGTTTTATCAACCCAGTAAACCAATGTTGATTTCACTTGACCCGTTAGACTTTCTGTTAATTCTAAATGTTCTAATACATGGCTATCTAAGTGCATGTATGTCTTTACTTCTCTAAATTCAAATGGTAAGAGGTGTCTTAATTCCTGCTTGCTTTCATTGAATAAGTAGTTCACCAATAGACTTGCTGCTTGTTTAGTCGTTTTTGAATCTAAATTTTTTAGAATTGCTTGATGATAGATTTCATCATCTTGATAAATTGAAATAACGATATTTAAATCTTTTAAATAACTGATGAGTTTCTCATCCGCTTTATTTTTCAAAATAATTTCTTTAATTGTTAAGTTTTTAATTTCATCAAGTAAGCCTTGTTTAGTTAAACCATCTAACAAGAATGTGTCGCCTGTAGAAATATCTGCATAAGATAAAATATAACCATACTCAGCTAATGTGATTGCACCAATAAAATTGAATTCATTTGAAGGTAAAATACCATCGTCAATAATCATCCCTGGTGTAATAACTTTAATAACTTCACGCTCAACTAAACCTTTACCTGGTTCAGTGATTTGTTCTGCAATCGCAATTTTAAAACCTTTTGAAACTAATTTTTGAATATATACTTTTGCTGCATGATAAGGTACTCCACACATTGGAACCTTATTTCCTGCATCTCTTGATGTCAATGCTATTTCTAAAACCTTAGATGCAACTAATGCATCATCGAAGAACATTTCATAGAAATCTCCTAATCGAAAAAAGACTATCGCGTCAGCGTAGTCTTCTTTAAGGCGAATATACTGTTGCATCATTGGAGTATATTTATTAATATCTTCCATAATGCCTCCTTTAAAAACATAATGTTATGATTTGAAGTGTGATTTACCAAAAAGTTTGATAATGATATTATCTCTTAACCATGGACCAAAGTTCATGACCTCAATATTTTCATATCCGTAAGTGAAATCTAATCTCCAAATTAAGAATAAGATTAATAGTACTGCAAACACAATTGCTAGAATCACAAAGAAGATCATGAAGATTGCTCTACCAGCTTTCTTACCAGATTCACCTTTTTGTTTTTTACCACCTAGGTTTGTACCTAAATTATTGATTGCTTCAACAATTCGACCTACACCATCTTGTGGATGTGGTTTGTAAATTGGTTGTGCTTTTCTAAATGAACCAATTAACATCAGTAAACCTGTGATACCAAATCCTGTTGCTAACTCAATAATACCAAAGAAAATTGCACTAGCGCGTTTTAATTTCACTTTAAATAGGCGAATTGCAAGGATTAGGTTCATTAAGAACAGGAATGCGCCTCCACCTACTAAGTACCAAACATTAATTTGAGTTAAATCATAGAATGGGATGTAACCATTAATAAAGTCTAGTTGTGAGAAGTTTTCAATTGGTAAAACTACAACTGCAAATGCTAACCAAATGATTGATGATAGTAATGCGAATAACCCAGCAAGTTTGCTTAAACCTTTAGCCATCTTAAATTGTTTGCCAACTTTAATTGGTGCAAATGGCGCTTCAGCAACTACTTCACCTTTTTTATTTTTCTTTACTTCAACTGGTGTTTGAACCGGAACGCCTAATGCTTCACCAATTTGTTGCACTACAACTGGTTGTTGTGATGCTTGAGTTGGTTGAATATTTACTGGGAAGTCTTCTTCTTCCTTTAAAAGTTCCTTAATTATTTGTGCATTATCAACTTGAACCGGTTTTGTTGGTTCATCAATTGATACAACTGGATTAATATTTACAACAAACTCTTTCTTTTCAAAAGCTACTGCTAGTTGTTCAAACGCTTTCGCTAATCTTTCGAACTCCGGTTTGTAGTCGACTGATTCACGATATACTTCTTTAACAACTTCTTTTTCAATAACTTCTTGTTTTATTTCTTCTTTAACTTCTTCTTTAGTCTCTTCTTTAACTTCTTCCATCTTTTCTTCCTGTACCGTTTCTTCTAAGTTGCTTGTCACTTCAGAAGTAAATGATTCTTCAACTTCATCAACTTGTTTCTCATAAACTGCTGATGAGGCTGGAACAAAGTAAGCTTCTTTTGTTTCTTTAGCATTTGATAAGATGTATTCAATAATTTCTTCTTTTTTAAGTTCTGTTGAAACTTTAATATCGTTATCTTTAGCATAACGTTCTAATAATAGAATATTTTGGCCTGATAACTTATCTTCTAATTCTCTAGTTAATTGTCCTCGTTCACGTAATTTAACTAAGATGATGTCTAATACTTCTTGCTTTTTCAAACGTTTTGGAATTGGTGCATCAAATTTATCATCGATTGCTCTTAACTCAGTTAAAGTAGAGGCTTTATATGTAACAGGACGGAATGCATCTTGGGTAACCCCATCAATTTCCCCTTTTTCATCATATAAAACATCTTCAATTTGTTGGTTAAATTGTTTTGATTGAGGTAAAACATGCGTAGTTTCAGCTTTAGTAGCTTCTTCAAATAAATATAAAAGATCGTTTTCAGAAACGCCTTTTTCTACTAAATGACCCAATAAAACAACCCAAAACTCTTCTAAATATTTTCTAGAAAGAGATGGGCTCTTATACCATTCAAGTAAATTAACTAATTGTGAATCAGTATATCTAGAGAACCATGTTAAACGATATCCCATTTCGTCTGCTAATGATTTTCTCTCTTCAATCGTCTTTTCAACTGATTGACGTAAAACATTTTTTAATACTCCCATGCGTAATTTACGCGGAATATTTAATCCAATATCCTGTAGGTAATTAGCTAAATGATTTCCAGGTATATAAATGAGTTTGCCCACTAAGTCCCCAATTTGATATTGTTTTCCTTTAACAATTAAATGACCACCCTTGTCGAATTGAGCCATGTATTATCCCTCCACTTTTGAAAATCTTAACCTTATTATAACATGTTATAATGCATAACGATAGAAGTATGTATTGAAATTGACCAACTTTTTATGTAAACCTAGTGAAATACCTATGTTAGGCGATTTAATAGTTATAAAAAAGAAACATCATTTGGTTATGACATTTCTTCTAAATGTATTTTTTCAATTTTTCTAGTTGGTTCTAAAGTGATTAAAACTGCATTGATTTGTCTTGGTCCTTTGGCTACTTGGTTTGGGACACTTTCTGCATAAACAAATCTATTGACGATGATATCTTTATCTACTCCAATAACTCCCCACATTGGACCAGTCATGCCTATATCTGATATATATAAAGTTCCTTTAGGATACTTCATATTATCATTGGTTTGAATGTGCGTATGCGTGCCAACTACTGCATCAATTTTGCCATCTAAAAAATGAGCCATTGCAACTTTTTCAGATGTTGTTTCAGCATGAAAATCTAAAATTGAGTAGTCATAAGTTTCTTTTTCTAAAACTTCTTTTACCATTAAAAATGGATTATCATATTCTTCTGCCATAAAAGCACGACCTAGTGCATTTAAGACTAATATTTTTTTGTCATTATACTTAATGATTTTATAGCCATTACCTTTATTTGATCGATCATTAATTGGACGAATAACATTTGAACCTTCAATAAAAGTTTCTAATTCTTTATTCTTCCAGGTATGATTCCCCATGGTTAAAAGACTTATGCCTGATTTCATCAGTTCTTTATAAATCTTTAATGTAATACCTCTTCCCTCTTTAGCATTTTCGGCATTGGCAATGATTAAATTTGGTTGGTAGGTTTGTCTGAGATAACTTATATTTTCTAATAAATAATTGACCCCAGCTTCACCGTAGATATCTCCGATAAATAATATTTTCATAGTTCTATTATAAAACAAAAGAGGCAAATTGCCTCTTTCAAATTTCTAATATTATTTAGCTACATCAGTTGCGCGTTTTTCACGAATAACTGTAACTTTAATTGTGCCCGGATAAGTCATAGATTCTTCAATCTTTTCCTTAATAGTACGAGCAACATTTACAATACCTAAATCATCTATCTTTTCAGGTTGAACGATAACACGTACTTCACGTCCTGCTTGAATAGCATATGATTTATCAACACCAGGAACCGCATTAGAAATTTCTTCTAATTGACTTAAGCGTTTCATATAGGTATCCATTGATTCGCTACGTGCACCAGGTCTTGCAGCTGATAAGGCATCCGCTGCTGCAACTAATACTGCGATAATTGATTGTGGTTCAACATCACCATGGTGTGATGCGATTGCATCAATAACTTCTTTAGGTTCTTTGTATCTTGAAACAATATCAACACCGATTGTAACGTGTGAACCTTCAACTTCATGATCAACGGCTTTACCGATGTCATGGAATAAACCTGCTCTTCTTGCAAGAATTTCATCTTCACCAATTTCGGCTGCTAATTTCCCTGCAAGGAAAGCAACTTCAATTGAGTGTTTTAATACGTTTTGACCATAAGACGTTCTAAAACTCATTCTACCTAATAGTTTGATTAAGTCTGGATGAACCTTACCGATTGCAGTTTTGAATACTGCTTCTTCACCGGCTTCACGAATGAACATATCAATTTCCATTCTAGCTCTTTCTACAACTTCTTCAATTCTACCTGGATGAATTCTACCATCTTGGACTAAAATCGTTAATGCACGCTTAGCTATTTCTCTTCTTACTGGATCAAAGCCTGAAAGCACGACTGCTTCCGGTGTATCATCAATAATTAAGTCAACCCCTGTGAGAGCTTCAAGTGTTCTAATATTTCTTCCTTCTTTACCAATGATTCTACCTTTCATATCCTCATTTGGAATTTCTACAACTGAAACTGTTCTTTCAGATGTTGTCTCAGAAGCATATTTTTGCATAGCTAATGCTAATAATTCTTTACTCTTTGTTTGAACAATATTCTTAGCTTTATCTTCTTCCTCACGGATATAAGTCGCTATTTCATTTGATATAGAATCTCTCACTTGAGCCATTATCAAGTCTTTAGCTTGCTCTTTTGTTAACTGAGCAATAGCAACTAACTTAGCCTCTTGTTCTTTAACTAATTCTTCCACTTTGCTATATTGATTATCAAGTTGTACTTTACGTTCATCTAATTTTTGTTCTTTTAAATCCAAGCCTTCTTCACGCTTGTCTAGATATTGAGATCTATTATTTAAAGTAATCTCTCTTTGAGATACTTTTTCTTCAAGGTTTAAAACGACTTGACGTCTTTCACGAACATCATTATCAAATTCTTTACGTAACGCTAAAATCTCTTGTTTTGCTTCAAAAACATGCTCTCTTTTTGTTTTTTCAGCTTCTTTTTTTCCGTCTTCGATAATACGATTAGCCTCTTCACGAGAACGAGCTAAACTCTTCTCATGATGTGCTACACGTAGGAAATAACCTACGACGCCACCAACACCTATTCCTAGGACGATTAGCAAAATGAAGGTAATTAGTTCCGATGTTCCGACTGAGAACAATGTGTTAAACATAATTTCTACCTCCATATTTAATTTTATTACATATGTTATATAACTTTCTACAATTTATATGTGCAGTAAGTACACAATTCATTATAACTTTAAAACCCTTTTTAGTCAATTAATTTTGCCAACAAAGGACTTAATTTTTCCTATTCTGTAGTATAATAAAAATAGATAATTTTATAAGGAGATATATATGGTACCATTACACCAACCAAAGTCAACTTTCGGAAAATGGTTACTAAAATACAGACTAATTCTTACAATTCTAGGAATTTTTATTTTAGTTCCAGCCGCATTTGTAATAGCACTTTACGTAGGGGATTATTTAAAGTATCAAAAAGTTACATTTGATGACGTTGTTGTTAGTAAATTTGAAAAGAGTTATCTAACAACTGAATCTTCAACAAACCACGAAGAAATCAATTTAGAAAATGCTGATTTAATCGTAAAAATTAAATTAGACTCATTCTTAATTCCCGAGTATTATGATGAGAGTGGGTATTATACTTTTAAAGCTAAATATGTTGAACAAGTCAACAAATTGGTTTCAAGCGTTCAAATCACTTTAGTTTTACAAACAGATTGGATGGATGCAAAATCAAATCCTTATTCAATCTCATTATCAAAAAATTACAGTTCACAACATTCCGTTGCTTTCAATCACATTTTACCTCAATCACCATTATGGTTTGTTAAGGTAGAAAGACCTAATTTATATGTCAAAGTAACTTATCAAATTGATTTAGGACTAGGACAAACAGAATTACGTGAAGCCTTCTTTAAAACAAGTTTAGTTGGTTTAACACCTTCTACTGAAATCGATAATAACAAATAAGCATAAAACCTAACGTTTTAAAATCACGTTAGGTTTTATTTTTTTAATCAGTTATTTTAGTTTGTGAACGATAAATCGCAGCATATTGTTTATTGTTAAGAAGTAGTTCATCATGTGTACCTTCTTCAACTTTAATACCATTTTCTAAAACTACAATTTTATTAGCATGTTTAATTGTCGAAAGACGGTGCGCAATAACAATTGTTGTACGCCCTTCCTTTACTTTATTTAAAGCTGTTTGAATGAGTGTTTCGGTTTCTGTATCAATATTAGCTGTTGCTTCATCCATAATTAAAATTGATGGATTATGCACGACTGCTCTAGCAAATGAAATGAGTTGTTTTTCACCCACAGATAAATTACCACCTCCACGCATAACTTCTTGATGAATACCATTTGGTAATTTATCAATCATATGACCGCCACCAATTTCTCTAATAATTGATTCCACTTCTTCATCAGTTGCATCTGTACCAAATCTAACGTTACTTGCAATTGTTCCTTTATAGATCATTGGGTCTTGAAGAATCATTCCAATATGTTGACGATATGTACGTTTCGAATATGTTCTAATATCAACATCATCTACATAAACATTTCCTAAATCACCTTCTTTTAAGTCATAAAAACGTAAAAGCAAGCTCATCATTGTAGATTTACCACTACCTGTGTGACCAACAACACCAATCATTTGGCCACTCGGAACATCTAAGTTTACACCTTTTAATACCGGTTTATCTTTTTTATACGAGAACCAAATATTATCAAACTTAATGTCACCTTTTAATCTAGGCATCTTTTCAAATGATCCATCTTCTTGTTCTGCATCAATAATAGTAAATATTCTATCTGTTCTTACTAATGCTAATTGAAGGTTCCCAATTTCTCTAAATAGCGTTTGTAAAGGTTCAACTAATCTTGATAAATAATCATTATACGCATAAATTGTACCTGCTGTAACAACAAATCCACTTACTGTTAAACTTTGGAATCCAAAGTAACCAACAATGAAAGCTGTTACCATGAGCCCAATAAAACGAATCATGTTCCATCCAATAGTTAAGTGAAGTTTTTGTTCTTTTAATTGTTCTTTTCGATATTCATTATTAACTTCGGAAAATTCTTTTTCTGTTTGTTCTTGATAGTTAAATATTTGTAGAATATTAATACCATTGATTATTTCATTAAGTTTTGCTGTAATCATTGAAGCTGATTCTGATACTCTTTGCGCAATTAAATTTAAATGATATACGAAATATTTTAACCAAAAGTATACTAATGGGAAAATAATAAATGTCCATAATGCTAGTTTTGCATCTAAATAGAACATCCCAATATATGCGAACACAACCGCTAATGTTGCATTTAATAGTAAGTTCATTAAGGTTGAGAATAAGTTAATCATTCCGTTTACATCTGTAATGATACGGTTCGCAATTTTACCTGCAGGTTCATTTTCAAAATAGGTCATCGGCATTCTTTGTAGTGCTGCTACTGCATCTAATCTGGCATCTCTAACAACATTTACAGTAATGACAGAGGTTGATATTCTTTGAATAAATAAGAATAAAATGTGTAAGAAGTATCTAGCAAATAAAAGAATTAATAAAATGGTAATTGGTTTAATAAATGGTGAATAGAAAGTTCTAACTTCTTTACCTGAAAGTAAAGACACATCATATAAAATTTCTTCACCTTCAAAAGTGGTAACAATTAATTTTCCATCTTTAATTTGTTGATTCCCGGTAGCTACTTCATCAAATACTGCATAGTATTTTCCACTTGAAATCACAATTGTTAATGGGTTTTCATTCACTTCATCTTGTGCATAATATCTTCCATCATATAAAACACCTGTCGTATCAGTTGTTTCATACCAAGTTCTTGTAATACCTACTAATTGTTCGTCTAAGATGTTTTTTACAATTAATGGTGCAACTAATCCTAAGGCTTGAACGATTAGCATACAAATAATTGATAGGATTAAATTTTTCTTATATCTTTTGATATATTTCCATACTTTTTTGACTTGTTTCATGTTGCACCTACTTCATACTGATTTGTTGGATATATTGTTCTTTATACCAACCATCACGTTTAAGTAATTCTTCATGTGTTCCTTGATCAATGATTCTACCTTGATCCATTACAATAATTAGATCAGCTTCACGAATTGCACTGAAGCGGTGAGCAATAATTATATTTGTTTTATTTCTTCTAAATTGTTTTAACTTCTCAATAATGTTTTCTTCAGTATTTGCATCTACTGCAGATAATGAATCATCCAAAATTAAAATTTCAGGATCTTTAATCAAGGCTCTTGCAATTGATAATCTTTGTTTTTGACCACCAGAAAGTGTTGCTCCACCTTCACCTACTTTTGTATTTAAACCATCAGATAAATACGCAATGTCTTTTTCAAAGTCAGCAATTTGAATCGCTCGTTTTAATTGATCAATCGATGCACTTGAATTACCAATAAAGATATTATCATCTACGCCACGTCTAAATAACATGTGTGCTTGAGGAACATACCCAACCATATTTCTAATATCTGAAATGACATATTTTTTAATGTTTTTATTATCAATATATATGTTTCCTGAAGTAACATCAAATTCACGTAACAATTGTCTGATGAGTGTTGATTTACCTGAACCTGTTGGACCAACAACGCCTATGGTTTGACCATTTTTAATCGTTAAGTTAATATCATTAATCGTTGGATGGGTATCAAACGGATACTTAAATGTCACACCCCTAAACTCAATCGTATCAAATGTCATGATATGATCTGGTTGCTTATCATTATCAACTACAGGTTCTAACCTCATAATTTCTTCATAACGGTCAACAGCAACTGTCGCATTATTGATTTGTTGGAAGACACCTGAGATTGCAATGATTGGTCCATATAAAATACCTACATAAGAAATGAATGTAATTAATTGACCAATTGTAATTTCTTGATTAATGATAAAAATCGAACCAAAAACAAACGCTAAAATATAAGCAATTCCATATACGGTTTCAAATAATGGCGTTAATCTGTTTTCATAGTTAATAATGTATCGCCATGATTCGATATCTTGAGTAATTGCTTTCTTTTGTGCTTCTAAGTCATTATCTTCTTGCACATACGCACGAATTGTTTTTTGACCTTCAACAGATTCTAAAATCTTTTCAGTCATATTCGCATAAATTTCTCTATGTTTTTTAACATATTGACGTTTTTTCATACGAATAATGTTTAAAACTGTCAAGCCGATTGGCATAACTGTAACAGAGATTAGCGTTAATTTCCAAGAAATTGTAAATGCCATAATGGAAATAGCAAATATAATCATTCCGGTATTAAGCACAATCCCTTCAAGCATGGATGTTGCAGCAACAGTGATTGAATCTAAATCTGATGTTGCACGAGATATTAAATCCCCTTTTTGATACTTCTCATAGAAATCTGCATCCATACTAAATAATTTCTTTAAATAGTTTTGTCTAAATGTATAAGCTAACTTCTGACTTGTTTTATTTACAGTGTAGTTATAAATAAATGATGAGGTATAACGTCCCACTGGAATTAAAATTAATACACTAAGAATTGATATAAGACTGCGTATGGTTAAATTTTTAGATACAATCGTATCAATCGCAAGTCCTAAGACATAGGCTGGTGAAAGTGCTAAGATGCCAATCAACATCAGGAAAAAAAACATGAGCGTGTATGCTTTCCACTCTTGTTTAATAAACCAACTTACTTTTTTTAATATGTTTATCATAAATACTCCGAATAATTATATTGTTAATTCAATTATACGCCTAAAGCAACAAAAAAGGGAGAGGTATCTCTCCCTAAAATGCCTATTTTTTGATATTGTAGTGTTCTAAAATTTTCGCTTCTAATTCATCTAATAATTCAGGTTTATTTTCAAGGTATGCTCTTGCATTTTCTCTACCTTGACCTAAACGTTCATCACCAATATTAAACCAAGCACCACTCTTATTAACAAAATCTAATTCAACTGCCATATCAAGAATTTCTCCGCTTCTTGAAATGCCAGTTCCATAGATAATATCAATTGATGCTGTTTTTAATGGTGGCGCAACTTTAGATTTAACAACTTTCACGTTAGAGCGAATACCCGTAATATCATTACCAACTTTAATTGATTCTGCTTTTCTGATTTCTAAACGAACAGATGAAAAGAACTTAAGTGCTCTACCGCCAGTTGTTGTTTCTGGGTTACCAAACATAATACCAACTTTTTCTCTAATTTGGTTAATGAAAATTGCAACCACATTTGTTTTTGAAATCACGCCTGATAATTTTCTCATTGCTTGGCTCATCATACGTGCTTGTAAACCAACATGGTTTGCAGACATATCACCATTTAATTCGTTTTCAGGTACTAACGCAGCAACCGAGTCAATAACAATCATATCAATTGAACCAGACTTAATTAAAGCCTCTGCAATATCAAGTGCTTGTTCTCCTGTATCTGGTTGTGAAAGAATTAAACTGTTTAGGTTTACACCTAAGGCTTTTGCATATGTTGGATCTAAGGCGTGTTCAGCATCAATAAATGCAACCGTGCCACCTTGTTTTTGGGCACTTGCCATTGCATGTAAAGTTAATGTTGTTTTACCACTAGATTCAGGTCCATAAATTTCAATGATTCTTCCTCTTGGATATCCACCAATGCCTAGTGCAACATCTAATGCAATTGACCCTGTTGGAATAACTTCGATTGAGTGATCTGCTTCATCACCAAGTTTCATAATTGAACCTTTACCGAATTGTTTTTCAATCTGTTTTAACGCAAGTTCTAAGGCCTGCTGTTTTTTATTATCATCACTCATTTTTTCTGCCTCCTATCTTATAGTAGTATAAATTCTAGAAAAAGACTTTTTTTATACACTTTCAAGAATTACTTGTCGATTTTTGTATAAATAATCCCAACCTGAATAAATTGTGAAGAATACTGCAATGTAGTAAACAATATTTCCAATCCATACAAGGTTAGCATTTAAGCTTGTTAAGCCGAAATCATTAAATAATAAAATAATGATTGCAACCATTGTTGAGGCAGTCTTATATTTACCCCATTTTGAAGCGGCAATAACTGTACCTTTTTCTACTGCTAATAATCTTACACCAGTAACCATGAACTCTCTAACTAAAATGATCATCACAGTCCAAAGAGGAACACGGTTAGGCATTACCATCATTAAATGTAATAATGCAGTAAATACTAATACCTTATCCGCAATCGGGTCTAAGAACTTACCAAATGTTGTAATTTGGTTGTATTTTCTTGCAATATAACCATCTAAAAAGTCAGTTAGACTCGCCAAGACAAATAGCACTGAAAAAATAATTGTGCTCCATGTCATATTTAAAAATTCTGTTTGAACCTTAAGTGGTTCGAGGTATAATACGATGACCATTAACGGTATCATAAATACTCTAAGTAATGTTAATTTATTTGCTGTTGTCATATTTTCATCCTATCTACTTTATTTTATCATATTTAGTGGTTTCTTATTGCTTTTATTCATTCTATTTGATAAAATGAATTGTGCTTATTTAGGAGGTGAATTTGTGGCTAATATTAAATCTCAAATCAAACGTATCGTGATTAATGAAAAACGTCATCAAGCAAACGTTGCATTCAAGTCTTCATACAAAACTGCTTGTAAAGCTGTTGAAGCAGCTGTTAAAGCAAATGATAAAGAAAAAGCAGTATCTGCATTATCTTTCGCATACAAGAAGTTAGATAAAGGACAAGCTAAAGGAATTTTCCACAAGAACTTTGTTGCTCGTCATAAAGCGACTTTAGCAAACTTAGTTAACTCTTTATAATAATAAACACCTGAATGGTGTTTTTTATTAAATTTAATTAGCTTTAAGAAAATAATGAACACCAGGATGGTGTTTTTTATTTTCTTGCCTTCTCTATTTCTCTTAAGCCACGCATCCCTTGAGGGATTTTTTTTATAATTTGCTTAAAGAAGAATGTATCTGGTTCTCTATATTTTGGATTATAGCCTAAAACATTCACATATAAACTTAAGTTATCTTCTGCTTCAGCTAACTTTTCTAAAACTTTAAAAGTTGCTAATGCATCATCTGATGCACGGTGTGCGTTCTCATTTACTAAATTAAAACGCTCAACTGCATTTAATAATTTATGTGGATATTCATATCTATCCTTATAAACAGCCATACAGTCTAAAATATCATTTTTAATCGCGTAATTTTTAGAAATATAACGTTGGTACATATTAAATAAGAATCCGATGTCAAATGCTAAATTATATGCAACGAGTAAAGTTTCATCATCAATTAAGTTATTTAACATGTTAAAGGCGATTTCTTCATCAACTCCATCTTTTGCTAGCATTTCATTTGTGATGCCAGTTAAGTTTGTGATAAAGTCAGAAATTGGTTTTTCTTGTTTAATTAATAAATCTAGTCTTTCTTTGACTTCATACACTAAATCATTTTTTTCAAGTAGAATCGCCCCTACTTCAATTACACGATCTGAAATTGGAGATAATCCAGTTGTTTCAAAGTCAAAGATTAAAATTTTCTTATAGTTTAAATTCATTTTAAGTTACCCAATAACAATAACTCAAATCCTAATTTTTCATCTTGTCTACCAGATTTAATTAAGACATCAAGTTTTGCTAAGTCCTTTATTGTTTTTTCGATGCGTTTCATATTTTGTTCTTTAGCTTCTTTAATTACATAATATGCTCTTCCAGTTGAAATCCCTAAACTTTGTGCAATTTGTTCCTGTGATTTACCTTGTTTCATAAAGAAGTATGCTTGATAGATTAAATTTACTGTTTGAAATAAGTGATTAAAGATTGTTGAAGGCGGCATTTTTGATGACATTAAATCATCATAAATTGCCACATACTGTCTTGTATCACCTTTTAAAAATGCTGTTGAGAAGGTAAAGATATTATCTTCTAATGAACGTGAGACAAGTTGTTCAATTTCTAATCTAGAAATTCTTTTTTCTTCAATCGTGAATAACTTTAATTTTTCAATTTCTTGATGTAAATGATAAAGTTCATTTTGTGTTCTTATGGCTAACTCTAAAATTGCATCTTTATCAATGGTATATCCATCCATCAAAAACTGTTCTTCAATATACTTTGGTAATTGCGTGGAATCAAATGATTTAATTTGATCAATATATGCATGCTTACTTAATGCATCGTAGATTGCGTGCGTTTCATCCATTGCTTTAGCGGCAAATACTAAGACAATATCTTCGCTTGGGTTTTCAATATACTTAATTAAATCTTTTAAATCTTCTTTTGCATATTTATTTAAATGTTCAGCATGATTAACAATAACCATTTTACTTTGGCTAAAAAAAGATACGGTAAATAGCTCTTGAACTAAATCTGAAAGTTCAAGTTCTTCTGCATCATAAGTGATGATATTGAATTCATCAATATTTGACTCTTTTTGATAGTATTTAATTTTTCCATTGACCAAGTAGTCAGAGTCACCCACTAATAAGTAAATTCTTTCCATATCGTTCCTCACTTAAGTTAATTATACACATTTTTTATGAAATAAAAAACACTATGGCGGAAAATTGATGATTTCCTTTTTTTTAAATAAAATTGTACCATCTTTAGATGTTTGATAAACTTTAATACCTCTTATATTAAATCTATCAAGGACTTCAGTTAATGGAAAATTAAATTTGTTATTTAACTTAACAGAAATAATAGCTATACTTGGTTTAACTTTATCTAAAAATATTTGACTACTTGAAGTGATTGAACCATGATGTCCAACTTTTAACACATCTGCTTTAAGTAAGTCCTGATAGGTATCAACATATAACTTTTCAGCATCTATACCTAAATCACCTGTAAATAAATAGGTTAAATCATTCACTTTAATTTTAAAAAAGATTGAGTTTTCATTTTTATCTTTTAAATCTCTTAAAGGCCCTAAAAATGTAAGTTCAAGATTTTTTATTTCAAATAATGTTTCATGTGTTAAATAATGTGTATTTTTAAAATTGATTTGATAATTTAGATATCCTGATAAATATAAGTTCTTTACTTTGAAATCTTTTAAAATGGTCTCATAATCGCCTGTATGGTCTAAATCATTATGAGTAAGAATTAAATGATCAATTGTTTTAATGCCTTCTAGTTTTAAAAATTCATCAACTTTATTGTAGGCATCTACAACAATTACTTCATGATTTTTAAAAATAACTGCTCCATCCCCTTGTTTAACATCTAAAAAGTATACGCGATTAGAGATCGGTCTAACAATTAAAAAAGTAAATAATAAAATGAAATACGAAAAAATTAAGTATAACTTCTTATCTTTTAGATAGTAAGTTCCCACAAACAACAAACCTTCATAAAGAATCATTTTTTCTGTACTCATTCTTTTAACCCTTAAGATAAAATTATAGTTCATTAAATAATCAATCATTTTATTTAAAAAATTCTCATAAAGTGTTAATAAATTAATACTTCCAAATAATAGCGTTAACAAAAGAATAGAAATAAAACTATATTTACTTATATTTTTAAATAACGGCATTAAAAGTAGAAAGATATTTAATTCATAACTAAACTTAATTTGAAATGGTATGAAAATCAAAATAGATAAAATATAACTAAAAATTTTGTTATCTATATCAACAAAGTAAAATAAAAAAGTATATAGAAAAATTAAATTGTAATGATCTTTAAAGATGATATAAGGATTTATTAAAATAAGTATGATGAGTATAAGCGATTGTTTATCAAGATAACTTAGTTTAAGATGATTTTTATCATCAACATAAAGTATTATATTTTCGATAAGTACATATAAAACGATAAAACTTTTTCCTACTGAATAAAAGGAAGTTAAAATAACAATAATCCATACTAACTTCTTTCTTTCATCAATGTCAAAGTAGTAAAGTATTTTTTTAATAAGTAGAATTATCAACATGAGGGTAATTGAATTTAACCCAAACAAATGACTTAATTCATTAAGTTCTAAAATAGGCTCATCCATGATGAGTCGAATCAAAATATGATTCAAATCCAACTTTAAACCATGCATTTTAAGTTCAATATTTGGATTAACTATTTTGTATTTAATTCCTTTAGTTAAATAGTAATTTATTTCATTAAAACCATTTGGAATCGTATTTTCATCAAATGGTTTTAATGTCCCCTTAACCTTAACTAAACTAAATAATTCATAAGATGAATCATCATATAATAAAAATGTTTCATATCCATTTGTTAGTTCATATGTATAACCATATGGGCTATTTTCTATATGGCTGATCATGTAAATGCCATCTATTTTAGTTTTTGTTATATGAAAACTTAACATCGGTATCATTAAAAATATAAGCAAAAATAAAGTTAACTTAAGATTCAAACTTCTTCTAGATAAATATAAGTATGTAAAAAATATAAAAAAGAAAATTGGTTTTAACAAACTTAATATAAATAAAATACTTAATAAAAAATATAAGTGAAACGCTCTATAAGGTAAGGTAAACTTTAAGTTTTTCAAGAGTCTTTTCACCTATGCCACTAATGTTTATTAATTCATCTAGTGAACGAAATGAAGTATGTTCTTTTCTATAGATTAAAATATCTAACGCTTTTGTTTCACTGATATATGGTATTTTAATTAATTCATCATAGCTTGCTGTATTTAAGTTTAGTTTAACAACCTTTTCTACAAGTTTCTTCTCATATTCAGGAATTGTATATTTTTCTTTAGCAACAATACTCTTTAAATCTAATGATTCAATGTTTGCATATGGCGTTAATCCTCCAGCTAGATGTATTAAATATCCAAGCGTTTTATTGTTACCTTGAAGAATATAAGTACCAGGAAAATTCACTGCTCCATCAATATAAACTGATATTTCTTTAGACTCTAAGGGAATAATTTCTTTTTTTGTTTCTTTTGGATAAAAATAAATCATTATGCAAATAAACAAGAAAAGTAAAATATAAAATCTATGTTTTTTCAAAATAAAAAACCTCCTTCATAACTATAATTATGAAAAAGGTTATTTTTTACTTTTATTTTCTACAGATTAAGTAAACTTTACGATCATCAAAACCATTAATTTTAGAAACTTTAAAGCCAACTTCTTTTAATGTATCCACATAATAAGATACAGGGTAATAATATTGACTCACCTTGTATTCACCTTCAAACTCACCATTATATACTTTAATATCATGACGAATTTTAGTGCCTTTTGTTTCTACCTTCCAAGTGTACATAAAATAATCATCATTTTCTGTTTCTATTTCATTCACTGGTGAATGATATAAATCAAGAATTAATGTTCCATTTGGTGTTAGGCCATTATACATATTTTTAGCGATTGTTTTAATCCCCATAAAATAGTGGAAGACATCTAATAGTGCGATGATTGTTTTAAATTGTCTAGGTAATGGTTTTTTTAGATCGTGTTCATATAAATCTGCATTTATATTTAATTCTTCTAAGCGTTGTTTTGCAAGACTTAACATATGTGAATTAATATCTACCCCTACCATACGATAGCCTTTAGAAGCCAAATTCGTAAGAATATGACCTGAGCCACACCCTGCATCTAATACTTCTTCATTTTTATCAATATATGGTAAAAGTGGTTTTAATAATTCATCAAAATTTACATCTTCCTGCAAAAAATCATATAAATGTTCAAAGCCCATAGCTAACCTTATTTGATTTCTTTTCTTAATTCCATGAAACGTTTATCAAATCCATAGAATTCTCTGTCTTTTTCAGTAAATAAATGAACAACAACATCTCCTAAGTCAATTAAAGTCCAACCTGTGTTTCCTTTGTTGCCTTCGATTGCACGTAAGTTTTCTTTTAGTTCTTTACCGAAATAACCAATTGCAGCTTGACCAGCACGTTCGTTTACTGTCGCTACAACGAAATAATCATAGTAAGGTGATTTTTCTAAGAATTCATAAACAGCAATATCTTTACCATTTACTTTTTCTAATAATTCAATTGATTTTTTTAATAAGTCCATTGTTACACTCCTTTTAATTCTTGGATAATACTATCCACTTCTAAAGGATAATTATACCCTTCGTTTTTAACATGTAATTTATAATCTTCTAAGTATTTTATAATTGCTAAATCTAATGATTCAAATGATAGTTTTCTAAGTTCATCGACAAGTAGAAAATTTCTACTTGGTTCTGTCTTATCAGCAATCAAAATGATTTTATCTAATAATGACATCTTAGGTTTACCCCATACATGATTATAGATTGCACTTAAAATTTCAGGATCATGAATTTCATACTTTTGTTCTAATAATCTTGAAGCGCTAATTGCATGATACATCACTTCAAAACCTTCATACTTTTTCAATTCTTCTTGGGTTAAAAAACTCATTTGATATGCTTTATCATCATATTTTGTGTAATCGTGAAAAAGTGCTGCAATTTCTGCCCTTTTCTCATCTACATGATATCTTTTAGCTAACATTACTGCAGTATCTCTTACACCTAAAATATGCAAGAATCGATCATATCGATCTTTATATTTTTCTTTTACATCTAAATAGATTTTATCAATCATCTAAAGAACCCTTCTGTTAAACTTACATGTAACTTAGGATGCGCAATCACGCGAACGGTTGCTGGTCCAGTTACTTGTAAAATGCCAAAGTCTGCCATTGTAATTTGATATTTTTTATCATCTTTTAGTACATAGTCTTTATAGCCATATTTTTCAAAGACAACATCGAACACTTGGTTTTTTTCTAAAATTGATAATGCTTTATCAGCTTTAGAAAGTTGATGTTTGACATTATCCTTTACATATAAAACAGATTTTACTGTACCTTTTATTACACTTAATCCTAAAATACCACCGATTAAAATTGCATCGTCAGTTTCTAATATGCCATTTCTAGGTTTAAACTGTTTTGTTGGTAAAATTTCTTTATATACATCATATGGTAAGAATTCATGTAAATATCCGCTTTGGTATAACCCAGGTGTATCATAAATATTTACATTTTCTAGTTTACCTGAAAGAATGGTTTGCGTTAATGCAGCTTTAGGTAATACAATTGCATCTTTATTACCCGTTAAGGACTTAAAGATTGTTGTCTTACCACTATTTTGTAAACCGATTAAGTAAACATCTTCATATCTTTTATTTAAAATATATGATTTTAATTCTTCAATATCATATGGATTAATTGCACTCATAAGAATAATCTCATCATATGCAACTCTAAATTCTTTAAAGCGCTTTTTAATATTTCCTAATAAAATTGACTTTGAAGTTGCATCAGGCAATAAATCAATTTGGTTAATTAAATAGATAACTTTATAATCATCATTCAATCTTTTAACAGGTGAAGTTAAAAGTGTGTCTAAATAAAGTACACTTGAAACAACAACAATTAAAGAATCTTTTTTGAATGTAGGTAACTCATCTGGATGGAAATGTCCTTCTGCTTTACCATAATGCATTAATCTAAAACAATTTTGACAAAATACTTGATCGCTTGATTTCGCATATCCAACAGCTTCTTTATCATGGCTTTGGATGGCTGCACCACAGCCAATACATCTATTCATGCTTTTCTGCATAAGCTCTTAATACCTCATCATATTCTTTAGGGGATTTAACCTTTATTCTATTTAGGAAATACTTTTCTAATTTTCGATTGATACGAGTAGAAAGTCTATCTGATTTACGTAAAACTGCTTCTACTAAAATCGTTTTAAACTTCATACGGTTGCCACCAAAGACGTCAGTCATGAGTTGATCACCAATCATCGCAACCTCATTTGATGAAAAATTGATTTTCTTTAGTGCTTTTTTGAATCCTACTTTTAATGGTTTTCTCGCAAATGACACAAAAGTAAAATGTGAACCAACCGCATTTAATACTCTTTCATTTCTTGAGTTAGAAATAATAACGACTTTAAAATCGTTTTCTAATTCATTTAAAAATTCTATTGCTTTCACTTCTAGTTTAGTTTGATCATAGTTGATAATCGTATTATCTAAGTCAAAAAGCAGAGCTTTAATTCCCTGCTTTTTCAACTCATCATATGAGATATCATAGATTGATTTTACGTATAAATTTGGAATACATTTTTTGTAAATAGCCATTATTTAATTGATAAAATCTCAACTTGGAACGTCTTACCAGTTTCTGATTTAACTGTAACAACATCTCCAACCGTTCTGCCTTTGATTGATTTTCCTAGTGGTGAGTCAATAGAAACTTTTTTATTTTTTGGATCTGATTCAATTGTACCTACGATATGATAAGTATCTTCTAAATCTCTACCAATACCTAGATATTTAATTGTAACTTCTTTACCTAAGTTAACTGCTGAAGAGTCGTTTGATTCTTTAATAATTTTAACGTTTTTGATAATTGTTTCAATTTCTAGAATACGCGCTTCAATTCTTGCTTGTTCATTTCTTGCTGCATCATAGTCAGCATTTTCTGATAAGTCCCCTTGTTCACGTGCTTCTTTTAAAGCTTCTAGATTTTCTTTACGTTTGACGTCTTTTAAATCTTCTAATTCTAATTTTAAAGCGTCTAAACCGGCTTGAGTTAATTCAAATAATTTTTTTTGTGACATATTTGACTCCTTTTTATTTTCAATAAGTATTATAACATTAAATGTTATTTCTAAAACATAATTGTATGTTTTCTTAAGGATTTTTGTACTTGTTTATGGTTTTTCATGACTAAATCTAATTTTTTATAGAAGGCTGCTTGATGATTAGGTACTAATAAATGACAATATTCATGAAGTAACACATAATATAAGTAAATTGGGTCGAGTTTTGCTAAAAACGAATTAATCGTAATTGTTTTTTTGTAAATTTGACATGAACCATATTTTGTTTTTAGTGGTTTTACAATGATTGGAACAAGTGTTAGACCTAACTTATTTAAATCATTAACTAAATTTGGTGTTAATGTTTCAATCATTTTAAGTGTTTCATTTTTATAAATTTCAAACATGTTTTTTTCAGTTTGAGCTAACCCATCAAAAAATACATCAATTGATAGTTCTTTGCCCCATAACTGATATTTTTTAACTTCTACTTTGGATTGTTTTTTATTTTTAAGCTTTAAAATTTTATCAAAGTTTATATCAATAGCATAAATGATATTTTCTTTTGATAAACGTTCATTTGCAGTAACAACTAAAACATTATTTTTAAATCTAAAGTAGATATGCTTGATTTTTTTGTAATGAATTTCATATGAAAGTGATATATCGCGCTTTTCATATGTTCCACTTAACACTTTATTTTTTCTTTGAAACACTTAGTCCGTCTCCAACTTCTGGTAGAATAATTGAATCAAAATCTTTGTTTTCTATTAAGAAAGTTTTAAATGCTTCTAATTTTCTTAATAAGGCTTTTGTATTTCTATTTTTAACATCTTCTATTTTTAATTGATGGAATGAGATGTTATCACAAATAATTGCACTATCTGTGTTTAAATTATGTTTGAACTTTTCAAAAAACTTTTGATATTGGCTTTTTGCAGCATCAATAAAGATTAAATCATACTTATCAGTTAACCCTTCATACAGTAGTGCATCTTCATCATAGATTGTTACATTGGCGTTAAATGTTTTAACCCATTTTTTTGCTTCTACGATACGTTCAGGATCTCTTTCAAAAGTGTCAACAACGGTGTTTTCTAGTGAAAAGCATATGGCACTATAACCATATGCTGTTCCAATTTCTAGAATTTTTTTAACGTTATTTTTTCTAATGTAATCAATGATATATGCTAAGCCTTCATCAGTAATGATTGGAATATCTCTTTCCAAACAATACTGTTTGAATTCATTAAGCTTCGATGTCATCTTCAGATTCTTCAGCTTCTAAATCTTTTTGATATTGTTCAAACACTCTATCAACTAATTCCCATTCTTCTTCAGTTTCAATATCTAATAGTTCGCCTTCTTCAGGAGTAGCACCTTCAACATATCTTGCTGCTGAAATCTCTTTTGATTCATCAAATTCAAAAACTACATAGTTTTTTCCATTTTCTGAGAATGTAAAAATAATTGTTACGATTTCTTCTTTATCATCTGAGATGATTGATAATTTATCTAATACGTCCATTTTTAAAATCTTCCTTTCGAGTCTAAATAATTTTGTAAAATCACTTGAGCCGCTACTTGATCTTTTAATGCGCGTTGCTTATCGTATTTTTTATTTGAATCCGATAAGATTCTAAGGGCTGACTTAGTAGATAATCTTTCATCCCAAGTAATAATTTCAATTTGTTTTTTTGTTTTTAGTAATGTGTTGAAATCTAGAACCATTTGGCCTTTTTCACCAAGATCGTTATTCATGTGTTTTGGTAATCCAATCACAACCACATCAATTTTATATTGATCAATGACTTTAACGAGTTGGTCTGCTGCATCGTTAAAATCTTTTTCTCTAAAGCGAATGGTTAATAAATCATGCGCAATAATCCCTGATTCACTTAATGCAACACCTAAAGTTTTTTCACCTAAATCTAGTCCTAAATATTTCAAATTAATCCATTACCTTTCAAGTAATTTGTTAACGCTTCTAAGTTTTGAGTACCACCTTGAGCAAAGTCAGGTTTACCGCCACCGTTACCTAAAGTTTCTTTAGCTAAAGCTTGAATAATTGCTTTTGCATCTTTAGACTTAGTCTTCACTAAGAATGAAGCTTTTTCTGAAGTTTGATTAATTAAAATCACAACTTCTGTCTTCATTTTATCATATAAAACATCGATTAATGGTTTTAGTGAAGCTTGTGGTAAGTCATTTGTTAATACATAAGTTGTTTCTTTAATTTCATTTGGAGTAAAGCTGTCTGCAGATGCTAGAATGCTATTTAATAATTTAGATTCATTTTCTTTTTCTAAATTCTTAACTAAATTTGATAAATTTTGAACATATAATCTGTAGTTTAAGATATCATTGAAGCTTCCCTTAACTTCTGGTTTTGCTTCAAATTTAACGTTTGCATCAATTGATAGAGCCTTAGTTTCTAATTGGCTGATTTGTTCTAATAAATGCCCTAAGTATTTATCTTGATTTTTAACAACTTCATTTGTGAAGCCTTCAAATCTAAAGATACCTGAACCAATTGATTCAACACTTGTAATTACAAAATCAATAATATCTTTTGTATTCTTAACGTGTGTACCACCACAGAATTCTAAACTCCATTTATTGATATCTACAACTCTAACAACATCACCATATTTTTCACCAAATAACATTTGTGCACCTAATTTTTTCGCTTCGTCAATTGGTAAAACATGTGTAACTACTGCTAACTGTTCATTAATTTTTTCTTTAACGATTGATTCAATCTTTAAGATTTGTTCTGGTTTAATTGCTTCATAGTGGTTAATGTCAAATGAGAACTTTGTTGGACCATTGTATGAACCTTGCTGTTTAGCGTGTTCACCTAATACATCTTTAATTGCTTGATGTAAAAGGTGTGTTGCTGTATGGTTTCTTTCAGTTAAGTTACGTGTTGCTTCATCAACGATTGCTAAGACTTCATCACCTTCTGTAAATGAATCTGTTTCAATGCGATGTAAGTATTGTCCATGAGGAAGTTTAACAACATCTGTAACAACTAATCCATTGATTGTACCTGTATCAGCAATTTGTCCACCCATTGTAGCGTAGAATGGTGTTTGATCTAAGACAATACCATCTTCAAAAATCTTAATAATTTTTGCTTCAACTTGTAATTGATCATAACCAACAAATTTAGATGGCTCTGTGAAGTTTAAGTAAGTTTCATCTTGACTCTTCATTGAACCTTTGACGCTTCTTGCTTCTCTTGAACGGTTCTTTTGTTCTAATAATGCAGTTTTGAAACCTTCAACATCAACTGTGATATTATTTTCTGCAGCATATTCTAATGTTAATTCAATTGGGAATCCATAAGTATCATAAAGTTTGAATGCCTCTAATCCACTTAAAGATCCGTCTTTAATACTTGACAATAAGTGTTTTTCACCATCATTAATTGTTGCAAAGAATTTCTCTTCTTCTTTTAAGATAATCTTTTTAACAATTTCTTTTGTTTGTCTTAATGCTGGATAGAATGATTCCATCATTTCAACAACTGTATCAACTAGTTTGTATAAGAATGGTTCATTAAACTTAATTGTTCTTCCATACTTAATTGCACGACGTAAGATACGACGTAAAACATAACCTCTACCCTCATTTGAAAGTGTTGCACCATCAGAGATTGCAAATGTTAATGTCTTAATATGATCTGAAATGACTTTGAAAGCCATTTGTCCAGTGTATGTAACCCCTGATAGTTCTTGAGTTTTTAAGATAACAGGATAGTGAAGGTCAGTTTCGAAGTTTGTTTCTGTACCTTGTAAAACACACGCAAATCTTTCTAATCCTGCACCCGTATCGATATTTTTATTAGGTAGTTCTTTATATTCACTACGTGGAACATCTGGATTTGCATTGTATTGGCTAAATACGATATTCCAGATTTCAATAAATCTATCATTTTCGATATCTTCTTCAATTAATTCTTTACCACGTTTATCGTATTTTTCTCCTCTATCGAAGAAAATTTCTGTACATGGGCCTGAAGGACCTGCACCGATTTCCCAGAAATTACCTGGTTGTGGAATCATATGGTCTGCTGGAATTCCAAGTGAAATCCATTTTTCTTTAGCTACTTGATCATCTGGATAGTAAGTTATATATAATTTTTCAACTGGCATGCCAAAGTATTTTTCACTTGTTAACAATTCATAACCGAATTCAATTGCTTCAGGTTTAAAGTAATCACCAATTGAGAAGTTTCCCATCATTTCAAAGAATGTATGGTGACGTGCTGTTCTACCAACGTTATCAATATCATTTGTTCTTAATGATTTTTGAACGTTAGTAATTCTTCTTGATTTTGGTGTTTCACTACCATCAAAATATTTTTTTAATGGTGCTACCCCTGCGTTAATCCAAAGTAAAGTTGGGTCATTAACTGGGATTAATGATGCAGATGGTTCAATTAAGTGTTTTTTTGATTCGAAAAACTTTAACCAAGTTTCTCTAATTTCTGTTGATGACATATATCGCATTGATATTTCCTCCTAAATAAATAAAAAAAGTCCCATAAAAGAATACTCTTCTAAGGACGAATCAAATCCGCGGTACCACCTTAGTTCGCAAGCTTTACTTGCGCACCTTCATTATTGCTGTTAAGGCCAGCGTACTTTAGCTCCTAAGGTAGCGTTCATCAGGTCATTTATCACTTTTCACCAACCAGTGACTCTCTAAATAATGGCTTTGACTACTCCTCTTATTCATCGCTACAATGATTTTATCATATTTATAAAAAAAATCATTATTTTTAATCAAATTAATAAAAAATACCAACATTTAACATTGGTATTTTTCTTCTTATTTTATGTAAATCATTTTTTGATGCGGAATTCCTGCTTCCATATACTTTTTACCTACAATTTGAAAACCTAATTTTTTATAAAATGGTACTTTGGGTAGTTGTGCAGAAAGTGCTAATGATTCATGACGTTCTTTTAAGTATTCAATGATTTCAGTTGATAATCCTTGATTCCTAAAATTGATATCTGTTACCACTCGACCAACATAAGGTTGTTCATTTATATAAAGTAATCTTGCATAAGAAACAATTTGTCCACCTCTTTTAATAAAAAGATGTTTGCATGTTTCATCATGTGAATCAATATCTGTTTCAATTATTTTCTGTTCGACCATAAAAACTTCTTGACGTAGTTTCATGATTTGTAAGAGTTCTAAATTAGTGAGTTCATCAAAAGTTTTTATAAAAACCATTTTTTACACCTTTAATTTCTTAAATAAATATGCGCTTCCACATGTACCGTATAGGCAAATAATTGCATAACGGATTGCATCTAAAATCGGATTATCTACTGAAATTAAATCAAATAATACACTTAATCCAACATAACAAATTACAACCCCAATTAAACCAATCAATACACGATATAAAACTTTAATACCCGTTGGTTTAAATTGATTATTAATCATCATCTTATCAATAGCGTATCCACCCATGAACCCTGCTAATGCACCTAATGCAACATATACATTTTTAAAGTGATGATAATCTACACCAATAATATATAGGATAGTAATAGCTAGTAATAAGAATGGAATCATGTATAACCCAACTCGATGTTCATTATCACCCATTAAATCCACTAATTTTGATAAACCTAATGCTGCTAATATACCTAATGCTAAGCCAGCTAAAACATCTGTTGGATAGTGTTGACCTAAGTAAACTCTTGTTAAAGGAACAATGATCATTGCCCCTAATAAAACCCATTTTAACCAGTTATTTTTCTTGCCATACTCTTTATATAAAACAGTTGAAATCACTGCAGTATTTTGAGCATGTCCTGATGGGAATGAATAACCACTCGTTTCTTCTCCCACACCAAGCGTTGGGTCTTCTTTAAATGGACGCTCAATTTTAACAACTGATTTAATTAATTCATTTGCAACCGCACTAAAAGCAAATGAGAATACTAATTTAAATGCAACTTTTTTATTAAAGAACCAATAAATCACCAACACAACACCCATGAACACGAATTGATCACCAATTTGTGTAAGTATTTCCATTAACTTATCTAAAAAACCAAATCTTATACTTTGAATTGCACGAATAATATCTAATTGAAAATCCATTTTATTCTTCCTCTCTCATTGGTAGTTCTAATACTTCTTTATTTTCTAATTGTTTTATTTCTTCTTTATTTTTTTCAGGAGCTGCTAATTTTGGATTTAATCCTAACTTGTAATCTTTAATTGCTTGTTCATCATCTTCATTTAAGTCAATCAAATTAAAGCCTTCATTAATTAAAAAACGATCAAACCATAAGAATTTAGATTGAATTTTTTGTTCTTTAACTTTCTTAGTCATCAAACTTCCAACTAAATATCCTATATCTTCTAATTTTTCTTTGTATGTCGATTCAAATTTAATCGTATCAATTAAATCTTTAATGATGTTGTTTTCAAATACATTCTTAGATGTTAAGTTAACAATTGTAACTTCTTTATTATCATAAAGTTCAGGTTTAAACTTGTTATCTAAAGGTACTGCAAAAATTAAGTTGCAACCATCATCAATTAATGGTTGAATCGGATAGTTATCTAAAACACCACCATCAACATAATTTAAGCCATTAATCTTTGTTGGTCCAAAGACAACTGGGATTGATGCACTTGCCATAACACCTAAGTAAGGCTCTTCCATATCATTTAATTTCCAAACCTTTTTCTCCATAGAATCAGTTGAAATTTGGTGGAACATTGATGCTTTATCATACATTAATGCAGTTGTTGCATATCCATTATATTTAGAACGTTGAACGTTCTTCATATTAATTCTTTGGAGTAACGTTCTTGCTAAAGGTTCTATTGAATATAATCTATTACTCTCTTTATTAAATAAACTTCCTTTAGTTGCAAACACTTTAGAGTTATCAATATCCGCCCAAATATCTGCCATTTCCTTATATGTTAATTTGCTCATCAATAGCAAAGTGTTAATTGCGCCAATTGAAGTACCTGAAATACTGTTGACATGTTTTAAAATGCCTGCTTCCATGAGTGCTTTAACGACACCTAGTTGATAGCTTCCTTTAGCTCCGCCACCACCAAGCATTAACCCAATCTTTGCTTTTTTCATCTATACTTCCCCTTTAATAGTTGTTGCTTTTCTCTATTTAAATCTCTTTCTTTGATTGTTTCGCGTTTATCATATAACTTTTTCCCCTTAGCGATAGCAATCTCTATTTTAATGAGACCTTGATGTAATTGTACTTGAAGTGGAATCACTGTATAGCCTAAACGCTCTTTATGACCAATAATTTTATTAATTTCACTCTTATTTAAGAGCAATTTTCTTGTTCTAGTTTCTTCATGATTAAAAATTGAACTTTGATCATACTTTGCAATATGCATATTTAAAATGAAAACTTCACCGTTTTTGAAAGTGATATGTGCTTCATTAATAGACACTTTACCAGCACGTATACTCTTAACTTCACTACCTTGAAGTTGAATACCTGCACTAAATTTTTGTTCTATAAAATATTCAAATGTTGCTCTTTTATTTGTTGCGATAACTTTCATGATTTACATACCTATTTTTCATAATCTATTACTATTTTAACATAACTCATGTTATGAGAGAAAAAAATCCATGCATGCATGGACTTATCTTCTACGTTTATTTGTCTTATTCTTTTGAGACTTATGTTTTGTCTCTTTTTTCTTTGAATCTTTTGCTTTTTCATCTTTATTTGAAAAAATCGTAAAATCAATTTTACTATCTTCTGTATCAACTGCAATTAATTTAACTTTAATTGTATCGCCTAGACGGTAACGTCGACCACGGTCAGTGTAGAAAAGTAAATTTTCTTCATCATAGATTAAGTATTGATTAACATTTCTAACACTCACAAACCCTTCAATACCATTAGGAATTTTTACAAAGAATCCACTCGGCATCATTTGAATGATTAATGCTTCAAAGGTCTTACCAATGAAGTTACTCATGTATTCAGCAGATTTAAGACTAACTACATCTCGTTCCATATTAATTGCCGTACGTTCTTGTTTTGAAGTGTGTTCGGCGTACTCGTTCATATGATTTTTAAAATAATTAATCTTTTTATTTAGTGTTTTTTCATCCTGATTTGTTAACATTAATTCTCTAATCATTCGGTGTAAAAGTAAATCTGGATATCGTCTAATTGGTGATGTGAAATGTGAGTAAAATTCAGAACCTAATCCAAAATGTCCAATTGGTTTTTCTGAATATTTCGCCTTTTGCATACTTCTTAGTAAGATCATATGAATGATATATCCATATTTAGTATCTGTTGATTCTTTTGTTAGTTTTTGTAGAATTTTAGCAGTAGATTTTTGGTTTTTATCTGCATAAAAACCAAGTTTGCGAAGAGTTAATAAAGCCGTTTCTAACTTTTCAGCATCTGGTTTTTCATGGACTCTATAAATACCTGATAAACCTTCATCATAAAAGTGTTTTGCAACTGTTTCATTTGCTAGAATCATAAATGATTCAATCAGCATTTCAGCATCATCAGTTTTTCTTTCAATAACTTCTAATACTTTACCTTCATGGTCAAGTTTAAACTTAAGTTCTATCGAATCAAAATCAATCGCTCCACGTTTAGAACGTTTTATTTTTAGAATTTTCGATATCTCATTCATCTTAATGAGCATATCATCAATTTCTTTGTTTCCAACACTTACATTTTCTTTTAAGAGTTTATTAACGGCTGTGTAAGTTAAACGTTGTTTAGATTCAATAATTGATGCAAAAATTTTATGACTTATAACATCAAAAGCATCATCTAATTCCATTTCACAAGTTAATGTATATTTTGCTTCATGAGGATTTAAACTACATAAATCATTGCTAATTGCATGTGGAATCATAGGAATTACACGATCAGCTAAATAAACTGATGTACTTCTTAAATAAGCTTCCTCATTTAATTTCGTTTCTTCTCTTACAAAGTAACTTACATCTGCAATATGAACGCCTAATAAATAATTTCCATTATCTAATTTTTCTAAACTGATGGCATCGTCTAAGTCTTTAGCATCTTCCCCATCAATTGTGACGATGAGTTTATTACTAAGATCTGTTCTTGTTTTTCTTTCATAAACTTCATCAACTTTGATTTCAGAAACTTCTTTTAAGATTTCTTTACTGAATTTAAGTGGCCAACCGTATTCATAAATAATTTTAACGATTTCCATATCAGGGTCATTCTTATGACCAATGACTTCTTTAAAATCAGCATAAATTTTAGTTTGGGTAATTTTTTTTACATCTAATGTGACAACATGTCCATCTACAATAAAGTCCGGAATATTATCAACGATAATTAATTTGTCTTTAGCGTTTGTCGCATCAAAACGAATTAATTTTTCTTTTTTTCTAACCTCAGCAATTACCATGGTTAGATTGTATTTTAAGACTTCAATGACATATGGATCAATTGAACTTCTATTAACTAACACAAGGTCATTTTCCATTGCTCCTTTTAGATCAAATAAATCTATTTTTAAATCCTTTTCATCTAACATCAATAAAAAGGCAATGCTTTTTTTAACTTGAACATGGCCAATTGCATAATTATTATTTAATTTTATATTTTTTTCTTTTGTTACATCAAAATATGGTTTAAGTGAATCGTATATTGAATTTGTTTCTTCTTTATAAGTTTCATATACTTGTTCGTATGTTACAAAAGGTGTTTTTTGGCTATAATACCAAATCATAAAATCTTTATTCATTCATACACCTCTTTCTAATAACCATTTTACCATATTAAAAAATTTAATTTAGATTAGGTCTTCTGTTGTTAAAAGATGATGAATATCTTTAACAACTTTGTTAGAATATGTTTTTAATTCAGAAACTGCATTATCCATAATATAACCGTTAAAATCTCTAATCATTTCTAAATCATTCGCTGAATCTCCAACAGTAATGACTTCATATTCATTTAGATTTTTCATTTCAATTAAATGAGAGATTGCTTTTGATTTATTAATCCTGTGATCAACCATTTCTACTAAATAACCTTTACCAATATCAATCACATAAACATTGATACCAATTAATAAGTTTTGAAGTGCTTCACTAATTTCATAGGCTTTTTCTCTATCTTGACAATTCATAGTAATTTTAGTGATTTCTTGACTTGACTCATACATTAATTCTCTAGTTTCTAAGGTCACAAATGTTAAGTCTTGATAAAACGCTCTAAATTTAGTTAATTCATTGATAATGGATGTTATTTGAAAACTTGTCATCAACGATTTTTTTAATATGTTTAAATCTTTATCTAAAATTAGTGCGCCACCACATAGGATAAGATAATCAAATGGTGCATAATTTTTGGCTTGAACATTTTTAAAACTTTGAAAAGATCTACCTGTTGTAATTACAAATAGATTTCCATTTTCTCTCATTTTATTTACATGTTCAATATTTTGACGTAATTCTAATTCATTACGATAAAATGTACCATCATAATCTGAAAATAATACTTTTTTCATGTCTATACCTTCTTCAATATACTATGTTATATTATAACCAATTCAACCTGATATATATATTCAATTTGTAAAAATATTATAAATATATAAAGAAAAAAGGTAACTTTTTCAAGTTACCTTAATTTTTATGAACTTATTTTTTTAAGTTGTAGAATGATTTAATACCCATGTAAACAGCTGAATCACCTAATTGGTCTTCAATTCTGATTAATTGGTTGTATTTAGCAACTCTATCTGTTCTTGAAGCTGAACCAGTCTTGATTTGACCAGCATTTGTAGCAACAGCGATATCAGCAATTGTTGTATCTTCTGTTTCACCTGAACGGTGTGAAACTACAGCTGTGTAACCAGCACGTTTAGCCATTTCGATAGCATCAAAAGTTTCAGTTAAAGTACCGATTTGGTTAACTTTAATTAAGATTGAGTTTGCAGTACCTGTAGCGATACCTTTAGCTAGATATTCAGTGTTTGTTACGAATAAATCGTCACCAACTAATTGGATCTTATCTCCTAATTTGTCAGTTAACATCTTCCATCCAGCCCAGTCGTTTTCATCCATACCATCTTCAATTGAAATGATTGGGTATTTAGCAACTAAACCAGCATAGTATTCAACTAATTCAGCTGAAGTGAATTCTTCTTTAGTTGATTTCTTGAATACGTATTTACCTTTTTCATCATCATAGAATTCTGAAGCAGCAACGTCAAATCCGATATAGATATCTTTTCCTGGTTCATATCCTGCTTGTTTGATAGCAGCTAAGATGTTTTCGATTGTATCTTCATTAGATGCTAAGTTTGGAGCGAATCCACCTTCATCACCTACTGCAGTTACTAATCCTTTTTTCTTTAATATTGATTTTAAGTTATGGAATACTTCAGCTCCCCAACGGATAGCTTCTTTGAATGAAGATGCTCCTACTGGATAAATCATGAATTCTTGGAAATCGATTGGAGCGTCTGAGTGAGCACCACCGTTTACAATGTTCATCATTGGAACTGGTAATTGTTTAGCATTGAATCCACCTAAGTATTGGTATAATTCAACACCTAATAAATCAGCAGCAGCTTTAGCAACAGCGATTGAAACACCTAAGATTGCGTTTGCTCCTAATTTACCTTTGTTAGCTGTACCGTCAAGCGCGATCATTTTTCTATCGATTGCAACTTGATCTAATACTGATTCTCCTAAAACAGCTGGTCCGATGATATCGTTAACGTTAGCAACTGCTTTTAATACACCTTTACCTAAGTAACGGCTCTTGTCACCATCACGAAGTTCTACTGCTTCGTGTTCTCCTGTTGATGCTCCTGATGGAACTAATGCTCTACCAAATGCACCTGATTCAGTTGTTACTTCAACTTCAACAGTTGGGTTACCACGTGAATCTAATACTTCTCTAGCGTATACGCTTGTAATATATGGCATATAAATTCTCCTTTATACCTTTTTAGTTTGTTTAATGACCATAGTTATTATACATTATTTTATTTAATTTTCAATTAAGTATGTGATTAAATCGTACAAAATAAGTAAAACTATACCTTGAAATTTTTTTATTTAAATAATCTTCATTTTTTCAATTCTTTCCTTAGCAGGAAGGAAGATAACTGAAGTTAAGATACCTTTTGCAACATTTAATAATGCATAATTACCAATAATATAAGCTAAATATGCACTCATATTTGATAAGTCTGCGCCAAATACGTTTGACATACCTGGATCTTTAATTAATGTAAATATTGAGAAATGGAACTGACTTAATGTAGATGCTGCAGCACCAGGATAATAATACATATATATACTTATATATATCGGTGTGATAAAGAAGATATTTAATAGAATCATAACTGTTGAAAGAGCTAATGTCATTCCAACAATGAATAATAAATATTCTTTGAATTTCATTCTTGTATTGTCTACAATACATTCTTCCAACATTGGTTTATGAAGTCTACCAGTTAATTTCCCAATAGCAAGATAACTTAACACTAACGTAGAACTCGCTACGACTGCAACTAACTCCCCAAATACTTGGTCTAGAATTAATATTTCTCCTTGTAAAAACTGTCTAAAGAAACCTCTAAATAAAATAACAACAAACGTTTCTTTTGGACCAATAATAATGACGGATAGTAAGATAACTATCTCTGATAGATCTATTTTCAACCATGGCAATCCTAGAGGTATTTCAAATAACCCTAGAACGATTGAAATGGCTGTTAGTGTAACTAAATAGATCATTTTCTTTAAAGCAAGTTGATTTTGACTCATCTTTTCCTCCTATGAAAATAAAAAGTTACCCAAACAAACCATTTCGGGTAACTAAAAAAAGACGTAAAAAAACTTACATATTCTCTTCTCTCATCCAGACTATACTGTCGGTTCCTGAATTTCACAGGATCCTGCAAAAAATTTGCTCGCAGACTTTAACTGCCGGTGAGGAATTACACCTCGCCCCGAAGATGATTTAATTTAGCAAAGTTATTTTACCACTTAGAATTACATAATTCAAATAATATTATATTTATCCCCTAATAACCCATAACATACCACACAAATTGTAGTATAATATACTAGAAATTAAACAAGAGAGGTATAAAAATTATGGCAGAAAAATTTGCAGCTTTAATTATTATGGACGGTCTTGGTCTTGCACCTGCTTCTTCTTCAAACTCAGTTGGACTAGCAAAAAAAGACTATCTAGATTACTTATTAAAAGAATATCCTAACAATACACTTGTTACATCTGGTGAAGCAGTTGGTTTACCAGAAGGACAAATGGGTAATAGTGAAGTAGGACATTTAAATTTAGGTGCTGGACGTATCGTTTGGCAATCTTTATCAAGAATCAATGTTGCTATTAAAGATGGTTCATTCTTCCAAAATGAAGCATTCTTAAAAGCTGTTGAACATGTGAAGAAAAACAATTCTAAACTTCATATCATGGGTTTAGTTTCTGATGGTGGTGTTCATGCTCACGTTTCACACTTCAAAGCTTTATTAGACTTAGCAAGACAACAAGGTGTTGCTGATAAAACATTCTTACATGCATTTACTGATGGTAGAGACACTCCTCAAGAATCAGGCTATGGTTATGTAGAAGATTTAGTTAACTACGGATATAATATCGCTACTGTTGCTGGTAGATATTACGCAATGGATAGAGACAATAACTGGGATCGTATCCAACAAGCATTTGACACAATGGTTTTAGGTACTGGTGAAGTGAAAGCTTCAGCATTAGAAGGAATCAAAGATTCATATGCTGCTGGTGTACAAGATGAATTCATCAAACCTTTTGTTGTGAATAAGTCAGGTTTAATCGCTGATAACGATGCAGTTATCTTCGCTAACTTCCGTCCAGATAGAGCAATCCGTATGGCAACTGCATTATCTAACCCAGAAGCTACACAAACAATGGTAACTGAAGGTAAAGCCGTATTAAATATTGAAAAAGCTCCTAAAGGTATCTTATTCGTATCAATGATGCACTATAAAGAAACTGTTAAAGGTGAATTAGCATTCCCTCTACAAACATTTGAAAACCTATATGGCGAAGTCATTGAAAAGCATGGATTCAGTCAAATTCGTGCTGCTGAAACTGAAAAATATGCACACGTTACCTTCTTCTTTGATGGTGGTAAAGAAGTTGAATTACCTCATTCAAAACGTATCTTAGTAGAATCACCTAAAGTTCCTACTTATGATTTAAAACCTGAAATGTCAGCTTATGAATTAACTGATAAAGTCATTGCTGAATTACGCACAGGTAAATACCAAACAATGGTATTAAACTTCGCTAACCCAGACATGGTTGGTCATACAGGAAATATCGAAGCAACAACTAAGGCTGTTGAAGCTACTGTTGAATGTGTTGGTAAAGTAACTGACGTGATCACTAAAGAATTAGGTGGTGTTGCAATCATCTTAGCTGACCATGGTAATGCTGAACAAATGAGAGATGCAGAAGGCAAACCTCATACTGCTCATACGACAAATCCAGTTCCAGTAATTGTTACTAAACATGGCGTTAAAGTAAACACTGGTGCATTATGTGATGTTGCTCCAACATTATTAGATTTATTAGGAATTGAAAAACCAGCTGAAATGACTGGTAAATCATTAATTTCAAAAGAATAACTTGATAAAATAACTCTAAAACCTCAAATAATAGCATTTGCTTTTACATTTGAGGTTTTTTGTTTACAATATAAGTAACGAATCGATTACTATGCAAACACAAAAATGTTAATAAAACTACTTTAATCATCTTTAAAAATGATTTTAGTTGCATTTTCATTTTTATTGGAGTATGATATGAATCGTTGCAATTACACCATCTGGAGGATTTTATGGATTTCATTATCGAACATGCATTAGACATCTTATTAGAGTTAGTTATCGTAGCTATCGTACACTTTGTATGGTCTAAGAAACAAAACAGACTTAAATTTGATTTTGTTACTGTCTTATGCTTCTTATTATTAATCATCTTTGGAATTATCATGCCAATTCATTCAGCTGAAAAATATGGTCACGAATACACAACTCCATGGTTACTAATTATCTACATCACATTAGCATTATGTGTAGGATTATCAACCTTTATTAAGTTTAAGTTCTTACACCATGAGCATGAATGTATGGAAGTTGAAATGACTGAATGCATCATTAAGAATAAACGTGCTAATTTAATCTTTGGTAAAGGATTACATTCACTTATTCTTTTCTGTAAATCATTAACAGTATTCGTTTTAATTGGTAATCTAATCAATGTATTAATACAAAAATAAAACACCTTTCGGTGTTTTTTTTATGTTATTTCATTTCCAAACTCATCGAATATTAAAATATTAACCTTTTTTGTAATAACGGTATTGGCATCAATCCCTATAAAATGTTTGTATCTAAATGGTTCATCTGATTCTTTATGTAAATAGTATTTATTTAATGGTTGCACATGATGATGACCAAAGATATAGACCTTACCATCATACGGGTAATTTTCGATAAATAATGGGGTTTTAGAAAAGTTATAGATATACCATCCTTTTTCTTCGCTAAAGGTATATCCTGCATGTATAAATACTTTATCATTAAGTTCTATTTTATCTTTCATTTTTGATAATAAATCTAAGATAAATGGGTACTTACCTAAAATAGATTGTCTAATCTTTGGCATAGAGTTAGCTTCTTTGTCAGATAATTCAATTAGTGTGTTTCCCATACCATTATATTTGACATTAAAAACACCATCATCTTCACCTTTTAGAAATTTGAGTAGAAACTCATCATGGTTACCTAGAATCATCATTAAGCGACCAACTCTATCAAAATATTTTAAGAACCCTAAAACTGACAAATTCTCAACGCCACGATCAAAATGATCACCTAAAGAAATTAAATGGTGATTAGGATTATCAACTTCAAAGCCTTTCTTTTCTAATGCATCGACTAATACTTTAAAGTTTCCATGGATATCAGAGAACACAAAATACTTTTTCATAGAACCAACCCCTTTAACTTATTTTAACACCGTTTTGTTAGTTAACTAATAGAATAAAAATATACGATAGTATATAATGAAAATAGGATGAAGAAAATAGGATGTATAAAATGACAGAACTTAAGAAAACAATATTATTTGAAAATCATCAAAAATTAGGTGCCAACATGGTTGAGTTTGGTGGCTTTAGTATGCCACTATACTACACAACAATCGCCCTTGAACACCAAGCAGTACGTAATGAGGTCGGTATGTTTGATGTTTCACACATGGGTGAAATCGTTGTTAAAGGTCCTGATGCATTAGCTTTTGTAAACTATGTGCTATCCAGCAAAGTTGAGTTTTCAAATAAGATGCAATACGGTATCTTACTTAATGATAAAGGTGGCGCTGTTGATGATTTAATGGCATATGTCTTCCACCCTGATCATGTACTACTTGTTGTAAATGCTTCTAATAAAGATAAAGATTTTAAATACTTAGAAAGTTTTATAGATAATTTCAATGTTGAATTGTTTGATGAAACGGATGCATGCGGAGAGATTGCACTTCAAGGTCCAAAGAGTTTTGAAGTCTTATCTTCTATCTTTAGAAACTTACCACAAGAAAGCATGAAATTTGATTTATATAGTTATGAAGGACATACCGTCTTAATTTCAAGAAGTGGTTATACTGGTGAAGATGGATTTGAAATTTATGCTGACTTAGAAACTACAATTAAACTTTGGGATAAACTATATAAATCAGGCGTAACACCATGTGGTCTCGGTTGTAGAGATACATTACGTTTTGAAGCAGCAATGCCTCTTTATGGACATGAACTTGCAGAAGACATTAACCCGATTGAAGCAGGCTTAACATTTGCATTAGATCTATCAAAAGAAAACTTTATCGGTAAAGATGCATTAGTAAAATATAAAGAAAATCCAAAACGTAAAATTGTTGGTATTGAACTTTTAGAACGAAATGTAGCACGTCAAGGATACGAAGTTTACCACAATGACACTAAAATCGGTGTCATAACCACAGGTTATTTATCACCAACGACACAATTACCAATTGCCTTAGCACTAATCGATATAAACTATGCTAAAATTGGAACTGAGTTAAATGTTTTAATTCGTAATAAAATGATCCCTGCTAAAGTTAGGGATAAAAAGTTCTATCATAAGAAAAACAAAATTTAAGGAGTCTAATGAATATGAATAAAAATGATATGTTATACGCAAAATCTCACGAATGGTTATTCGTTGAAGGAAACAAAGGTAAAATTGGTATCTCAAGTTATGCTGCAATGCACTTAGGAGATATTGTCTTCTTCGATTTACCAAAAGCTGGAGATGAGTTTAAAAAAGATGATACATTTGCTGCTGTTGAATCAGTAAAATCCGCTTCTGACATCTATATGCCAGTTTCAGGTAAAGTGATTGCAGTAAATGAAGCATTATCAACTGAACCACAATTAGTTAATGATGATCCATTTAACAATTGGATTGTTGAAATTGAATTAACAAATCCATCAGAAGTTAATGATTTACTTAACGTTGACGATTACGAAGCAACATTATAATCATTCTTAAAAAATCGAAAAGGGGACTAAGCATGCATAAATATTTACCGCATACAAGTCTAGATATCGAAGAAATGTTAAAAGTCATTGGGGTTAATCACCTTGATGACTTATTTACTAATATTCCTTCAAATCTAAGATTTAATCGCGAATATAATATAGAGAATCAACTCTCTGATATTGATGTAACCAAACGACTACATCAATTATCTAAAGAGAATACAGTTTTAAATATTTTTAGAGGTTATGGTGCCTACGATGTTTATACACCATCTGTTATTAAATCCTTAACTTCTCGCCAAGAATTCATTACCTCATATACACCATACCAACCTGAAGTATCTCAGGGTACACTTCAATATATTTTTGAATTTCAATCAATGATTTGTGAAATTACTGGTATGGATGTAACTAACGCATCAATGTATGATGGACCAACTGCTACTGCTGAGGCAATGTTTATGGCACTTGCTCATTCAAAATCTAAAAAAATAGTATATTCAGAAACAATGCATCCAAGAATCATAGAAGTTTTAAAAACTTACGGTCATTTTAGAGACGTTGAATTTGTTGCACTAAAAGAAAAAAATGGAGTAACTGATTTATCAGTATTAGATGAGTCACTTACAAATGCTGCTGCAGTAATTTTCCAAAACCCAAATCGTTATGGAAATATAGAAAACTTAAATGGGGTTTCAGATATCGCAAAAGCTAAACAAAGTTTATTCATTTTAAATGCTTGTCCACGCTCACTCGCAATACTTAAAACACCAGGTGAATTAGGTGCTGATATTGCGTGTGGTGAACTTCAAACTTTAGGAGTTCCATTAAGTTATGGTGGTGCTTATGTTGGTTATTTAGCTGCCAAAAATCATTTACTGCGTAAAATGCCCGGACGTATCTGTGGGGTTACGACAGATGTTGATGGTAAACGTGCATTCGTTTTAACACTTCAAGCACGTGAACAACATATTCGTCGCGCAAAAGCTAATTCAAATATTTGTTCGAACCAATCGTTAATGGCTTTATCAGTAGCAATCTATCTTTCATGGGTTGGTAAATATGGCTATCAAGATTTAGCCAAATATTCATTAAATGCCGCAAACTATTTAAAGAAATCACTTCTAGCAACCGGACTCTTTAGTGAAGCGTTTAGTTCACCACACTTCAATGAGTTTACCTTAACATCCAATGTTGATCCTGTTAAATTCGATAGTTATTTAATTGAAAAAGGCTATCTTGGACCTTATGCAGTTGGTGATAATAAATTTGTCTTTGCGGTTACTGAAAAGAAATCAAAAAAAGAAATTGATGAATTTGTGAAAGTTGTAGGTGAATTCAAATGATGTACTATGATAAATTAATTTTTGAATTATCAAAAGAACATAGAATTGCACATAACTTACCTCAAAATGAATTTGACGAAGTTAATATTCCAAGCGACTTATTAAGAAGTAAACCTGCAGAACTTCCACAAGTTTCTGAATTAGAATTAGTAAGACATTATACAAGAGTCAGTCAAAAAAATTTTGGCGTCGAATCAGGATTTTATCCTTTAGGTTCTTGTACAATGAAGTATAATCCTAAAATTAACGATGAACTTGCTACTTTAGAAGGATTCTCTGCAATTCATCCACTTCAACCAGCATCAACAACTAAAGGTTTAATGAAGGTTTACTACGAACTTGCTAAAGACTTATCTGAAATTACTGGTATGGATGCTTATTCATTAAACACTTATGCTGGTGCACACGGTGAACTCGCTGGTTTAATGATTATCAAAGCCTATCATGAAAAACGTAATGATACAAAACGTAAATTAATTATTTGTCCAGACTCAGCACACGGAACTAATCCAGCATCTGCTACTGTGGCAGGATTTGATGTTTTAGAGATTAAATCAAATCCAGATGGTACAGTGAATTTAGAGGCGTTAAAAGCGCATTTAAATGATACTGTTGCTGGTTTAATGTTAACTAACCCTAATACTGCTGGTGTCTTCGAAAAAGATATCAAAGAGATTTCTAGATTAGTTCACGAAGCAGGAGGACTAGTTTATTATGATGGTGCCAATTTAAATGCACTCTTAGGTGTATCTCGCCCAGGTGATATGGGATTTGACATTACACACTTAAATCTACATAAAACATTTTCTACGCCTCACGGCGGTGGTGGACCAGGTTCTGGACCAGTCGGTGTAAAAGATTTCTTAAAATCATTCTTACCTGGACCCGTTGTTGAAAATACACCTAATGGTTATGAAATGATAAAACCAGTTGATTCAATTGGTGCATTAAGCGCATTTTACGGAAATACTTCTGTTTATCTTCGTGCGTTTGTATATATTAAGACTTTAGGTAAAGAAAATGTGAAGATGATTGGTCGCTTAGCAACATTAAATGCCAATTATATTCAAGAATCACTCAAAGATTTATTTAAATTACCAATTAATAACCACGCAATGCATGAGTTCGTATTCGATGGTTTAATTGATGATTCTACTGTGGTTAAAACATTAGATGTTGCAAAACGCCTACTTGATTATGGGATGCATGCACCTACAATTTACTTTCCTTTGATTTTTGCTCAATCCATGATGATTGAACCAACCGAGTCAGAATCTAAAGAAACATTAGATCAATTCATTCATGCCTTAAGAGAAATTGCTCTGGAAGCTAAAACAAACCCAGAAAACTTAAAAACTGCGCCACATACAACCTTAGTTCGTCGATTAGATGAAGCTAAGGCTGCAAGAAATCCAATTGTTAAGTTTACTGATTTATCTAAATTTATTTAACGATAAAGCCCTTCAAATAAAGAAGGGCTTTTTTCATATACAAAAATACCCCAATCACGGGGTATTTATCATTATTCCATATCGATTGTTGTTGTAGTACTCTTTTTAGTTTTAGTAATAATTATGAATTTCTTAGAAGGAACTAAGATTTCATATACTGGAATGGTTAAGAAGATAATCCAACCTGGGTGCCATAATTCAAACCCAAATCCTAAAATCAAATAAATAACGGCAACAAATAACCCATATGTAATTTTTACTGATTTCATACCTAATAAAACTGGCATTGCTGGTACTAACAAGAATGCTAATGCACCAACACCCCATTTATCAAACACAAATCCTAAAGTTAGGAAGATGATTAATGAGATGATTGGGGTTGCAGCTATTAGGCGTTTTTGAAAATTATACTGAAACATTTTCAAATCCTCCTCTACAATTATGATACCACTTTATAAAGTGTCATGTAGTATTTTTACTAAGCGATTTAAGATTGCATGAATCATACCATTTTTATAGTAAATAATATATGCATCCGCATTTCCATCAACAAAATCAATTCGATAAATCATGGTAAGAAATGAAATTAACCTTTCAAAATCCAGTTCATTAATAATTGATAAATCTTTTTCTGCTTTTAAAAAAATTTTTGAATTCGCAACATAATTTTTATCAAGTAAATGATTTTGTTCAAGATACTTACAAAGTGTATCAATATGAAATCTAATTTTATTTAAATCAGTTTCATTTTTTAGTTTTAAGTTTATTTCTTCAAATGTATTTAAGTGTTTAACAAGTGTTTTCATTTCAATAACTTTTTAACTCCACTTTGATAAACTTCTTCTCCAAAGCGTAAAACTTGTTTATCTAAATATAACTTTTTAAGTGGTTTTTGTTTGCCACGTATAAATAGACTCACTCGTTTTTCACTTTCTAAATCAATAATTTTTTCTACTTCCTTAGCTATTTTTTCTGGCATTCTAGAAACTAATCTAATCAATGGATGAATAAAACGTATAAGTTTTGGTAAGAAATTGATTGTTGCATTTGAATAAACAATACGGGGGTCAATAAATCTCACCTTAATTTCTTCATCTTTTAAATTAGTAAAGTAATTTGCTGATAAGAGTTTCCCAATGCCATATGATTTCATTTTTGATAATTTTTCAAAGTCTTTCCTAATCACATTCGTTATTTTTTTAGGTGATGACATCGAAACTGTATAAAGTAAAGTTTGTTCTTTACCATTTATTAAACTCGGCTTAATAAGTTCAAAAAAATATCTTGGTCCAATAAAGTTTACTAAATAAGCTATAGGAACATCATTCATATATTCTTTTTTCTTTTTAGGAAGTGCACCAGCATTTAAATAAACATAATCGATTTTAGGATGTTTCATTAAAATACATGCTGCAGCTTCTTGAATACTTTTTAAATCTGTAAAGTCACATAAAAAACTTGAAATATCGGCATTTGGATCAATTGTTAAAAGTTCGTTTGTTAATTTATCTACTAACTTAGGATTTCTAGCCACAACAATTAATTTCATCTTATTTTCTATTGCCATTTTGGCAGTAGATTTACCGATACCACTAGTTGCCCCTGTAATAAGTATTGTCTTCATAGATCAGTGAATTGGAAAATATCCAATTGTTTCCCACCTTTTCTTCTAGAATCATCAATACGTTGCCACTTAGAACTTCTTCCTTTACCTAAAGGTTGAATTAGACCTTCTTCCTTTAAACGTTTTAGTGTTCTATCAATTGTGATTAATGAAATGGTTGGATGTTGAATACGAATATCTTCTTTAGAGAAAATTTCTTTTCCTGTTTTAATGGTTGCTTCAATCGAATCACCCTTATTCAGTTTTTTCTCAAAACTATATTCTTTACTAAATCCATTAACTTTTTCATAGGCTTGAGTTAAAATGTCAACCAATAATCTTGATAAATAATCTGTGTTAGGGAACCCTGTTGTATAGTAGTAATTGGCTTGGTTAAGCGCTAATTTAAAACTTTCAAAATGCTTGTAAAAGTATTCAAAGAAAGATACATATTTAAATACTGAAAACTCTTTAATCAAGAATCCATATAATGCAATATAAGAAATTAATTCATTTTGTGAAGTAAAGACTTGCGTATTGATAAAGTCTACGTAAAAATTAGTAATCATTTGAATAAGTTCATATTGTTTTGTCTTAGATTGCTTAATATATTCATCCGTGATTTGTTCTAATTTAATGCGCATGCTTTCTTTTTTCTTTTCAGATAATAAGGTATTTTCTTGTTTACCTTCATATGTTCCAAACTTGATTGGTTCAAACTCTTTAGATAAAACTCTTGCAAGTTCATCAAATTCATTTGGAATCACTTCAAAGTCTTTTGGACGTTTTTGAAGTGAAGTTAAGGCTAATTTAATATTAAGTAATAAGATTTCTGATTTGTTTTTAGGTGTCATCTTCTTCTTACTTAATAGTTTTAGTCTTGCATCTGTTAAAGGTAAGTTCAAAATTTTTCCTAAATAATAAACATTATCTTCAATGGTCTTTTTCAAGAATACGTCTTTATCGCGTTCAAAAAGATCGTCATAATAGAATTCTTTTCCTTTTGACTCATAGACCTTTAATAAAAGTAATAAATATTCACTTGAGACTTGCAATCTAGACATATTTGATAAAGCTTTCATTGAAACTCCTTTTAATCGTGGAAAGGTGAACCGCCAATAAATTCTAAGAGAATTGAGTTAGATGGGATTAACTTTTCATCGATATCTTTGAAATATTTTAAGAACTTCACTAATCTATTAGAAACAACAAAGTGTTTATCATTTGTAGGTACTTCTAATAAATGTGGTAAAGCATATTTTTTAAGTACTAATAATTCGTATGATAACTCTGAGTTAAATACATAGTTAACATTTTCTTGGTTTGGATAAATCCATCTAAATTCACCACGGCGAACACTTGGCCACATATCCATTGTCATGGTTACTGGTGTATTTCTATATTTTTGGTCACGAACCATTCTACGTAATAAACGAAGATCTGTTAATGAAATTGGGTTGTGGTCATCAATATGAATTTGAGTTTGTGGTGCAATAAAGATTTTGAATTTTTGATGTGATGGAATTAATGATGTTAAACGATCGTTTAAGGCATGAATTCCTTCAATTAAGATTGGTGAATCTTTTTCTAATTTAATCAGTGGACCTTCAACACGTTTACCTTGTTTAAAGTCAAAGTGAGGTAATCTTACTTCTTTTCCTTGAACTAAATCAGCCATGTCACGATTAAAACGTTCTATGTCTAATGCTTCTACGTGTTCTAAGTCTGGTTTACCGTATTCATCGATTGGCGCTTCTGATTTTGGTTTATAATAGTCATCCATTGAAATCATCTTTGGTTTAATGCCTTTAGACAACAATTCAATTCTTAAACGGTTCGTAAATGTTGTTTTACCTGATGAACTTGGACCAGCAACAGCGATTAATCTAACATCATCAATTTGTGCTTTAATCATATTACCTAGTTCAGCTAATTGATTATTATGTTTTGTTTCGCAAAGGTTCACAAAATCGACTTGAGCATCTCTAGTTTCTGTATGCTTGTTGATGTTTGCGATTGTATCACCACCAATAATTTTTCCCCATTTATAAGCTTCTTTTAATGTTTGTCCAAATGATTTTTGATCAATAAATTCTGGCAATTCACCTTTTAGTTCTGCTCTTGGAAAGAAAATTAAGAATCCTGGGTGATAGTATTTTGTTTCGAATTTAGTTAAGTAACTTGTGTTAGGTAACATATATGAGAACATGTAGTTTACATATTCACCACATTGATAAACGTTAACTGTATCTTCTTGACGGAATTTTAATGTTTCAATTTTATCGATATAACCGAAGTTAGTATAGATTTGAGTTGCCTCTGCTTTAGATACACTCAAACGTTTAATTTCTAATTTCTTACGAATGATTTCATTTACTTTATCAACTAAAGCGCGATAAAGTTCTTCAGTCATTTCTCTATCTTCAACAGTTGCTAAAACTGAACGTGATACAGAGTAAGAAAATCTAATTTTAATTTTTGGATCGATTTCATAAGCCGCTTTCGCGAATACATAACGTAATGTTGCTTCATAGATTCTCATTCCATCGTGACTTGTTAAATCTAAGAATTCGATATCAGCGTTATCTGATATCTTATACATTAACTCTCTAATTCTTCCATCAACTGCAGCGCATACTGCATTTGTATGGTTTGTTTGTTTAGCTATTTCTTCTAAAGAAATTGGCTTTTGAAATTCGAAAATTTCATTCCCTATTTGTACTTTCATATACTTCTCCTTTTATTATTCCTCATCGAATAAATCTAATCTCGATAAGCGAATTTGTTTATTTTCTTTTGTGATAATCGCTTCTTCAATCACTTTAGCTGGTTTTTCATCAATTGCTTCAGCCTTTTTCTTTGGTGTTGGTTTTGTTTCAACTTCTTCACCTAGCGCGTTAGCAATTTCCATATAGTATCCATCATCTAACATCTTCTTACCAAACTTGTTGGCAACATACTTAAGTTCTGAAACTACTGTTACTAAAGCTTCTTTTGTTGAAAGTAAGCGTACTTTTACATCCTCTTTAACTTGTGTTCTAGATAGACGTGATGCTGAAACAACATAGTGTGGATTAGTCTTTTGACGTTCAACTAAAATCACACCACGACGATTTCTAGCATAGCGCGGTAATTCTAAAACCGTATCTTTAATCACATGTCCGCGTGATGTTAAGAAATAAAAATCATCTGATTCTTTTGCATAGAAGGCAACTGCTAATTCATCACCGTCATTTAATGACATTGATTTTACGCCACCAGCACTTAAGCCATAAATTGGCAGTTCTTCAGTATTGAAGCGTAATACATACCCTTCTTTACTTAAAGAAATAATATTTTCTTTAACTTCAAAGTCCACACTTCTTAATTCATCATCTTTATCAAGCTTCATCGCACGCATCGGTTTATTATAGCGTGTAACTTCAAAGTCTGATAAATTCACTTGTTTCATTAAGCCTTGTTTACTTGCAAGTAATAATTTTTTATTACTCTTAAAATCAGTAATGCTAAATACTCTAATAATTCTTTCGTTCTTTTCAACTGGAACAATATTATTAATATAAACCCCTAAATCTTTCCATTTTTGTTCATCAATTTTATATGCAGGTAAGAAAATGAAGTTTCCTAGATTTGTAAACATTAAAAGTGTATCTAATGTATTAATCTCTTCTTCAAATAATAAACAGTCGTTTTCTTTTAATCCCACTTCTTTTGATGCATTAAATGATCGAAGGGATGCACGTTTAACGTATCCATCTTTCGTAATACCAACCATGATTCTTTCATCTTGAATTAAATCTCTATGATCAATCTTAATTGCTTCAATTTCATCTTCAATGACTGTACGACGGTCTTGGCCAATAATGGCATGAACTTCTAAGAGTTCATTTTTAATAGTCTTCATTAAGATTCTTTCATTTGATAGAATCTGATTTAACTTATCCATTTCTTTTTTTAATGCTTGTTGTTCATCCATTAAGGCTTGAATATCTGTTGTAGACAAGCGGTAAAGTTGTAACATAACAATTGCTTCAGCTTGTAGTTCAGTGAAGCCAAAACGATTTTGAATGTTAATTTTTGATTGTGACTTATTTTCTGATTTTCTAATGACTTGAATCACTTCTTCAACAACTGATGTCATCTTAATTAAACCATCAACAATATGATTACGTTTGGTTGCTTTATCGAGTTCATAGTTAGAACGGTTCGTGATGACTTCTTTTTGGTGTTCAATATATGTTTTAAGTAACTCAATGACACCAACTTGAACTGGTCTGTGATTAAGAATTGCTACCATATTATAGTTATAGGCAATTTGTAAATCAGAATTCTTATATAAATAATTTAAGATAAACTGTGCATCGGCACCTTTTTTTAGATCAATTGCAATACGTAGACCTTCTTGGTCTGTTTCATCTCTGATTTCTAATATATCTTCAATATTATTGTTAATTCTTAAGTTATCAATTGCACGTACTAAATCGGCTTTAACAACTTCATAAGGAATTTCAGTAATCACAATACGGTCTTGTGATTTTGAAATCTCTTCAATCGCAGTTTTCGAACGGATAATGATTTTTCCAGCACCAGTTTTTAATGCTTGTTTAATGCCATCTTTACCTTGAACAATACCCCCAGTTGGGAAGTCTGGTCCTTTTACAATAGCTAACATCTCATCATCTGTTAAATTTGGATTTTCTATTAATGCGATTGTTGCATCAATGATTTCTCTTAAGTTATGTGGCGGAATCTTTGTTGCATAGCCTGCAGAAATCCCCATTGCACCATTCACTAAAAGGTTAGGAAATTTTGCAGGTAAAACTGTTGGTTCTTGTTCTTCATCATCAAAGTTAGGAACAAATGGAACAGTTCTCTTTTCAATGTCTTTTAATAAATACTCAGCTTCTTTTGAAAGTCTAGCTTCTGTATAACGCATTGCGGCTGCTGAGTCACCATCGATTGACCCGTTGTTACCATGCATATCAATTAATGGTACACGCATTTTAAAGTCTTGGCTCATACGAACCATTGCTTCATAAATTGATGAGTCACCATGTGGGTGATATTTACCCATGACTTCTCCAGCAATTCTAGCGCTCTTTTTATAGGGTTTATTGTGTGCTAATCCCATTTCACCCATCGCATATAAAATACGACGTTGAACTGGTTTTAATCCATCTCTAGCATCAGGAAGTGCACGATCTTGAATGATGTACTTTGAATATCTCGCAAAGCGGGTAGACATAACATCTTCTAAACGTGTTTTTTGAATTTTTTCTTCAATAAACTGATTGAGTTTTTTATCTACATTTTTGTTCATCTAGTCTTCCCCTCAATATCAAAGTCATCTGAAATTTCAAAATCGACATTTCTTTCAATCCATTCACGACGAGGTCCCACTTGATCCCCCATTAAAACAGAAATATGTTTATCTGATTCATTCACATCATCAATTGTAACTTGAACTAGTGTTCTTGTTTCTGGGTTCATCGTTGTTTCCCAAAGTTGATCAAAATTCATTTCACCAAGACCTTTGTAACGTTGAATATTGTAATTTGAATCTGACATTTCTAAAATTTCTTTTAATTCATCATCAGACCATGCATAAATAATCTCATCTTTTTTACCACGTTTTTTAGTCACTTTATATAGCGGTGGTAGTGCGATGTATAAACGACCATCTTCAATTAATGGACGCATATATCTAAAGAAGAATGTTAATAATAAAACTTGAATATGTGCTCCATCATCATCGGCATCGGTCATGATAATAACTTTTTTATAGTTACATTTCTTAATATCAAAATCAGGTCCAAAATCTGCACCAATGGTATGGATAATTGTAGCGATTTCTTCATTTTTTAATAACGTATCTGTGTTTGTTTTTTCTGTATTTAAAACCTTACCTCGTAAAGGTAGGATTGCTTGGAAACGACGGTTACGTCCTTGCTTTGCAGAACCGCCCGCAGAGTCCCCTTCGACTAAGAAAAGCTCATTTATATTCTTATCTTTTCCTTGTGCAGGTGTTAACTTACCTGATAAAATCATTTCCTTTTTGTTTTTCTTTTTATTATCTCTTGCTTCTTCGCGTGCTTTTCTTGCAGCTTCTCTCGCACGAGCAGCGGCTAAGGCTTTACCAATGATTTTATTTGAAGTTTCTCTATTTTCTTCTAGATAGGTGTTGAACTTTTCATAGAAAACAGATTCTGTTGCATTTCTTGCATCAGGTGTTCCAAGTTTACCTTTTGTTTGTCCTTCAAACTCTAAAATAGATTCTGGGACTCTTAAAGAGATGATTGCAGTTAGACCTTCACGAATATCTACACCATCTAAATTATCATCTTTTTCTTTGATTAAAACGTATTTTCTTGCATAGTCATTAATAACTTTTGTTAGCGCTGATTTAAAGCCGATTTCATGTGTTCCACCATCTTTAGTTCTTACATTATTAACGAAAGAAATGATGTTTTCTTGATATCCGTCAGTATATTGAAGTGCCACTTCTACTTCAATATCAGCACCTCTAGATGCTTTAAAAGAACCTTCCACTAATTGAACTTCATGTAAGGTTTGTTTTGATTCATTTAATTGTGAAACATACGCTTTAATTCCATCATCATATTTAAATGTTTCTTTTACATTTTTTCTTTGGTCGATTAGGTTAATCTTTAACCCTTTGATTAAATATGCTGACTCTTTTAAACGCTCTTTAATTGTGTCGTAGTTATAAAGTGTTGTAGAAAAAATTTTAGGATCTGGCTTGAACCAAACGGTTGTTCCTGTTTTTTTACTATCCCCAACACGTTCAAGTGGATTGATAATTTTCCCTCCATCTTCAAACTTTTGTTTAAAGATGCCTCCATCTTTGTAAACTGTTACTTCAAGCGCAGTTGATAAAGCATTAACTACAGATGACCCTACACCATGTAGACCCCCAGCAACTTTATATCCACCTTCTGAACCGAATTTTCCACCAGCATGTAAAACGGTAAAGATGACTTGTGTTGTCGGTATTCCAGATTGGTGCATTTTATAAGGCATACCACGTCCGTTATCAGATACCTCAATTGAGTTATCTTGTTTAATGGTTACGCTAATTTCATCACCAAAACCGGCAAGCACTTCATCCATTGCATTATCAACTATTTCCCATACTAAATGATGAAGCCCACGACCATCAGTTGAACCAATGTACATCCCTGGACGTTTTCTTACAGCTTCTAATCCTTCTAGTATTTGAATAGACGATTCATCGTAATTTTTTTGTGCCATACGTTACCTCTTCATGTTTTGTTAATATCATTATACAATAAAAAAAGATAATCATTACAGAAATAATGATTATCTTTAAATAATTTTTTCTTATGTAACAGCGTTATTATCCGGATCTGTATAGACTCTAGCACCACGGTTAAGTGCATTCATTCTTTCCATTTCAGATTGTGATAAAACAAGTTCAGTTCCATTGAAATTTTCAATTAAACGGTCCTCATGTACGCTCTTTGGAATCATCACAATACCACGTTGTAGTCCCCAAGCAATAATCACTTGAGTAATTGTAGCTTGATGCTTTTCAGCAATTGATTTAATCTCAGATGCTGTTGGTTCTTCAAAGACTCTACCTTTCGCAAATGGACCATAACTTGTCATTTGGATACCTTTTGAAATTAAGTATTTTTGAAGTCCAAATTGTGCTAATAAAGGATGACATTCTACTTGATTGATCATCGGTACAATTTTTGCTGATTCTAATAAACGTTCTAAATGGTGAATTTGAAAATTTGATACCCCAATTGCTCTAAAGGCACCTTTTTCATAATATTCTTCTAATACACTCCAAGCTGCTTGATTGATTTTCTCATCCATGTTTGGCCAGTGTATTAACATTAAATCAACATAACCTAAATCTAAACGACTAAGTGAAGCATCAATGTCTTTTCGTATTTTTTCTTTATCCCCAGAATAAAGCTTAAAGAACTTTGATGTTACAAATATTTCTTCACGTTTGATGCCAGAATCTTTAATTGCTTTTGCAACATCGGCCTCATTACCGTACATGATTGCAGTATCAATATGACGATATCCAATTTTGAGCGCTCTTTTTACAGTTTCATAAGCAGATTCACCTGCTTCCACTTTAAATGTTCCAAGTCCAAATTGTGGCATACGTACGCCATTATGAAGTGTTATGTATTTCATTAATTTTCCCCTTTTAAATTCTTTATTTTTTCAGTAGTTAAATCTTCTAATAGAGTAAATAACATGCGTCTAGCTTGATCTAAATCAAAGTAATCTGCCATCGCAACACTTGAGTGAATGTATCTTGCTGGTAAACCAATTGTGGTTGCTAAAATACCTTCATGCATGTCGATTGCTTTTGCAGCATCTGTACCACCCATTGAGAAATAGGCTTGATATTTGATGTTATGTTTTTGTGCTAGATTTTCAAAGTAATTTCTTAATGGGAATAACATAATATTTTTAGGATCATAAACTCTTAATAAGAATCCATCACCTAATTTTCCGATTGCTCCTGCATCATGAATATCATTTAATGGTGATGCATCTAATGCAATAAACATATCTGGTTTAAACATGTTTGTTGTTGTTTCTGCACCTCGAAGTCCAACTTCTTCTTGTACGGTTGCACCGATTGCAATATTAAAGTCAAACTCTGTTTCATGGAAATATTCAAGTGCTTCTAATGCCAAACCACAGCCATAACGGTTGTCAATTGCTTTTGCAATAAAACGCTTCTTATTAAACGTGTCTTGATATTTGGTTTCATATAAAACCATATCACCAATATTAATTCCATATGATAAGACTTCGTCTTTACTACTTGCACCTACATCAACAATTAATGCTTCAATGCTTGTATTGTTGTTTGTTTTTAGGTGTGGAGGAATAGAGCCAATAATACCTGGTATTTTTTTACCATCTTTTGTATAAACATAAACCACTTGTGAAATAAATACTTCGCCAGATAAGCCACCAATAGGTAAAACTTCAATACCACCATTTGGTTTAATATTTCTGACCATTAATCCAACCTCATCCATATGTCCAGCAACAACTACTGTTGCAGCATTTGGATTTTTTGATTGTTTATAGGCAAAAATACTTCCTAATTTATCCTTTTTAATTTGATAATTAGGATACTTTTTAATTACTTCTTCAATGTATGCTCTCACATTTTTTTCATGTGACGAAATACCCGCTAATTCAGTTAAGATTTGATAATGATTACTCATTTTTTACAATCGCCTCCAATTGATAAATTGGACCATTCTTACGTTTTTTAACTTCATACTCTGTCATGAAATCAGATTCAGGTAAATTTAAGTCTGATGCAATGATTTGGTAGTTAGCCTCAATAAAATATTCTAATGAATCATTGAATAACTCTAAATGATCAGTTCTTAATATAACCTTTCCATCATGACTTAATAATTGTTTATAGAGGTTTAATTTTGTTGGGTATGTTAATCTACGTTTATGGTGTCTTGATTTTGGCCATGGATCTGAAAAGTTTAATTGAATTACACTTGCTTTACTATCCACAAAATAATTAGCTAGATTTTCGGCATCATCCATAATCACAATTAAATTATCTAATTCCATTTCAGCTCTTTTTTGAGCTAAACGATAACATACGTTTTGTTCTTTTTCCACTGCAACAAATAATCTATCTGGATTTGCTTTTGCTAAAGATGTAATGAATTGACCTTTACCAGAACCAATTTCCATAAAGATATTCTCTACTTTATTAGAAATTGGTTTTGCTTCAATCCAAACACCTAAATCTAATAAATTTTCAATTGTTGCGTCTTTAATTTTCTTCTGTCTCATGTTCGTCCTTCACAAATAATCTGGCTATATAAATACCAACCGGTAATAAAATTATACCAATTAACCACATATACCAGAACGCGTTTAAATTAAATATATCAATTCCTGGTTCACTTAACATCTCACCACGTAAACTCATAATAATGTTAATTGGTGATGCTAACATAATCCCTAAAACAAATTGATAGAACTTTCTAGGGATTTTTTTTAAGATAAAGTTTAAACCCTTACCTGCAAGTAAGAAGGTTGCAATAACACCTAAACCTACAAATAGTCCATTCCAAAATAATGGCATGAACATCTCAAAATCAAAATTGAAAAATGAGGTAAGTGCATCTTTTGGTAATTCAGTCATTGGAATATAATAGCCAATCATCATTAAAATCATAGTTCCACTTAAACCTGGAATAATGAGTGAAATTGCTAATAAGAAACCAACGATAAACCACATGAATAAATTCGTATTTGATACATTAGCTGTGCTTGGTGAAATAAAAGCAAATACTGTTAAGGCGATAAAAGTAATGCCTACAACAATAAAATCACTTGCCTTAAATTGTTTTTCTTTAGCAAGTAAATAAATTTCAGGTACCCCACCAATAATTAATCCAATAAATAATAGTGTGGATGGAATTGGAACATAATTAAACACAAGTAAGACAAGAATAAAGCCTAAAATTAACCCAAGACCAATCCCAACGATATACTCCCAAATCGATTTGATTGCTTGAATTGGTTTTTTAGTCACATTGTCTAATGCATTAATTAATTCACTATAAATATTGAAAGCGGCGGCTATCATGCCACCACTTACACCTGGTAATATTGCTCCAATCCCTACAAGTGTACCTTGAAGGATTTTTTTTATCATTCGCTTACTTTTCCTAACCCTTCTGCGACTAAGAAATCCGTAATACCTTTAATTGCTTCTTGAGCATCTGGTCCTTCTGCAGATATTTCAATAACTTCTCCGTTATAAATACCTAAGCTCATCACGCCCATAATACTTTTTAAGTTAACAGAGCGATTAAACGCTGTTAAACTTAATTCAGATTCATAAGACATTGCTTGATTAACTAAACGAGTTGCAGGTCTAGCATGTAATCCATATTCTGAAATAATAACGAATTTTTGTTTCATTTTGTTACCTCATTTCGTATTTTATCTAAATTATTTTTTACTTCTACTGGATTTTCTTTAATTAAAAGTTTTAACTCTTTACCAGTTAAGAAACCAGAAATATCCATTGATTTTAATAGTGTTTGAGAAACTAATTTTGGATTTTCTAATAATATTTTTAATCTTTTATTCTCTAAAGATGTATTTAAAATATTATTTGATCCTCCAAGCGCTTCTAGTAAAGTAACTACATTAATATTTGATGGCTTAGATTCACTTTTATTTTTCTTTTTATAGCTAATAAAAAGATAAGTTCCGCCAGCAATTAATACAACTAACGCAACGATTAGTGTAATAATTGTATTCTTGTCCATGAAATCACATCCCTTGTAAAATATTATATGTGTTTTTGACAAAAATTACAACGCTTACACCAGACTTTCATGTTATAATGAGTTCAATAAAAAACTCAGGAGTTTACTACTTATGTCTTATATTGTCGAACTATTAAAATATATTTTACTTGGAGTTATCCAAGGGATAACAGAAATATTCCCTGTATCAAGTTCTGGGCATCTTGTTTTATTCTCAACACTACTTATGAATGGACAAGATATTGAATCAGAACTTAAACTATTATTAATGATTACCAATATGGGATCATTCATTGCACTATTTATCTTCTATTTTAAAGATATTAAAGACTTAATTATCGATTCATTTGATTTTATTTTTAAAAAGGAAAAAAGAGTAAATAGTGTAAAGAAGGAAAACTTCTTTTATGCATTAAAACTATGTATAGCAGTTATCCCAATTGGAATTACTGGTTTAATTGCCAATAAGTATCTTACACCAAATCTATTATTTACAGGTATTTCACTTATTGTCACATCAATTTTATTATTTACTGTTTTCATGTTAAGAAACAAGCAATTTATTAATGATATCACTTGGAAAAATGCAACCGTTATTGGTCTCTTCCAAGCACTTGCTCCACTACCTGGATTATCTCGCTCTGGTATTACGATTGTAGGTGGGTTAAGTCAAAAAGTTGAACTTAAAAAGGTATTACGCTTCTCTTTCTTAGCATACATATTGGTTAGTGTGCCTGTTTCATTATTAGGACTTTATGAAGCAATTAAAAATCCTGGTGTCATAGATATCCCAGGATTTGTATTAGCATTTATCTTTAGTTTCTTATTCTCACTACTTACTGTACGCGTAATGAACAAATACGTGCAAGTGAAAAATTTAATTTGGTTCTCAATTTATGCATTTATTGTTGGAACCTTATCAATTACATTATATCTATTTATTTAAGGAACATACTATCGCCGAATGAGAAGAAGCGATAGTTTTTTTCTATTGCTTCACGATAACAATCTAAAATCTTTTCTCTATCGTAGAATGCTGAAATCAACATAATAAGTGTCGATTTAGGTAAATGAAAGTTTGTAATAATTGATCCAACAGCTTTAAACTTATATCCTGGATGGATAAAGATTGCAGTATCAAAATGTCCTGCAGTAAATCCGTTATGATAATTAGATTCTAATGTTCTAACTGAGGTTGTACCTACTGCTACAATATTTTTCTTATTTTTCACAGCTAAGTTTAAACGTTCGGCTGCATACTCAGTAATTTCATATGATTCATTATGCATATGGTGTTGATTCGTATCATCTACTTGAACTGGTCTAAATGTACCTAACCCGACATGTAGAGTAACTTCTATAATTTCAACACCTTTTTCTTTTATTTTTTGAAGTAATTCTTTTGTGAAATGAAGTCCAGCAGTTGGTGCTGCTGCACTACCAGGGTTTGCCGCATAAACTGTTTGATATCTTGATTGATCAGTTAATTTTTCCGTAATATAAGGTGGTAGTGGCATCGTACCTAATTTATCTAAAACCTCTAAGAAAATTCCCTCATAAATCGCTTGATAAACACGAATACCTTCTTCACGTTCTTCAATGCATTGCATCTTTAATAAACCATTACCAAATGATACTACCGTACCTACTTTTATTCTTTTTGCCGGTTTAGTTAATGCTTCCCATACACCGGGTTTTATCTCTTTTAAAAGTAAGACTTCAATCCCCGCTTTGGTATCTTCTTTTTCACCAATTAATCTTGCTGGAATAACCTTTGTGTTATTCATTACAAGTACATCATTTTCTGTTAATTCATCTACGATATCATAAAAATGTTTATGGCGACGTTCATCTGTTTTTCTATCAATGACAAATAGTCGTGAATGATCACGTTTTTCCATTGGATGTTGTGCAATTAATTCATCCGGTAAGTTAAAGTCAAATAATTCTATTTTCAATCTAATAAACCTTTGTAATATTTTTTACCAAGAACACTATAGGCTAATTCGGTTGCAACCCTACCTCTAGGTGTTCTTTTAATATACCCTTCCTGTAATAAATATGGTTCAAATACATCTTCAATTGTGCCTGGTTCCTCACCAATTGTAGACGCAATTGATTCTAATCCTACTGGTCCCCCATTAAATCTTTCAACAATACCCTTTAAGTATAAGTAATCTGAATGATCAAGACCTCTTGAATCAATCCCCAATTTAGTTAACGCAAGATTGGTAATATCATGTGTAATTACACCATCAGACATAATTTCAGCAAAATCCCTTACACGTCTAAATAAACGATTGGCAATACGTGGTGTACCACGACTGCGTTTTGCTAGTTCTTTAACAGCTTCTTCTTCAATATCATTTTGATAAACGTTTGCTGTACGACTAACAATTTGTGCTAGTTCTTCTTGTGTGTAATAACTTAAGCGTAATGTCGCTCCAAAACGATCACGTAATGGGTGAGATAAATCACCAAAACGTGTGGTTGCCCCAATTAATGTAAAAGGAGGTAACTCAATACGAATACTTCTTGAATCGCGATCTTTATCTAAGACAATATCTAAAACATAATCTTCCATTGCTGAATATAATACTTCTTCAACAAAACGAGGTAAACGATGAATTTCGTCAATAAATAAAACATCACCATGTTTTAGCGTGGTTAAAAGCGCAGCTAAATCCCCAGTTTTTTCAATTGCAGGACCTGATGTAATTTTAATATTTACTCCGAGTTCATTTGCGATAATTTGTGCTAAGGTTGTTTTCCCTAACCCTGGTGCACCATAAAGTAAAATATGGTCTAATGATTCATTACGTTTTAACGCTGCTTGAATATAAATGGATAACATTTCTTTAATGTTTGCTTGCCCAATATATTGATTAAGTTTTTGCGGTCTTAAAAGAAGTTCATCATCTTCTTTACTTAAATCTCTAATAACTGAGATATTTTCATCCATGTTTTATACCTACTTTAATAAATATGCAAGTGCTTCTTTTAATGCTTGATCAACTGGTTGGTCAACATTAATATGTTTTATTGCTTTATTAATTTCTGTTCTGTTATAACCTAAGGCTTGTAAAGCAGCAATGATATCACTTGTATTATCATCTACTAATCTTGCATCTGGTTCAGTCACTAATTTACCTTTTAAATCTAAGATAATTTGTGAGGCTGATTTATTACCAATTCCTGGGAATTTCGTTAAATACTTCGCATCACCAGACTCAATAGCATCAACAATACGTCTAGAATCATCATATGCAACAATACTTAATGCACTCTTAGGTCCAATTCCTGATACACTGATTAATTTTTGAAATAAACTTAACGTTTCTTCATCTTTAAACCCGTAAAGTAAGATTGCATCCTCACGAACATGGTAATGTGTGTAAACAACAACATCACTTCCTACGAGATATTGGTATGGAACAGGAGAAATGATTAAGTAACCAATCCCATTATTTTCAACAATAATATGTTCTGGTGAAACCTTTTTAACGATTCCTTTAATATATCCGTACATAGTCTACATCCTTAATTTTGTATTTCTTAGTTATTATAACATTTTTTCGCTACTTTATTATGTTATAATAAATTTGGATGGTGAGTAAATGGACTTTAAGTTTATTGGTGAAGCGATTTCTATGTTAAATAGCTTTGCAGAAAAAGATAAAAAATATAAACAAATTACAGATGATATTACGAATCTACTTTCTAATTTAGAGGTAGAATTTTTGTCTTTCACTACTGCTCACAATAACGTATTAAATGAAACATTCAATTCTCAAAATAATATTAAGAAAATTCATGATGCTAAAATCGATATTCTTTATGATAGTTTTGAACATTATAAAGATGAAGTTAAACATAAAATTGATAATTTAAAACGTGTAAAATCTGAATCCTTAGTTTTAATCGATGAGGAAATTAAGACAACTATTAATAAACTTGAACAAGATTTATTAGACGCAAAAACTGCATTTGACGAAATCTTATCAGCAAATGAAATCAATAAGTCTAAAGATTTGTCTTATATTGAAAAAACTATCTTGGAAATCAAAAAAGATAGTTCAAAATCAATTGCTCAAATTGAATTAAACTACAATCAGGACCTCAACAAAATTGAATCTCGTTTTAAACATATGGAAGAATCTTATAATCAAAAAATTAAAGAATTTGAAATGGGTGTCTTAGAAGAAAAGTCTAAAATTCAAATTGTTAAAAACGAATACCGTGAACAAAGTGACTCAAAATATTTAAGTATTAAAAATGAGTATCATCAACAATCAATGGCTTTCAATAAGAAAGTCGATTCAATTAAGAAAAAACGTAATGATAAACTTAACAAATTAACCAATGATTTCAATAACCAAATAGAGCCCTTACAACAACTTCTTTCAATTATTGAAGCTGAATATCAAGCAAACTCTGAAATCATTCAAAAAGAGTATGATGAAAAGTTATCACTTCATAAAGAAAAATATGAAAATATTGTAGAAAACTTTAATCATGCTAAACAAAAAATCATTAGAGAATCAACTGAACACATTACTTTATTAAACTCTAAACTTTCTGCGTATAAAGAATATCTTGCAAAAGAAAGAATGGAAAGCCAAAAAGAACATAATGAAAAACTGATTGGTTTATCTGAACAAGAAAGAACTTTATTAAATAAAGAACGTAATAAAAAGCTACGTCAACAGGATAATGAGTTAAATAAACAAATTTTACGCACCAATAAAGAAAATCTTCAAAAGTCTAAAGAACAATATGAACTACTTTCATTAGCTGAAGCTAAGTTTATTGAAGAAATGACTGATTGGCGCATTGAAGAAAAGGTTTTAGGTTTAAACTTTAAACTTCAAAACTACAACAACTATTTAAATTATCAAAATAAATTAAAAGAAAATGATGTGAATCAAAAGAAATTAAAAATCACTTTTGATCATGATGTTGAACAATTAGATATTGAACAAATTGAATTAATATCTCCACTTGAAACATCGCTAGCTTCCGATAATGCGATGTCAGAGCGTGATGTTAATTTATTATCTAATGATACAAACTATCATTTAAATCACTATCAATTTAAAGAAGATAATTTAGATTATAAACTTCAGATTTTTAAACTCGAACAAAAATTAATGTTAGATAAAGAGCGTCTTCTACTTGATCACCTACGTAGTGTATATGCAATCACTCAACAACTAGGAATTGAAAAAGAAAATGTCATTCGAGACCAACAAATTAAAAATCAAGAATTAAAAACTAACCTTATCATAGAAACGAATACTTTAAATGAAAAGTTAGCTGAATTAAACTATGCACTAAAACGTAGTGAGATAGAAACTCAAATTAACTATCTTCAAAAAGAGAAACAAGCCCTTCATACATTCTATGATAAAGACTTAAATACCGATGTTGAAGTGTTAAAATTTGATTTATCATTTGAAGAAGAAAGACTGCTTTTAACTGAAAACCTTGAAGTAGTTAATCGCGATGTTGGATTATTAAGTAAAGATTTAAATGTTATTCATTCAAGAATTGATCACTTATTTAATCAAATCTTCTTAATCTATAATATTCAACATCACTTAATGCTTAAGTTAGTTAAGTTATACCAACTTCCTGCACATCCAGAGGATGTTAAAGTATTTATCAATTTAAATAATGAAATTTTTAAAGATTTACGTATCGTTCAAGAACAAGCTAAAGATGATTTCTTACTTGATATAAAGAATTTCCATGAAATAAAAATTAATGATATTACAGGTCAAAAATATCAATCATTAGTCCAAGAACTTGAAGAAGAATTAAATACTAAGTTACAAGATTTAGATGAAGATCAACGTCAAATTGAAAATAGTATTAAAAAGATTGATTATCAAATCCAAGTATTAGGTAATAATGTTGATAAAATCCAATCTAACATCAATAAAATTGAAGTATTAAAATCGGAAGAATCAACCCGAAAAGGACAAAGACAACATCAAAATGAAATTGACTCGCTCGTTCGCCAAATCAACTCAATTGAAATTGAGATGAACAACCTAGAAAAAGAGATTGAACGTCATAAAAAACCTATTGATAAAATTGAACAACAACGCCTCATGCTTAAAGATAAATTTGAACTTGATAAGAAAAATCTTCATGCGAAACAACAACTTGATGCGAAAGTATATTTTGAACAATTAAGTTTTTACCAAAACTTCATGAAGAAACTTACAAATTTATTTAATGCTTATGAGAATAAAGTTTTAGTTTTAACAACTAAATTAAATCAGCCACTCTATTTAACAGATGATTTAATTAAGGATGCTCAAAAGTCATTCCAACGTGTTGAAGACAACTTTGAACGTCAAGCAAACTTCTTCTATCAAGACCTACTTAAATATAGTATTCAAGTTTTTGATAAACTAAATCTTGAACAAAATACATTGAAAGATAATTATCAAAAATTACTTCAGAAGAATATGGTATTGAATAAGAAAAAGATTGCTAATCTTAAGTTCTTAAAAAATCAACAAATCATTCGCCACAATCAAAATTTAAACACATTAAAACATGAAGAACAAACTTACATTAAGACCTTATCATTAAACATCAACAAGGAAAAACAGCCTAAAATTAACGATTTAAGAGCGGATATTAAACTACTTGAATCGCAAATTATGGCAACAGAAGAAAAACTTAAGAATGAACTTCTTTTAATTGATGATAACCTTAAATCAGCTATTGATCAAATGAAAGCTGATCACCAAAAGAACTTAGTTCGTACACACGAACAGTACTTACGTAATGTTCAAAAAGCAACTGACGCTATTGATCAAAAACAAAAGAATTTAAAACAATTAGAAGAATCAACAAAAGTTAAAAATAATCTACTCTTTACTCGTTTTAATCAAACTGATGCTAAACTTAAAGAACAGTTAAAAGAAAAACTTCAACAACTTAAAGAGCAACATCAGAAAAATGATCAAAATTGTACAAGAAAGATTGAACATTTAACAAATGAACTTCATGCTTTATATCTAAAACATAACACTTTAATCCAAGAGGAAGCGAAAAAGAGTAAACAAATTGCACTTCAAATTGATAAAATTGAAAAGCGCAAAAAACAACGTGAACTTAAAGATGCGAAGAAGAGTTATCAATATAAAATTAGAGCCTTAAAATTATAAAATGAGTCATATAGACTCATTTTTTTTTGAAAAAAAAGAAATGACTTTATGTCATTTCTATTATTCTAAGTATTCGAATTCGTATGAGAAGATTCTTACAATATCCCCGTTTTGAACCCCTGCTTCACGAAGTGCTTCATCAATACCTATACCTCTTAATTGACGCGCAAAACGTTTAACAGCTGACTCATTATTAAAGTCCGTACGGTTGAATAAAATAAATACTTTCTCACCTGTAATATCAAAGATACCATCGTCACCTTTAGTAATCACAAAGTCTGAATCTTTATTTTCATTAAATTCATAAACTTTAGTAATTTGTTTAGGTTCAAATTTAGGAATTGTCTTTAAGACACGAATAATTTCATATTTTAAAGCCATTAATCCTTCTCTATTTAATGCAGAGATAGGGAATACTTTAATACCATTTAATTTTGATTCAAATTCTTTTAATTTTTCTTCTGCGTCTTCTGTATCCATTTTGTTAGCTACTACAATTTGAACTCTATCTTTTAATGCTTCATCATATTGAACAAGTTCATTATTAATTGTTAAGTAATCTTTATATGGATCTTCACTTTCCATTGAAACGATGTGTAATAAGACACGGCAACGTTCAACGTGTTTTAAGAATTGGATACCTAATCCAACACCTAAGTGCGCATATTCGATTAAACCAGGTAAGTCTGCAACAACAAACTCATCTTCATCCACTCTAACCATTCCTAATTGAGGAGATAGCGTTGTAAATGGATATGGAGCAATCTTAGCTTTGGCGTTTGAAATAGATGAAATTAAAGTAGATTTACCAACAGATGGGTAACCAAGTAATCCAACATCAGCTAAGACTTGAAGTTCAACTTTAGCTCTAAAGGTTTGACCTGGGTCGCCTTGTTCTGCGAAGTCGGGAGCTTGGTTTTTATTTGTTGCAAAGGCAATATTACCACGTCCACCCTTACCGCCTTTAGCGACAAGTAGTTCTTGACCATGATATAGTACTTCACCGATTAAATTATTCTTTTCATCATATACAATTGTTCCTAATGGTACTCTTACATAAGTATGTTCTGCGTTTGCACCATGCATACCCTTAATTTCCCCGTTCGCACCATGTTGGGCACGAATATGACGATTATACTTTAAGTCGATTAAGGTATTTTTACCTTCATCACCAACAAAATAAATATTACCACCATTACCGCCATTTCCACCGAATGGACCGCCAAATTCAACGTGTGCTTCTCTTCTAAATGCTACTTTACCGTTTCCACCACGGCCGGCTTTAACTTCTACGACGACTTCATCGACAAATAGACTCATATATATCAACTCCTATGATAATTATACAATAAAAAAGGGTAATAAATTACCCTTTGAATTAAGCTGCGTAAACTGATACTTGAGTACGGTCTTTACCCTTACGTTCGTATTTTACGATTCCAGCCACTTTAGCGAATAAAGTGTCGTCTGAACCGCGACCAACATTTGTGCCTGGATGAATTTTAGTTCCTCTTTGGCGATAGATGATTGATCCAGCTGTTGCGAATTGTCCGTCAGATAATTTTTGACCTAAACGTTGAGCATTAGAGTCACGTCCGTTTTTAGATGACCCAACACCTTTTTTAGATGCGAATAACTGAATATTTAACTTTAACATCGTTATGCCTCCTTTTGATATTTAATATAAGTACGATACTGAGCTTCAAGCTCATTTAATGTGTAAACTAAATTGTTCAGCAAACCTTCAATAATTGAATTAGTTTGAAGAACCTGTAATTCGAAGAATCCTTCTTCGACTTTAAGAGAGATTTTATCCTTATATCCTAAAATCTCGATTGCATTTGCTGTCATTATTAAGCCTGTCGAAACGGATGCACATACGATATCTGTACCGTATGCTCCAAATAATGCATGACCCTCTACTTTAATTGTTTCGATATGATCATCATTTTTTTTGACTTTATACTTAATCATAATTAGCCAATGATTGATTTAACAACTAACTTAGTGTATGGTTGTCTGTGACCTTGTTTTCTACGATAGTTTTTTCTTCTCTTGTATTTGAAAACAATAATCTTCTTTTGTTTACCTTTTTTAACTACTTCAGCAACAACTTTAGCTCCTGAAACGAATGGATGACCTACTTTAGAATCTGTAGCTAAAACTTCTGTGAATTCGTAAGTTTCACCAGCTTCAACGTCTAATTTTTCAACGTAGATTTCTTGTCCTTCAGTTACTTTAATTTGTTTACCGCCTGTTACGATAATTGCAAACATGTCTGTGTTCCCTCCTTATTAATATTTTGAAGACTCACTATTAAGGTAGTCATTCGACTTTTAAGACCTTTTCTATGTGGTACAACGCCTATATGATTTTATATGATTCCTATATTTTTGTCAAGTAAATATTATATATTTATTAAAAAAACATAAATTACTTGATTTATTCCCACTCTGGATCAACTGTTTTCTTTTGTTTTCCAAATAAATTCATGACTGTTTTAGGGAAAATATAGAGTCCATCTGCAATGACTAAAGGTAAGTGTTTAGCTGCTTCTACTAATGCACCAAAACGAATTTTTTCTTTGGTTGCTTCACCTGAGTCATCAAATAAGTATTTTCTAGTAACAATACCAATTCTTAGTGTGAGTAATGCATTGGATACCCCATCAAGCACACTTGACATGATTGGCTTAATGAGTGGAATTTCACCTAACATGTTCATTGTTGATTGCGGTAAGATATCTGATATATTAATATTTTCTAATCCTTCAGCAATTAATGCCGTTGTAAATACGTTAATCACTAATTTAGCTAAGTTCTTGTAACTTGGTCTAAATCCACATAAAACAACTAAATCTTTAATCATTCTAATATTTACAACAATTACCGTAATGAAATCTAATCTACCATTTTGTGAAATTGCTGTTGAAACCATCACAGTTTTTGCATGGTTACGAATTGTTTTATTGATTTGTCTTTTAATGTGTTTGTTGTAAACAGTATTTAACGCATCACGTAATAACTTTGGATCGTGATATGCTTTTTCTAAGTTGTCTTGGAATACTTCTGGTAAATCTTTGCGGTCCATTAATCTTTTAGCAACTCTTTTTAACACCTTATATTCTTTTTCAGGCTCGTTATCAAGTGTTGTCTCAATTGAGAATGTTGGTGAGAATAAAATAATTAACACCGGTTTAACAATCAAGAAATAAGTTAATAAAACAGCAATGCCATAAAATGCGTATGGCACGTACGGATGAATCGATTTTAATTGTTCCCCTATTTGTAATACTGACGCTGTAATCATCATCAATATAATAAGTATCACGCCGATGGCTGTAAGATACCATAATTTAACTGTTGATTCTTTCTTCATTCATTCACATCCCTTATGGGATTATTATATCAAATTTTAAATAATTTCTTATTTTTATACGAGTAAAATTCATCTTTTCCAACAATAATATGATCGATTGTCTCAACTGATAGTATTTGACTTGCATCCATAATCTTTTGCGTAAGCTTATCATCTGCAATTGATGGCTTCGCATCGCCAGTTGGATGATTATGAATAAGAATCATTCCATATGCTCTTAACTTGATAGGCGTTGTAAATATTTCTTTAACAGATACAGGAATTGATGTGGTTGTTCCCATATAAATCATCTCTTTTTTTAAGATTTTTCCTTTAATGTCTAAAATTATAATACTGAGTGTTTCTTTATCTAAATACTCCATTTCATTTTTAATTAATTCATAAACATCTTCACTATTAAATAAAGATTTTCTTTTATCAAATTCACGTTGATATATGCGATTTGCTAACTCAGTAGTCAAAAGCATTTTTAATTTTTGTTTTTTAGTTAAGTTAAATCCACTATTTAAATCATCTAAAGTTAATAACCTTAATTTTTGAATTTTTTCAAAATAATCTAAGATTTCAATTGCTTTTAATTCATTTTCTTCTTCTAATAATAAGGTGAGTAATTCTCTTTGACTTAAACCTTTAATACCTCCACTTAACATCATTTCTTCTAATCTCTTTTTGTCCATAAAAAAATCCTTTCTATCATATAGTAGATAAAAAGGATCATTTTAACTTTTAAATATGGAAGAATTTCACTAATTCTTGATACGTTACTTTTGGCGCGAATAAGAGCATTGCACTAAATAAAGTAAAACCTGCAATTAAAGTCATCGCTCCAGTCCAATAAACACCTTCTAGTGTCCACGAACTAAAGAATGCAATTGCTGCATAAATAAGATTTAAAATAATTAACCAAAATAAATTTCTTACATGCATATAATACTTCTTAGGCATTGAGGCAACAACAATCGGCAAGAATGCTGTTGTCCCTACTAAGACAAGGGGAATCGCATACGTTATTGCCCACGCTTTATATGCGGTTGCATAATCTAAAATAAGTAAGATTAAACTGACAATAATCACTTGTTTAAGTGTTTTTGTAGAATAATCACGTTTTGAAATAATCACTTGCTTAATTAATAAATAAACATAAAATAATGAACCAACAACAATAATACTCCACATAATTTTTGTATCTTTAAAGGTTAAAATATTGATGACTACACTGATTAAAGAAACAACAATACCGATTAAGATCAATACCCTTGCTGGAATATTCGGTTTTTTTCTATTCACTTGTACTTCTGGGTATCCTGGTGTAACTAAATTTGTTTCAAATGCTTTTTCAACTAAGTTATTTCCACAAACGATACATATCTTATGGTTTTCTTCATGGTAAAGATTACAATGCTTACAATACTTCATTATAATACCTCCCAGTTATTGGCTTCAATTTGCATACTTAAGCCATTTTCACTTAAAATTTTAACAAACGCTTGTTCAAATTCTCGTTCAACAATCTTTGAAATAAATGAAATACATAAAGTATCTTGATAACTAATTACAGCCGCTACTTTAGGCGTATCATTCGATGGTGTGATGATAAATTGATAGTGACTAATGAAAGATTCCATTTTCTTAGGAATTGTTACTTTGCCAAGATTTGAAATGACATATGAATTTAATGCCTCACCAACAATACCATATGCACTGCGCATCGCAACTACCTTAACCGGAAGTGGTACTGCACGTAATAAGAAATTTTTTTCAATCTTAACGTTTTCTACAATTTGATCTATCATACGTTCAACATTAAGTTCTTCTTTCATCATACGTTTAACATCCGTAATGACTTGTTCTAACTTTAAATCATTTTGATTTAAATCATAATTGATTCTAAAGTAACTGATGAAATTACGCATCGTTACGCTTGGGAAATATTGACGCATATTAACCGGTATAAATAATCTAAATAAGTGTTTATATTTATCTAATCCACCACTACGTTTTGCAGCTAAAATTAAACTTGCAGCGAAAAACTCTGTCACTGTACAATTATATGCTTTAACAACTGCTTTCATTTTTTCTACACTTAAATATAGATGCATAACTGCATTATAGTTATTTGCATAATTTGTTCCCTTTAAGTGATGTGCTTTCGGTTCTTTAGCCTTTTTTATTTTTTTCTTATGATATAACTTTTTAAACTGATCTTCAATTTCTTGATAATTACCTAAACTATCAATTGTCTTAATTAACCCTTCAGGTTCAATTTCTTTACCTAATAAATTTAAGTATTCAAATGCTAAGGAATTAATAAATTCTAAAGCACCTTTTCCATCAGTTAAGGCGTGGAAATATTCAACCGTTAGACGTTGTTTATAATACATTGTCCTAAAAAGAAAATCATTATTTTCTCTAAAATATAAAAATTCATTGACATATCCAGTATCTTCATAAAGTATTGGATTTTTTTTATTTTCTTCATAGAAATGCCAAAAGAGTCCTCTTCTTAAGCGAACATTCATGTGTCTAAAACGTTTAGTTGTTTTTACCAACGCTTCTACTAAAACTTCCCTATTGATTTCTTCTTTAAAGACCACAGAGATGCGAAACATATATGTTCTTGATTCATTGGCAACGACTGGAAAGATTTTAGCAGCATTGTCTAGATCATAATACTTTTGTAATTTAGCCACATTAAAACCTCATTTTTAAAATTTTGATAGGATTTCCTTAGCTAAGGATAAGTATAGTTTACCATTCATATCTTCTAAACTAAATAAATATGAATCTTTATTTAATGGTTGATTAATTGGAATTTGAATTAATAATGGTACATTTAGGGCATCTGTCACTAATTTTGCTCCACCTTCACCAAAGATAAAATCTTTTGATTTAGCTGCTTCATTATAGTAATAACTCATATTTTCAACAACACCAATAATTTCATGTCCCATTTCTTTAGCACCTAATCCTGCTTTTAAAGCCACATGGCTGGCATTTGGATGTGGTGTTGTTACTAAAATCATCTTTGCATCTGGTACAAAGGTATGAATATCTAGTGGTACATCACCTGTTCCAGGTGGTAAGTCAATGATAATGACTTCAATTTCATCATCCCAAACAACATTTTCAAAGAAATGCGTTAAGAGTTTCCCTAACATTGGACCACGCCACATTAAAGGCTGATTCTTTGGCATGAAAAACTCCGGTGAAATCACTTGAATACCATCTGCATCTGCTGGAATAATTTCATCATCTTCTGTTGTTGATAGTGGTTCAATTGGAAGTTTAAAAATACTTGGTAAACTTGAACCATAAATATCTGCATCAATAACGCCTACTTTTTTACCTAAGCGTTGCATTGCTTTTGCAAGGTTAGCTGATACGGTTGATTTACCAACACCACCCTTACCAGAAATCACTCCAATATACTTAATTTTCTTTTCTTCAACACTATATTTAGAGTCAATAAAGTCAATTCTTAAACCTGGATAACCAAATTTAATTTTAACTGCTCTTGCAATTTCTAATTTTATTTGTGATTCATCACGTTTACGATTTTTTAAGGCAACTACCAATTCAACAATATTATCTTCAGTTACCTTTAAATCAATCAAACTTCCTGCAGTCTTAAAATCCAACTTTAAGGTTGGATCAATTAATGTTTCTAAAAAGTTTTTTAAATCTAATTCATTCATCTAAATTATTTTCCTCATACATTCTCTTGTTTGCTTCTAATGCTTTTGCATTTTTATACGCATTCTTCATACGCTTAAATAGTTTGGATTGATCATAAGATAAGATACTTGCCTTATAAAGTGGTGCGATTAACAACCCTAAGACAAATACTGATGCGATTAACACAACAATCCCTACAATCGCTTCAAATAATGAAATATAGCCCATTAAATAAGTAATTGGGATAGATAATGGTGCGAAGAACGGAATATAAGTAAAAATTGATAATAACAAGCCAGACTGGCTTAATCCTGCAAGCATTGAACCTAAATACCCTGCTGTCATTAATAACATTAAAGGTGTTTGGGTTTGTTGATAATCTTCTTGGTTTAATGAAATCGAACCAATAAATGCACCTAAAATTGCATATAATGTAGCACCTAAAATTGCACAAATAAATACTAAACTAACGACTGGCACTATCATTGGAGCGATATCACCTAAAAGTGCACTCCATGTCTCGCTACCACCTGACACTCCATTAACAAACGCATTTAAGCCTAGTCCTATGAGTGCATATGTTAGAATCATTGCCATTTGAATGATTTGGAAAATGATAATAGAGGCAATTTTTGCTACATAGTGCGTTGTCGGTTTAACAGAGGCAATAATGATTTCAATTGCTTTTGTTGATTTTTCATCAATAATTTCCATTCCAATACCTTGCACTGCGAAGGTAATTAAAATAAATAATGGGATGACCGCAATTGGTGCTAAGCCCACTAGTAACTCTGAAATACCTCCACCTGAGGCTGGATTTTCTACATATTCAGGAACTAAATCTATAATTAAAGCATTATCTACATTGTTATCTAACATGTATTTAATACGGTTAAGTTCTTTTAGGCTTGCTTCTAAAGCAGTTTTTAAAACTGAATTCATTTTTGTGTCATAAACTTTTGCTTTAATCACATAGTTATTCACATCATTTGGATCTAATGATGGTTCAATTAATTCACGATATAAATAAACAAGTCCATCTTCAGTATGTTTTTGCGTGTAATAATCAAGTGGTGGGACTAAATCACTTTCAATATATGTCACATTATCCACCATCATATAAGCGCCAATATAACTACTAATGTAGTTTTTAATATATGCTGTAAAGTCTTTATCACCTTCATCATAAGTTGAATGATTGACAATCACAATCTCATCATCTATTTTAGTTAATTGACTACCCACTGAACCCATAATTGATGGTACTAACATAATCCCAATCATGATGACTGCAATGACAGCATTAGCAATTAAGAAAGCTTTACTAACTAAACGTTTTTTTACGCCGTATTTAACTAAGAACTTAAGCTTCTTCATACTTCTTACCTGCCTTTGCGATAAAGATTTCACTTAATGACGCTTCCTCAACTTCAAACTTTTGAATATTGTTCAATGTTTTCACATACTCAAAAACATCCATTGCATTGGCCTCATTTTCGACTTTAACAATCCACTGATTTGAGTTTTCAATAACATCATAAACACCTTTGATTGCTTTAAGTTTATCTTTTTCAATACCATCTGCAATTAACTTTATGGTGTGTTTTTTAAATTCCTTTTTAATGTCCTTTATTAATCCTGATAAAACCGTCTTACCTTTTTGTAAAATGACTAAGCGTTCACAAAAACTTTCAACATGATCAATTTGGTGACTTGAGAAAATAATTGTGCAACCTTTTTCTTTGTACTCTTTAATTACCTCAACAAATAATTCCATATTAATTACATCTAAACCTGAAAAAGGCTCATCAAGCACTAATAAACTTGGTTCATTGATTAATGCTGAAATAAACTGAATCTTTTGTTGATTCCCTTTTGATAGTTCTTTAATTTTTTTATTTTTATAATTTTCAATGTCAAAACGTTTTAACCAATAATCTAAACGTTCTAGAATTGTTTTTGCATCTACATTTTTAAGTTGACCAAAATATAACATCAAGTCTTTAACGGTAAGTTTAGTTAGTAAACTACGCTCTTCAATCATATAGCCAATACGATCGACTGTATCATAGCTTACAAATTCGCCATCATACTTCACATAACCTTTAGAAGGATAAAGTAGACCCATAATGGTTCTAAAGGTTGTTGTTTTACCAGCACCATTGGTACCAAGTAATCCAAAAATTTCTCCTTTATTAACCTCAAAAGAAAGATTCTCTACTGCAACAAAGTCGCCATATTTAAGTGTTACATCCTTTACTTCTAGCATTTTGCATACCCCACTTAATAGATTATTTTCGTATAATTTTCTTAATATTATCTTACCATAGAAATACTTATCTAAACCAAATAAAAAATAACCTATACATATGTATAGGCTATTTCACATTTATTTCTTTTCTTGAATTGCTTTTTGTAGTAGTTGGATAAATTCATCCACAGAAACACTCACTTGTTCTTGTGAACCGTATTGACGATAAGTTACAGATTTACCTAATACTTCTTGATCACCAACAACTAATTGGTAAGGAACCTTCATAGTTTGGGCTTCTCTAATCTTATAACCTAGTTTTTCGTTTCTAAAGTCTGATTCAACTCTAAATCCAGCCTTAGCTAATTTTTCATGTAATTCTTTAACATAGTTACCATGTGCTTCAATTGAAACTGGAATTAATTTCACTTGAACTGGTGCTAACCAAGTTGGGAATGCACCTTTATACTCTTCCAGTAAGTATGCAACGAAACGTTCCATAGTTGATACAACACCACGGTGGATAACAACTGGACGATGATCATTCTTACCATCTTCACCAACGTATGTTAAATCAAAACGTTGTGGTAATAAGAAGTCTAATTGAATAGTTGATAATGTTTCTTCCATACCTAAAGCTGTTTTTACTTGAATATCAAGTTTTGGACCGTAGAATGCAGCTTCACCAATTGCTTCTTTATATGGTAAACCTAAGTCATCCATAACTTTCTTTAATTGACTTTCTGCTTTATTCCACATATCGTCATCATCAAAATACTTTTCTGTATTTTCTGGGTCACGATAGCTTAAACGGAATGAGAAGTCTTTAATTCTAAAGTCTTTATAAACTTCAACAATTAAGTTAACAACACGTTTGAATTCATCTTCGATTTGGTCAGGACGTACGAAAATATGTGCATCATTTAAAGTCATTTCACGTACACGTTGTAAACCTGATAATGCTCCGGATTTTTCATATCGATGCATCATACCAAGTTCTGCAATACGAATTGGTAATTCACGATATGAGTGTAAATCTTTCTTATAAATCATCATATGGTGAGGACAGTTCATTGGACGTAGAACTAACATTTCTCCATCCCCTAAATCCATTGGAGGATACATGTTTTCATGATAATGATCCCAGTGTCCGCTTCGTTTATAGAATTCAACATTAGCCATAATTGGAGTATAAACGTGTAAGTAACCTAATTCGATTTCTTTATCAACAATGTAACGTTCAATAATTCTTCTTACTGTAGCACCTTTTGGTAACCAGAATGGTAAACCAGACCCTACTTCATTATTTACCATGAAGATATCTAATTCTTTACCAATCTTTCTGTGGTCGCGTTGTTTTCTTTCTTCTAACATATTTAAGTGATTTGCTAAATCTTCTTCTTTAAAGAAGGCAACCCCATAGATACGTACTAATTGTTTATTCTTAGCATCACCTCTCCAGTATGCACCAGCAATTGATAATAATTTGAAGTTTTTGATATAACGTGTTGAAGGAACGTGTCCACCACGACAAAGATCAACAAAATCACCTTGACGATAAACTGATAAACCATCACCTTTATATTGTTCAATTAATTCTAATTTATATTCATCGTTCTTAAAGATTTCTTTAGCTTCTTCATATGATACATCTTGGCGTTCAATTTTGTAATCTTGTTTAACAAGACGTTTCATTTCTTTTTCAATATCGCCTAAACGTTGATCTGAGAATGGATCTTGACCAAAATCAACATCATAGTAAAAACCTTCTTCAATTGCAGGTCCTACTCCGAACTTAGCGTGTGGGAATAAATTTTTAATTGCTTGCGCTAAAAGGTGCGCTGCTGAGTGGTTTAAAGCTTCAAAAGATTCTTTATCTTCTTCGGTAAATAACACTAATTTTCCATCTTCATTTAATTTTCTAGAAATTTCAATTAAATGATCATTGTATTTTGCAGCAACAATTTTCTTAGCTAAACTCACTGATAAACTTTGAGCAACTTCAAAAACTTTGATGCCTTTATTAAATTCTTTTACGCTTCCATCTGGAAAAGTAATTTTAATCATAGTATTCCTCCATTTAAAATAAAAATCCTTGCATATACTAAAAAATTATGCAAGGACGAAAATGCAAAGTTTCCGCGGTACCACCTTATTTCCACGATATCAATCGTGGCACTCTAAGTAACCTTTATCGCAGGTTATACGGACTTATTGGATTAAGTCAGCTCCAAGGTGGTAACAATAATCATTAATTAGTAAGCTCTCACCATTCTTACTTCGCTTGGGTCGATTATTATCGTGTCCTTTTCAACGCTTCTACTATATTTTACTCTAAATCAGTATTTATTCAATAGGTTTTTCATATTTTTCGGTAAATTCAACAGGAATTGTTAAATCTAAAATTCTTTGCATAATTCTAGCTGATTTCATACTTCCTGAATCAGATTCGACTTCTAAGAATGTCGCTAATTGTCGAAGTGTTAAATTACTTGCAATAAACACTGGCAAGTTCGCATTTAATCGATACTGTAAGATTGGTAATAAAATCTCATCTCTAAACCAAGGTGATAAATATTCTCCACCTAAATCATCTAAGATTAAAACACTTGTTCGCTTTAGAATATTCATTTTTGATTCTAAAGTTTGTGTGTTCATTGATCCTTTGATTGCTCTTGCTAAATCTGGAATGAATGCGAAAACAACATCAATATTTTTTGAAACTAATTCGTTTGCTAATGCACTTAATAAAAAACTTTTACCTGTGCGATAAGGCCCGTGTAAGAATAAACCTTTCTTAAACTTAGGATAAAGTTCAATAAATTCTTTCATATAATCAATTGCTTTTTCATAATTATCATTAAGAATCGTTACATCATCAAATTTCGCTTTAGAAATATAAACATCAGATTCAAAAGTTTCTAAATTACGTTTTAACTTAGCTCGTTTTTCTTCTAATAATTTTTCTTTTGTCGGCACATAATCTATATGTAAAAATGGTTTTAATCTTAAACGAGGACGAACTCCTTTAAGCGAGTTATCATCACGCTGTAAAATATACTGATACGCAATTAATAATTCTTCTTCATTGAGTTGTAAATCTTTGGTGTCTTTATCTTCACTGACGATTTTTTTAACCTCATTCATATCCATATTTTATAGCCCCTTTATATTATTTAGTTCATCTAAGTAAGATTGAATCCATTCAGGATTTAAATTTTTCTTAGACTTGCTAGTTGATTTAGAACTTGATTCTTTTTCTTTATTTTGTGCATCATTGTTTAAGACTAATCGGTAAGCATCTTCAGTTGTACGTATTCCCATCTTCATCCAAGTTTCTAATACTTTTTCTAGGTAGTTAATATGTGGTAGTTCGCCTTCTTTATGTTTTAAGATGTGTAGAAGTAAGGCGTTAATCACACCAACTTCAACTTGGTTTCTATCAAGTAGTTGCATCACTGTATCTGAGTGCATACTTTGATAGTCCCCCTTACCGTATTTGGCAACAATTTGTAGTGGACTCATCTTCTTTAATGAAATGATTGCTTCCATCTCTTCATTTTGATCTTTAGTTTCAGCAACAACCATATCATCTTTCTTATGGTCTTCATAGTAGCTTTGTGCCTTGAATGCTAAGTTACCTAAATCTAAACGGCCATTTGCATCAGCAGTTAGTTTATAAACTTCTGCCATTTCTTCTGCGCTAAACCCATAAACAAATACTAACTTTTGAATGGTATCTTGTGTATGATGCGCCATTAAAATTGGTTTTTTTAATCTATCTGGTAGTAATTCAATAAACTTTTCATAATCAAGTTGCTTACTAATTTTTGCACCACGATTATTGTTTTTGCCAAGATAAGTCTTATTATCGTGATGATTTTCAGTACTTACAAAGTTAAAGACATCATCAAAGTTTTTTGTTACTTGTTTATATTCGCTTAGATCAATTTTTTCTACTCTAAAGACATCTGTTAATTGACCAAACATTTTAGGTCCAACTTCAGTTTTCAAGAATTGACCTAAGACTGTATCTTTAATGAACCCTCTTGGTGATAGTGGACTTTTTAATTGGTAAATGATATGTTCATTTAACTCATAAGTATCCAAAAGGGAAATTGCTTCTAATTTGTCTTTTGCTGCTTTTAGCTTATCAATCTTTTCTCCTAATAAATCAACTAAAAATTGATGTTGGAAAGTTTCAGATTGATAATTTTTTTGATTAAGTAAATGATATAAGGTATGGTATAAGCTAAATCCAAGCGTCCCAATAATTGGCTGATATAATAGCCCTAAGACTTTCCACTCATCACTTGATAGTGCAGATTGAGTTATTACTGAGAATGTTTGTTTAAGCTTCATTTTTCTACCTCTTTAAAATTTTAATAAATAATTGTCTATGCTTTTATATAGGTCTTTTAAAGTGCCCTTATTATTTATAACATAAGTTGCTAACTTTTTCTTACCTTCCAACGACATTTGGTTATTTATTCTTAAGTTTGCTTCCATTTCACTTAAATTGTTACGTTTCATTAGACGATCTAATTGTATTTTTTTAGGTACATAGACTAAAAGTGATTCATCATAATTTTTATATTTGGTTTCAAATAAAAGTGGAATATCTAAGAATAATAAATGTTCATAGTTATTGATAATTTCATCATCTAAGTACTTAAAGACTAAAGGATGAATGATTTTTTCTAATTTCTTCTTATTTTTCTTATCGTTAAAGATAATTGATGCTAATTTTTCTTTATCTAAATCGTTATCTTTAAAACTATCAAATTTTTTGGCAATCATTAATCTAAAGTCCTTATCTAAATAAAGATTTCTTACAAATAAATCACTGTCTAAAACTTTAAATCCTTTTTTGATTAAATAATTAGAAACTGTAGACTTACCAGAGGCAATACCACCAGTAAGTGCGATAACGTGCGATTTTTGACATGTTGGACAAAAATATGTGCCGCGTCCTTTTAGTTGAATCTTTATGATTTTATCACCACAGTGCTTGCAATAGTGTCCTGCTTTACCATGGACATTTAGTTCTTGTTGAAACTCTCCTTTGTGTCCTAAAGACTCAAATGTGTCAATCGTTGTACCACCTAATTCGATTGCTCTATTTAAAACTTTAATTGAATTTTCTAATAAAGTTTGTGCCTCTTGGTAATTGATTAAAAAACCTTTTTTAGCTGGGTGAATTCGACTTAAATAAAGAATTTCATTGGCATATATATTACCAATACCACCCACAATACTTTGATCTAAAAGTATTTCTTTAATCGTTTTATTTTTAGACTGAATTGCTTGATAAAATGTTTCTAAATCTAAGTTTTGTGGATCTAGTGCTAATTTTTTGTGATTGTTTAAATAAGTATCTTTAAAACTAACATCCACTAATTCAAAACGACCAAACTTACGTGTATCATGATAACTTAGCTTATGCCCACTTTCAAAGTAAAACTCTACATGGGTATGTTTATCATGGTCTTTATCCATGAAGTACTTTCCTTCCATTCTTAGGTGACTAATCATCATATAGTCATCTAAAATGAATTTTAAATATTTTCCTTCACGGTCGATTCGTTTAATTGTTTGTCCGATTAACTTTTCTTCAAAATCCATCATATTGGATACAATTGGACGATAAAAAACTTTAACGTCTTTAATCGTTTCACCTTTTAATACGGTTTCTAAATTGCGTCTGATAGATTCTACTTCAGGAAGTTCTGGCATACGATACCTCTTATAGATCGTACCAAGTCTTACCAGTGTCACATGAAGTGTCTAAATTCACTTTTAGTTTCACTGCTTCTTTCATAATTTTTGGTACCATTATTTTCATTTCTTCTAATTCTTCTAAAACTGTATCTAAGATCAATTCATCGTGTACTTGTAAAATCAGTTTAGACTTTTTATTATTTTCTTTCAAGTACTTGTATAAATTAATCATGGCAACTTTAATAATATCAGCTGCTGAACCTTGAACTGGTGCATTTAATGCTGTACGTTTACCAAACTCACGTAATTGGAAAACTTTACTTTCTAGTTCAGGAATATAACGACGTCGCTTCATAATTGTTTCAACATAGCCGTGTTTTTTAGCAAATTCAACGATATCAGTCATATACTGTTTAATCTCAGGGTAAACCTCTAAATAACGTTGAATGAACGCTTCTGCCTCTTTAACTGTTACATTAATATCTTCTGATAAACTCCAAGCACCAATACCATAGATAATTCCAAAGTTAACTGCTTTGGCTTTTCTTCTTTGTTCGCTATCGACAGTTTCAACATGGAATACTTTTTTAGCTGTTGATGTATGAATATCTTCTCCATGTAAGAATGCTTCTTGAAGATTCTTTACATCAGCCATATCAGCTAACACACGTAATTCAATTTGTGAGTAGTCAGCTCCTAATAAATAATTACCTGGTTTAGGAACAAATATTTTACGAATTAATCTGCCTTCTTCTGTGCGTGTAGGAATATTTTGCAGATTTGGTTCTAGACTTGATAATCTACCTGTTAAAGTCAGTGCTTGATTAAAGATTGTATGCACCTTCCCATCTTTAAAGATTGATTCTTTAATACCAATTAAATATGTTGAATAAAGCTTAGTTAATTGGCGATACTCCATTACTTTAGGTATGATTGGATGTCTATCATATAAATAAGTTAAAACTTCAACATCGGTTGAATAACCTGTCTTTGTTTTCTTTCCATTTGGTAAACCTAATGTTTCAAATAATACATCACCTAATTGTTTGGGTGAATCGATATTAAAGTTTTTACCTGCTAAGTCAATAATTTCGTCTTTCAATACTTTAATTCTTGATTCTAAATTTTTAGTTTGATTTAAAAGTTCTTCTTGATCAACTAATAAACCTTCAAACTCCATCTCAGCAATCACCTTAGAAAGTGGTAATTCAATTTCATTTAAAAGATGCAGTTGTTCACGTTCTTTTAAGATTTCAAGTGTCTTATCCATGAGTTCCACAATAACAAATGCTTTCTTGCTGATATGGTTCTCATAGTCACTCACGATTAATGGTAATGCCTTTTTCGCACCCTTACCATAGATTTCTTCATCATATGATAAGTGTTGGATATCAAATAATTGAGCAATATTGGTAAAATCCTCTTTCCCAATACTTGATTTAATAATGTATGCCGCAAGTAATAAATCATAAGTTACATTTTCAATTGATAAGCCATGATGCATTAAATAAACTAATACACCTTTAAAGTTATAAGTAAACTTCTTATAATTTGGGTTACTTAAATAAGTTTTTAAAGCATCTGATTCATCAAATAATTCCTTACTTACAAAGTAACTCTTTATACCATCTGATAAACCAATCCCCCAAAGCGTTGCCTTATGATAATTAAAATCTGAAAACTCAAAGTAAACTGATAAGTCTTTATTTAAGATTTCAGTTAACTTTTCCTCAGTTTCAATTGCCTCATAGTTATACTCGAAATTTTTAGGTTCTGCTTTAATATCTGATTTTTTTCTTGTTTGAATTACTAATTGTTTAAGTTCTAAACGTTTATAGAAGTTGATTAATTCTTCTTCCATCACATCATTTACTAAAGTATCTTCAACACCAAATGGTAGTGGTGCATCTGTATCAATGGTTGATAATTCTTTAGAGAAGATTGCACTTTCGGCATGTTCTCTAATTTTCTCACCTAATTTACCAGTGATTTCTTCTTTCTTTTCAATGATTGTTTCTAAATTTTTATATTTTTGCAGGAGTGTTACCGCCGTTTTTTCACCTACTCCAGGAACACCTGGAATATTATCTGATTGATCACCCATTAACGCTTTTAAGTCAACGAATTGTTCATGTGTTAATCCGTATCTTTCTAGTAGGGTTTCTGGTGTGTAGTCTTCAACAACCTTCATTCCTGACTTTAACATATGAACGGTAATCTTTTCATCAACTAATTGTAAAAGGTCTCTATCTGATGAATATACATCAACTTCATAACCAGCTTTTGCTGCACGCTTAGCAAGTGTTCCGATGATATCATCAGCTTCATAGCCTTCAAATGAGAATTCTTTAATTCCTAAATATTTAATTAATTCATGAATGAGTGGAATTTGACTTGCAAGTTCCTCAGGCATTGCCTTTCTTCCAGCTTTATAACCTTCATAAGCTAAATGACGTTTTGTTGGTTTACCTGTATCAAAGGCAATAAGCATATGGCCATTACCCACTTCAATAATCTTTTCTAGCATATTTGCAAAAGCAAAAACAGCATTGGTATAAATGCCTGTTGATGTCTGTAAAATCTTAGCCCCTGGGTAAGCGGTTGCGTAATATGCTCTAAACAGTAGTGAGTTACCATCTACAAGTGTAAGTTTTTTCATATATCCACCCTCTTTGTATGTTATTTTAACATACATATTTTCATATTTTTTCCACAATATTTGTGGATAAAATAACAGTAACCCTGCTTTTGCAAGATTACTGTCTACGCATTATTTAAAATCTAAAGCCACCACGGTTCTTTCCTTTACCTTTTTTGGCCTTCATAGGCTGTGGTTGGAAAGCACTTGGATTTTTGCTCATTCTTTCTAATTGATTTTCATCCATATTCGCGAACTTCTTCATCATTTGTTTTTGTTGTACTAATGATTCGCGAAGACGATTGACATCAGCAACTTGAACCCCTGCACCTTTGGCAATTCTTTCACGACGACGTGAAGACTTATCAATTAATTCAGGATATTTTCTTTCTTCTTCAGTCATTGAGTTAATGATGACACTGATGATATCGAATTGTTTTTCATCTACATTACTTAACGCATCTTTCATTTTTCCTAATCCAGGAATAAATCCTAAAATTTTAGAAATTGAACCCATACGCTTAATCATCTTGAATTGTTTTTGTAAATCAAGATAGTTGTATGAATCACTCATCATTTTTTCCATCATATTTTTAGCTTCTTCTTCATCAATGTTTGATGTTACTTCTTCAATTAAAGTAAGCATATCGCCCATACCTAAGATACGAGAAGCCATACGGTCTGGATGGAATGCTTCTAATGTATCCATCTTTTCACCGTTAGATGTAAATTTAATTGGAATTTGAGAGATTTCTCTAATTGATAAAGCTGCACCACCTCGTGTGTCACCATCCATCTTTGTTAAGATGACACCAGTTGCACCAATTTGATCATGAAATGATTTGGCAACGTTTGCTGCTTCTTGACCCATCATCGCATCTACTGTTAGTAAAACATCGTTTGGTTGTGCTAATTCTTTAACATCTTTTAATTCTTGCATCATGTCTTCATCAATTGTTAAGCGACCTGCTGTATCAATGATGACAACATCATAATTATTTTCTTTGGCATAAGCTAAACCGTTTTTCACAATGACTCTTGCATCTTTAATACCTTCATCATAAACGTGAATACCTAAACTCTTACCAATTGTTTTTAATTGATCAATTGCGGCTGGACGATAAACGTCAGCAGCAATAAACATCACATTTTTTTTATCTTTTTTTCTAATCCAAAGTCCAAGTTTACCAATTGCAGTTGTTTTACCACTACCTTGTAAACCAATTGTCATAATCTTGGTTAATCCGGATGTTGCGTAAACTAAACCAACAGATTCTTCACCCATGATACGTTTTAACTCATCATGAACGACTTTAACAACTTGTTGTCCAGGATTTAACCCTTTAAGAATTTTTTCTCCTAAAGCTTGTTCTTTGACATTATTTGTAAATTGTTTAACGATTTTAAAGTTAACGTCTGCTTCTAATAAACTTAAGCGGACTTCACGCATCATTTCGTCAATATCTTTTTCAGTTAGTGCTGCACGCCCTGTTGTACGGCGTACAAACATCTGTAAGCGATCTGATAACGAGTTTTTCATTATTCATCCAACTTCCTTAATTCTGTAATGTATTTTAAATCTTTTGTTGCCTCAAATTTATCTAGTAGTTCTTTTCTTCTTGTTGATAACTTTACTAAGTTTAATTTTTCTTCAAACTCATATAAATGTTTTTCAGCAATCTTTAATTGATCATGAACCGCATTTCTTGAAACGCCTTTTTCATCTGCAATTTCAAAAAGAGATAAATCATATTGATAGTAACTTACAAAGTATTCTTGTTGTTTATCTGTTAATAAAGAACCGTAATAACTAAATAATTCATTTAGATATTCATTTTTATCAATTTGTTCCATTAGAAGAATCCTTTGAATAGGTTATAAATATAGTTTTCAATATCAAATGGTACTAAATCATCAATTTTTTCACCTAGTCCAACATATTTAATTGGCAGATTATATAAATGTCTAATTGCTAAGACAATACCACCTTTAGCAGTGCCATCAAGTTTTGTTAAAACAATTCCTGATAGATCAGTTGCTTCATTAAATACGTGCGCTTGATTCATACCGTTTTGACCAGTTGTTGCATCAATGACGAGTAATGTTTCTTGCGGACTATCTGGTAACAACTTTTGAATGACACGTTTCATTTTTGATAATTCATTCATTAAGTTGACTTTATTTTGTAGTCTGCCTGCTGTATCAACTAATACTAAGTCATATTTTTTATTAACTGCATCAATTAATGCATCATGAATGACACTTGATGGGTCAACGCCAGCTTCTTTTTTATAAAAATCAACACCAGCACGTTTACTCCATACTTCTAGTTGTTCAATGGCACCGGCTCTAAATGTATCGCCTGCAACCATTAATACTTTCTTACCTAAATCTTTATATTGTTTAGCAAGTTTTCCAATTGTTGTTGTTTTACCAACACCATTGACACCAACAAATAAGTAAACGTTTGTTTTATTTTCATCAAATCTTAATGTGGTATCAACAAACTCACCCTTTAAATAAATTTCAAATAATTTATCAACGATTAATTCACTTAATTGATTTGGTGTTTCAAATCCTTGTTTTTCAACTTCTTTTCTTAATTCATTCGTGAAGAATAAAACTGTATCTACACCAATATCAGCTGAAATTAATAAATCTTCAATCGAATCAAATAAATCATCATCAATTGAATCAGATTCATCAAGTAATTTTTTTAAGTTATCAAAAGATGATTTACTCTTATGTAAACCCATTTGATATTTATCATTTTTTGGTTTCTTTTTAAAAAGATTAGCAAAGAATCCCATGTAATTTCAACTCCCTTACGTTCACTTGTTTATTATAACATGTAAGGGCTTTTAAAGTAAGACTGAAGTTTAAAAAAAGCCCTTTTTTAATCTTGCTAGTGAAGAAAAAAGGTAACCACTAGTGGTTACCAATTTATTTTTTAAAGCGAATTCATGAAATCTAGTAATTTATAGTAATCTGGATGTTTACTCATTTCATCTAAGTATTCTACATAAATTACTTTTCTATCTTTATCTAAAACAAACACAGAACGTGCTAATAAGCGCATTTCTTCAATTAAAACACCATACTTTTTAGCAAAATCTAAGTTCTTATAATCACTTAATGTTGTGATTGATAATCCCGCAGCTCCACACCATCTTTTTTGTGCAAATGGTAAGTCATTTGAAATTGTTAAAACATCAACCTGTTCAAATCCTGCTAAAGATTCATTAATTTTTCTTGTTTGAATATCACAAACTGACGTATCGAGTGACGGAACAACATTTAATAAAACATAAGGTTTCTTAAAGTCGCTTAATTTCACGTCTTTTAAATCATTTCCTGTTACTGTAAAGTCTAATGCTTGATCACCAACTTTTAAAACAGTACCAGATACCGTAATGGGATTTCCCTTCATTGTTTTCATTTATAATTCCCTCCTACTTCTATTATAAGAGAAATTATACAATAAATAACTATCTTTTTGCTCTAATCATGTCAAAAGGACTAACTTTGAATGGAATATACACTTTTAAGTGCTCTTTAGCTTTAGAAGCACGGTTGATTTGTTCACCTTTTGAATCAAACATTAAAGTATTTATGAAGAATCTTTCATCTTCTTTTGGACTAAACACTTCTAATTGTTCACCTGTTAAGAAAACATTCTTTGTTTCTACTGTTGCCATTTTTGTTTCTTCGTTATAATCAATAACCATGCCAACAAAGTTTTGCATCACTTTTTCACTGCGTTTTTCAAATAATTGTTGTTCGTGAGTTGGTAAACCATTGAAGAACCCAATTGAAGCTTCTCTGTTTTCAGCCTTATCTAATGCATCTTCATATTTTTGATAATCTTTGATCATATGCGTTTCTGTATACTCATCAATAATCTTACGATACGTATTCACAACGGTTGCAATATAGTGTAAAGATTTCATTCTACCTTCAATCTTTAAACTTGAAACACCAATATCAACTAAGCTTGTGATTTGTTCAACCGCTGATAAATCTTTACTTGACATACTAAATGGAACTTCTTCTAACTTTTCGCCATTTTTATTTTCTAAATCAAAGAACCAACGGCATGTATGTGCACAACCACCACGGTTTGCATCACGATTTGTTAAATGATTTGATAAAGAACAACGGCCAGAATAACCCGCACACATACCACCATGGATAAATACTTCAATTTCAATATCAACATTGTCCATGATATGTTTAATTTCGCCTAACGTTAAGTCACGTGCTAAAACAACACGCGTTGAACCTTTTTCTTTCCAATATTGAACCGTTTCAACATTCATCGCTGATTGTTGTGTAGAGATATGTACTTCTAAATTTGTATTTTTTAAGGCAGTATCAATGATGTATGGACTAGCAGCAATAATCGCATCCACTCCACAACTTTCTAAATCTTTTAAATAAGGTAATAAGTCATTCATATCATCATGATGCGGAATGACGTTTGTCGTTACATAAACCTTTTTACCTCTTGCATGTGCAAACTCACAAGCTTCTTTAATATCTTCAATTGTAAAGTTTGAAGCATTTGCACGTAAACTAAATTGTTTACCACCAATAAAAACTGCATCTGCACCATATAAAATTGCTATTTTTAATTTTTCTAAATCTCCTGCTGGAGCTAATAATTCAACCATTTTATTCACCCTTAATCATTGTCTTTTCGCTTAAGAAACCATCATGCCATGTTTCTTCATATTTATCCATGATTGCTTTGGCATCTGCTAAAGACTTATGATCCTTATAAAGTGGAACTACATCTAAAACATATTCATCTGATTGGAATAAAGTGTCAATAACAAAATAATCCAGTAAGGAACTTAATTCATCCATATGCGCTAAGCTAGACATTACATATCCTCTAAACACATAAGTACCTGCTTCATCTTGGAATACAGGATAGCGTTCATTTTCACGTTTAGGTTCTTTTAATCTTAAATCATCACGTTTTTCATAGATATGATCTTTTTTCATGTGATCAGCATATAAATTTAAGATCTGGCGTTTCGAATAAAACATTGACATATGGCCATGACCAAACATAAATAATTTTATTTCTTTTCTTAATCCAATTTCTTTAATATCTTTTGCTGTAATTTCTTTTGAGGCAAACGCACCTAAGATACCATCTTGTTTTAAATAATTAAAGTCAAAATAATTCGTTAATAGCGTTTCCGGGTTATAAACAAACTTATCTTTAATACCGTGTTTTTTAAAGATTTGAAGTAATCCAATATCAGCACACATAAATCCTGTGATTTTATTTAAATCTAATGTGCTTAAGAATGCATCAATATGATTTAATTCACTATTGGTATACATTCTATTAAATTGAATGAATACTTCCTTTTCTAATTTATTTATTTTCTCAATAACATCAACGATATAACCTTTTAGGTCTAAAGTTAAATGTTTTGAGAAATCACTTTGTCCAATTAAAAACCCGTCAACTTTAGTACTAAATTGTTCTAAATGATTTAAATCATGTATTGTAGTTAAAATTTTCATATCAAACATTCCTTTATTTTTAAGTCCAAACCTCATTTTATAAAATATACAAATTGAAGTCAAAGAAAGTTATAAAAGAAAATTTAGGGGTGTGGTAAATTGTCGTAATTTAGTTATTTATAGTATAAATAAAAAAAAGCGACCCCGGCACTAAAGGCGCCGGGGTCATTAAAGGGGATTTGTGTACAAAGTACACTAATAGGGGATAAGTAGCACCCAATTTCGTTGAGTGCACGTTTATTCTACTACTACGTTTTTTCAATGTAAAGTTTTGCAACTTACTATGTTTTTTTTAACATTTTTATTCGACAATCTCTTACAATTTAGGTTCAATATGCTTACATTTCGGGAAATTAGAGCATCCATAGAACTCACCGTACTTAGATTTTCTAATGACTAACTTAGAACCACATACTGGACAAATCTTATCTGTTACAACCGCTTCAACCTTTGCCATATCTTTTTTAGCGATTTCTAATTGCGGAATGAAGTTAGTATAGAAGGTTTTTAATAACTCTTTACTTGATACATTGCCTTCACTAATTTGGTCTAAGCGTTTTTCCATACGTGAAGTATATTCAACATCCATAATATTTTTAAAGAATTTCTTTAATTCATCTACAGTTAAGATACCTTGTTTTGTAGGATAGAATTTCTTTTCTTTAACTTCAACATAATCTCTGCTCTTTAAGGTATTAATAATACTTGCATAGGTACTTGGACGACCAATACCTTTACTTTCAAGTTCTTTAATTAAACTTGCTTCTGTATATCTTGCAGGTGGTGTTGTGAATTTTTCAATTGCTTCAACTTTATCTGCATTTAATTCTTGATTAAGTTCAAACTTAGGTAAGATCTTATTTTTTGGTAAATCAGATAATACTTTTAAGTAACCATCAAAGACTAAAACACTACCATCTAACTCATATAAATTGCCATTTGCATTTAAAGTTACTTTTGTAGAGTTAAAAATAGCTGGTGCCATTAATGAGGCAACTGCTCTTTCATAAATCTTTTTATATACTTTATATTCATCTTTTGTTAAGAATGATTCGACTGATTGTGGTGTACGATTGATATCTGTTGGACGAATTGCTTCGTGAGCGTCTTGTGCTGAATCACTCTTGTTGGTGCGATAAGTACCTACATATTTTTTACCATAAGTTGTTTCAATAAAGTGTTTAGCTGGTCCTACAAACTCTTGACTTAAACGGTCTGAATCTGTACGCATGTAAGTAATTAAACCGACTAATTCGCCGTTAATTTCAATACCTTCATATAATTTTTGAGCAACACTCATCACACGTTGTGAAGTCATCCCTAATGAGTTAATGGCTTCTTGTTGTAATGTTGATGTAATTAAAGGTGCTTTAGGATTACGTTTTGTTTCTTTTTCATCAACACTTGATACGATGAATGGATTTGTAGATGTTTCAACAATTTTATTTGCATCATCTGTTTTAATCATTACATCTTTTGGAATGATATAATCCGCTTTCAAGTCACCAAAATATGCATGAATTGTGTGGTATTGTTCAGGTATGAATGCTTCAATTTCTTTTTCTAAATCACAGATTAATCTTAAGGCAACGCTTTGTACACGTCCTGCTGATTGGCTCTTGATTTTGTTTTTTAATAATCCTGATAATTTAAACCCGATGATACGGTCTAAAATCCTTCTTGTTTCTTGTGAATTAACTAAGTTCAAATCAATTGTTCTTGGGTGATTAATCGCCTCTTTAATTGCAGGCTTTGTAATTTCACGGAAGATAATTCTATTCTTCTCAGTTAAATCTAACCCTAAGACTTGTGCTAAGTGCCAAGCAATTGCTTCTCCTTCGCGGTCGGGGTCGGTTGCAAGAAATACTTCTTTACCTTTTGTTTTCTTTTTTAAATCATTTACTAATGCGGTTTTACCAGAAATTGTTTTGTAATCCGGTTCAAAATCGTTCTCAACGTTTACGCCAAGACCATCTTTACCCGAGGTTGCAAGATCTCTAATATGGCCAACTGATGATAAGACTGTCACTTCATCATCAAAGTAACTTGATATCGTTTTACTTTTCGCAGGTGACTCAACAATAATTACACGTTTAGACATATCAAAAACCTCCCAATAATTAATATTTTTCTATTACATTATAATCACATGAAAATCTTTGTCAACTATATAATTTTCAAGATTTTCTCTTATATATAATACATATATATAAAAAATATTTTTAGAAAAAAGAAAAATAAAACCATGATTTCACACGGTTTTACTCTTCAAATAAACTCAGTTGTTTGACCATACTATTTTTCACAGGCTGATAACTTAATCTGTGAATTGGTGTTGGTCCATATTTCATGAGTGCTTCTAAGTGTTTTTTCGTTCCATAACCTTGATTATTTTTAAAATCATATTCTGGATAAATCTCATCATATTTAGCCATTAATTCATCACGTGTGACTTTTGCAATAATGCTTGCTGCTGAAATTGATTGGCTAATGGCATCACCATGAACGATTGATTCATGAGGAATACTGCCAATATCCATACAATCAGTTAATGCAAAATCAATTTTCACACCTAAATTATAAATGGCTTCAATCATTGCATATCTACTTGCTTCTAGAATATTAATCTCATCAATCTTTTGATTATCAACAATACTAATACCTATATATAAAGCATGTTCTTCAATATACTTTTTATATTGTTCACGTTTTTTCTTACTTAATTGTTTAGAGTCGTTAATTTCTGGGTGATTAAAGTCTTTAGGTAAAACGACCGCAGCAGCAACTACTGGTCCTGCCAAAGGTCCTCTACCAGCCTCATCTACACCACATACAATGTCATATCCTTTTTCCCAAAGGGCTTTTTCTTTAGCTAAGTTGGCGTGCATCGAAACTTAAACTTCCTAAATTTCTAGAACGGATGTCTGTTAATAAGATTGAATAGACTCTATCATAGTCAGTTTCCCCACCTTTAGATAGGGCACCACGTACTTTACCAATATGATCTAGAATTTCAACAAATTCTAATGATTGAGCATCTTCAATCTCATAACGTTCTTTTAATCTTTGTGGATAAAACTCTTTTAAATAATCAACTGCATAATGACATACTTCATCAATTGGTAAGGTATCATCTTTAATTGCACCTGTAATAGCAAGTGCATAACCTACATTCGGATCTTCAAACTTCGGCCATAATACACCCGGTGTATCAAGTAGTTCAAAATCTGGATTGACTTTAATCCATTGTTGAGATTTTGTAACCCCTGGTTTATTACCAACAACAGCTACTTTTTTATTAACTAACTGGTTGATTAATGTTGATTTACCAACGTTTGGAATTCCTAAAATCATGCCACGCATAATCTTAAAGTTCATGCCTTTAGCATTTGCTCTTTCAATCTTTTCTTTTAAGATTTCCTTACTTCTTGAATAAATCTTATTTACATTAAATCCATTTTGACTATTAATCTGTAAAGTATAAAAACCTTTTTCTTCATAATAGTTTACCCAACGTTCTAGTGAACGTTTATCTGCTAAGTCTACTTTATTAAATAATAATAAGGTAGGCTTATGCTCAACAATCTTTAAAATCTCTGGATTCATTGAGCTATACGGTAATCGTGCATCAATCAAAAGATACACAATATCCATTAATTTAATTTTTTCTTTTATTTCCCTAAGGGACTTAAACATATGCCCTGGGAACCATTGTACCTGTTTCAAATAATCCCTGCTTCTTTTAATATATTTTCTAATTCATGGTATGTAACTAAAACTTCACGAGCTTTTGTTCCTTGTGTTTCTGAAACAATACCATATTGTTCTAATAAAGTAACAATTCTTTGTGCACGGTTAAAACCTAAACCAAATTGTTTAGTAATACCATTGATTGAACAGTTACCTTCCTCAACGACATAATAAGCAACATCCTTAAATAAGTCGTCATTAATTACTTCTTTTGATTCCACTTTATTTTTTAAGTCTTCATGACGAAGAAGATATTGTGGACCTTGTTGATTCTTAATAAAATCAATCACACCATCAATTTCATGATCTGAGATAAATGCACCTTGTAAGCGAATTGGACGTTCTGCTTCTTTTAATAGCATGTCCCCTCGACCTAAAAGTTGTTCTGCTCCAGCACCATCTAAAATCGTTGTTGAGTCTGTGAATGATGCGACTCTAAATGCAATACGTGTTGGAATATTTGACTTAATCGTACCGCGAACAACATCAACCGTTGGTCTTTGTGTTGCAACTAATAAATGGATACCAGCTGCACGCGCTTTTTGTGTAATTCTTTGAATTGCATCTTCAACATCATTTGCTGAAACCATCATAAGGTCAGCCAACTCATCAATAACAATCACAATATAAGGCATTTTTTCATCATCAACAAAACCTTTTTTAACATTTTCATTATATGATTTTAAATCCCTTGCACGCGCATTTGCGAATTTTCTATAACGGTTTTCCATTTCTTCAACAACCCAATTTAAGGCAGTCGCTGCCATTTTAGGGTCTGTAATCACTGGTGTGATTAAGTGTGGTAAATCATTATATGGTGTAAGTTCAACCATCTTAGGGTCAACTAAAATTAATTTTAAGTCTTCTGGTTTATTCTTTAGTAATAAAGAAATTAAGATGGTATTCACACACACAGATTTACCAGAGTTTGTAGCACCAGCAATTAATCCATGTGGCATTTTTGCAATATCGACATAAATGTTTTTACCATCAATGTCTTCACCTAAGGCAACTTTTAATGGATGGTCATGATCATTTAAGAAGTCTTCAGAATCAACTACATTACCAAACGAAACAATATCCGTCTTGAAGTTTGGTACTTCAATACCAACAAATGGTTTACCTGGAATTGGTGCTTCAATACGCAGTGACTTCGCAGCTAAGTTCATCATGATATTGTCATGAATACCTGTTACACGTTTAACGGGTACTCCTGGCTCTAACGAAATTTCATGACGTGTAACTGTTGGTCCTTTTTTAGAGTTTGCAACAACGCCTTCAACAGCGTGGTCAGCGAATGTTCTATTAATCATTTCAATTTGATCAAGTAGCCATTGTGGTTTTTCATCTCTGTTACGAGAGGTTTTATTTAATAAAGTTACTGGAGGTAATTGATAATACTTATTTTCATATGATGCTGTAACTTTTGGTTTTTCAACTATCTTTTCAATTTTCTTTTCACTATAGTCTTCTGTTAAGAAGTTAGCTTTTACAGTAACACCGGACTTCATACGTTCATGTGTTTCAATCTTTACATCAGATTCTTCTGGTTCCATTGAAACACTTCGTGGTCTCATCCATGGTGGTAAAACATTTTCATCCACTGTTGGTTTAACTTTCACTTCCTCAACAATAGGTTTAACTTCTTCTTTAAAGTCACTTACCTTAGACTCTGTTTCTTTCTTTTCGTAAGAATCAATGCCAAAGATTTGTTTTCTAGTTTCTTTATTAATTAAAGAATCACTAAATTCGTAATATTTATTACCTTTTTCTTTTTCAATTCTTTCATCATCCATAAGTGGCTTCGTTCTAAAGGCATCATATTTTTTAACTTTATCTCCAATCACATGCACAACAAAAGGAACGTGGATTTCATCTTTAACATCCGCGCCAAATAAAGGAGAGACGAAACGTTCTTTTTCATATTTATGATAACCTCTAATGCCTTCAATTTTAGGGATTTGAGGAATATGGAAAACTTCTTCGATTACTTTTTCTTGCTTTAATTTATTTTTCTTCAAGTTTATTTTCCTCCTTTATCTCTTTTTCAATAGCTTGATAAAGTTCATTTACGCCACCATCAACTTCGCGTTCTTCATTAAATACTTTCTTAGAATAAATCTTATAAGTTTCTTCACCTGTTAAACTAATAACTACTAAGCCCAATTTTAAAATAACTGCATTCGTTACATTATCAATAACAACTTTTCTAAACCAATAAACTGGGTTAACCGCATTTAATACAGTCATCGTATTTTTAAATACTTTTGTTAAATGTAATTTATTTGATGTTTTAACAATTGGATTATTATCAATCTTTTCTTTAGTTTCATTCAAAGTCATTAACTGGCGAAGTGTAATTCCTCTAAATAATTTTAAGAAAGGTTTATTCATGATTTCTTTAAAACGATCAGAAATATATTTTAATAAATCTAACGTTTCATCAATCGTTAACTCTAAATATGGATATTTACTTCTCGGATAAAATTTAGTCGCAATATCATTTGATAATTCAGTAGATATTTGAATTAAATATTTACCAAATCCAACTTCATCACGTTTCTCTTTATTTTTAAATGCTTCGTGTGCATCCTTAATCAGCCATTCAATTTCTTTCTCATCAATATCTGCTTCTTGAACTGCTTTTCTTTTTGGTTTATGAAGAGGTTGCAAGACAGAGATTGCGTACCAAAGAGATAAAACGATAAAACAAAAGAAAATGCCTGATAAAAACGCAATCAGCACACCTACGTCAATTGATATATTCCCTATATTCCAAGTCATATCTTATCCACATCCTTATTAATTAATTATACTATAATTAACGAGAAATCTTTCCTATAAACTTGTTTAAAAGACCTAACTATGCGATAATTAGGATAACGACGAATAAAAAGGATGGCATTTATGGAAAAACATTTAATCGCCTTAGATTTAGATGGGACACTATTAAATAGTAACTCAGAAATTTCTAATTTTACAAAATCAGTTTTAGAAAGGCTTCAGTCATTAGGGCACTTTGTGTGTATTTCTACTGGTCGCCCCTACCACTCAAGTATTCAATACTATAAAGAATTAAATTTAGATAGTCCTCTGATTACAGATAATGGTGGCAATATAAGAGAACCCAATAACCCCAATTTTAAAACTTTTGTTGATGGTATCCCACTAGAAGCTGCACATGACTTATTTAATTTTACAAAAGATCATCTTGTATCAGCATTTTATAGTTATGATGAATACGTTTATGCTTATAAATATTTAGATCGATTACATAAAATTTTCATGGGTAGTGAAAAAGCTAAATTAGTACATGCAGACTTTGATAAGTTATCTCATACACCAACAGGTATGATTTACTTAGTTGATGTAAGTTTTAAAGAACAATTTGAAAGCTATATTAATACGGTTTTATTTGATACATGCAATTACCGCGTTTGGGGACAAGACTCAAAACATGTAATTTATGAAATCTATAAAAAGGGTACATCTAAACTATCTGGTATTAAATGGTGCTGTGATTATTATGACATTAATTTTAAAAACACAATCGCATTTGGTGACGGCTTAAATGACATTGAATTGATTGAAGGCGTCGCGTTAGGGGTTGCGATGCCAAATGGCGTTGATGAAGTTAAAAAAGTCGCTAAACGCATTGCATCGTTTGATAACGATCATGATGGGGTAGCAAAATTCTTAATCGAATACTTTAACTTATAAAAGAGCTTAATTGTGAAATAGTAAGATGTTAGTAGACACAAAAAACTACTAGCATCTTTTTTTGTATAATTTATTTATCAGGAGGAACAATTAATGGGAAGACCTAAAGGTGTTAAGAATAAAACTGAATCACGTTACTGGAGTAAAGAAGCAAAATATGAATATGTTAAGCTGGTTCTATCGGGTGAATATAGTGCCATAGAACTAGGAAGAAAAAATAATGTATCTTATGGAATGATATCAAACTGGATTAGAAAATATAATGAAGGTGGAATAGAGGCATTAGAGAATAAAAGAAAACCAGGAAATCCACTAACTAAATTCAGTCGTAAGAAAAAACTCTCAGAATTAGAACAACTTCAATATGAAAATATGAAATTAAGAATAGAGAATGAACGTTTAAAAAAAGGATACACAACCGAGGAGGTGATGGAAATAAAATTAAAAAGACAATCCAAAGTGAATACGAAATCATAGATTTATTAAGTAAAGAAATGAATATTGAAAGCTTATGTCTATATATGAGTGTATCGCGTTCTGGATATTATAAATGGGTAAAAAGAAAAGGTATCATAAACAGATACCAAGCAAATAGATTATGGTTAATAGAAGAAATTAAAGAAACTTATGTTAAACATAAGATATGGGGATATAAACATAGAGCATCGTATATTAGAAATAAAACAAATCGATACTTTTCAGATCTTTTATGTCATAAGTGTTGTAAGTTATTAGGTATTCGTTCAAAAGCAAGAATAAAGCGACACAAGGCTGGAAAAGAACATGAGATTTATCCAAATTTACTACATGACTTTGATGCAAGTCGTCCATTTGAGAAAGTATGTACAGATACAACAATACTCACTCATAAAAGTGGTAAATATGACTGGAATCTATATATTGATTTATTCGATAATACAATTATAGCCTACGATATAAGACGCAGTAATTATGGTTTAAGTCCAATAAATCATTATAATGCTGCAAAAAACTTTATAGATGAAAAAGAAAAAAGAGGATATATGAACCTTGACACGATTGTGCACTCTGATCAAGGAGCAATATATACCTCAAGAGGCTTCAACTCTTTATTTAATCATACCATAAAAAGATCAATGTCGAGAATAGCAACCCCTACAGATAATCCAATTGTTGAATCACTTAATGGTTGGATTAAAGACGAACTTAAATATGAGTATGATTTTTATCATAGTGATAAACCATTAGAAATTATTAAAAAGTATGTAGCATATTTTAATAATGAAAGACTCGCATACTCATTAAAATATAAAACCCCAATACAGTATAGAACTGAATTAGGGTTTAGATAATTTTTTATGTCTACAAAGTATTGACTACTTCATAATTGCTCTTTTTATTTTTTTAAAAAAGAAAAGGCCCTTTGGCCTTTAATCTAATATATTCATTCTGCTTCTAACTTTTTCTTCATTAAAACCTTTAGAAATTAAATAACGATATAACTTTTCTTGTTTCTTTTGGTAACTTTGTTCTTTACTATATTTTTTTAATCCAATCGCAAACTCTTTATCTAGTGCTTTTGATTCATCATAACTTGATAAAGCATTTTCAATTAAATCACTATCAAAGTCATAGTAATGTAATTTTTCTTGTAGTTTTAAATAACTATACCCTTTACGTTTTAGACTATTAATCATTTGGTAATCATTAATTAAATGATCTTTTTTTAAGCGTTTGATGAATTCATAGGTATTGTCCATACCTTGTTCATTTAAGTACTTAATCATTTGATTTTCTGATTTACCATAAGATGCATAACGTACAGCCTTATCATAAAGTTTGTTTAATTCCATTTCTTTTTCAAAGATTGATATATCACTAATTTCTTTATTTGGGACTAAACGATACTTTACAACTGTATCTTCATCTACAATTAATTTGAAAAAATTATCAAAAGTAATTTGATAGTTCTTCTTTAGTTTTTTAATTTCTATTATTTTCATGAAATTTCATCTCTATGGAATCCAAGTCCTAGCACTTCTTTTGTGTTTAAAATCAGTGTGAAAGCACCTGGGTCTACATCTAAAATAATATCTTTTAATTCGTATAGCTCTTGGCGTGTAACTGTTGTAATAACCATTTCTTTTTCTTTATTTGAATATCCACCAGTTACTTTAGCACGTGTAATACCTCGGTCAATATCTTTAAAGATACGATCCTTTATTTCTTCTGCAAAATCGGTAATTATTAAAATTGCAAATGCACTTCTTCCAATAACTGAAATCTTTTCAATCATCAGGGTCATCATTAACATCGATAGGATTGCAAATAATCCACTTTGTAGATTAAGTGCCATACCTAATAAAATAATGAGTCCATCTGTGAAATACATAGTGACTGTAAATGGAAGTCGTAAGTATTTATGAATTAATTTTTGATAAACATCCATACCACCAGTTGTTGCACCTGTACGTAATACAATGGCTAATCCCAATCCAACTAAAACACCACCAGCGATTGCCCCAACTAAAAGTTGGTAATGTGTATCGATTTGATTCATGACGAGTAAGTCAGGAATTTCAAGTAACTCCATGGCTGAAACGATGATTGGTCCTAAAATTGTTGCGTAAGCTGTTTTCATAAAGAAATCCTTACCCAAGAAGATTAATCCAATGATTAAAGATAGGACGTTTAAAATTAAATAAGCTGTCCCTACAGTTAAAGGTATGAAAGATTCGATGAGTAAAACAACCCCCATCATCCCACCAATAATTAAATTGAGTGGTTGTAAGAAGAAATAAAAACCAAGATTAATAATCAGTACACCCAGTGTGATTAACATGTAGGCTACTAGCTTTTTCTTATTCATAACTCTTTCCTTTTAAATATGCATTAATAAAGCCATCGATATCTCCATCCATGACAGATTGGATATTACCTACTTCGTAGTTTGTACGATGGTCTTTGACAAGTTGATATGGTTGGAAGACATATGATCTAATTTGATTACCCCAACCAATATCTGATTTTTCACCTTTTAAGGCATTAATTTCATTTTGTTTTGCTTCTAATTCTCTTTGCATTAACTTAGATTTTAAGATATTCATCGCAGCTTCTCTATTTTTTAATTGGCTGCGTTCGTTTTGCATACTAATCACAATACCTGTAGGTATATGCGTTAAACGAACCGCTGAATAAGTTGTATTAACTGATTGTCCACCCGCTCCACTTGATTGGAAGGTATCAATTCTTAAATCTTCGTCTTTAATTTCAATTTCTACATCATCACTGAACTCTGGTGCCACATCGCATGAAACAAACGATGTATGGCGACGCTTATTCGAGTCGAATGGAGAAATACGGACCAAACGATGTACCCCACGTTCTGCTTTTAAATATCCATATGCATATGGACCGCTGATGCGCATGGTTACAGATTTAACCCCAGCTTCTTCACCTGGAAGATAATCTAGAATTTCCACTTTAAATCCTCTTAATTGAGCATAACGTTGATACATTCTCATGAGCATGCTACACCAGTCCATAGACTCTGTACCACCTGCTCCTGGATGTAATTCTAAGATTGCATTATTTTCATCATAAGGTTCATTTAGTAGAATTTCTACTTCAAAATCTCCTAATTTATGCGTTAAATCTTTAATTTCCGCTTCTAAAATTTCCCAAGTTTCCGTACCTTCTTCAGCTTCTAAAAACCATACTTTAATGTCTTTAAATTGATTTTTTAAACTTTGATAAGTTTGTTTTTTTGCTGTTAATTGGTTAGCTTCTTGAGTTAATTTTTTCGCTTTTTTTGTGTCATTCCAAAAGTTTGGATTCGCCATTTCTTCACCTAACACATGAAGACGCTCATTTAGAGCGTCAAAGTTAAGTGCTTTTTCTAAGTCATTAAGGCTAGTCTCAAAGCTTTCAATTGTTCTATTTACTTCATATCTTTCCATGTTTATCTATTCCAAGGTAATTGATTACTATGTACCTTTATCTTCTTTGGTTTATCTTTTTTATTAGGATCTTGTCCTTGATTTGTAGCAGTATTCTTCACAACTGCTTCACGTTGAACGTTTACTTGAATTCTACCTAAACAAGCATATCTTGCAACGTCTTTTGAAATACCATATAACATTTCATCAAAGATGCGTTTACCTTCTCTTTGATAAATAATTAATGGATTTTGTTGACCATATGATTGTAATCTTACGCCTTGACGTAATTCTTGCATTGTATCGATATGGCGCATCCAATAAGTATCAATCACACGTAACATGATTACCTTTAAGAATTCATTGTAAATTTCAATCGGAACTTGCGTTTTCTTTTCTTGAAGTAATTTAATACCTACTTCTTTTAAGTATTCAACAACTTCTTTTTCATCAAACTTTTCTAATGTTTCTTTATCTAGTGTTCCTTTAGGGAATAAGAAACTTTCGAAGTGCGTAATGATGCCATCATCATCAATGTCAAATTTATTTTTACCAACTGGTGTAATGTAATCATCAACTTCAGATTCAACAACATCTTTAATAAATTGAATCACTGATGATTCAACTGACTCATCTTTTAAAACTGCTGTTCTTTGGTCATAAATAATTTCTCTTTGTAGACGTAAAACATCATCATATTTTAAAACATTTTTTCTAATTTCAGAGTTATTACCTTCACTACGTTTTTGAGCACCTGTAATAATATTTGAAATCATCTTGAATTGGATTGGTTCCCCAGTTCCTTGAAGTTTCTTAAAACGTTCAAAGACAGTCTTAAAGGTTTCACCACCACGGCGAACTAATAATTCATCATCAGCTGATAAGTAGAATCTTGAGAAACCAGGATCCCCTTGACGTCCAGCACGTCCTCTTAACTGATTATCAATACGACGTGAATCGTGCTTTTCAGAACCTAAGACAGCTAAACCACCTAATTCTTTTACACCTTCACCTAATTTAATATCAGTACCACGACCAGCCATATTGGTTGCAATTGTTACCGCACCTTTTTGACCAGCTTTCGCAATAATTTCAGCTTCTCTTTCATGGTTTTTCGCATTTAACACTTCGTGTCTAATACGACGTTTAGTTAACATCATTGATAAATGTTCTGAAGTTTCAACCGCAATTGTACCAATTAAGATTGGTTGTCCTAATTGATGGCGTCTTTCAACTTCACTTACTAATGCTTCATATTTTTCTTCTGCAGTTACAAAGAAATAATCTGGTGCATCTTCTCTAATGACTGGTTTATTTGTAGGAATTTCGATAACTTGCATGTTATAAATATCGATAAATTCTTCTTCTTCAGTTTTTGCAGTACCCGTCATACCTGAAAGTTTTTTATACATTCTAAAGAAGTTTTGGTATGTAATTGTAGCAACTGTAACAGTTTCTTTTTTAACTTCTACGCCTTCTTTAGCTTCAAGTGCTTGATGTAAGCCTTCAGAGAATTGACGACCCTTTAAAATACGTCCTGTAAATTGGTCAATAATTAATACTTCTCCGTCTTGAACCATGTACTCTTTATCTTTAAACATTGTAAAGTTTGCTTTTAATGCATTGTTAATGTGGTGTAATAAAGAAACGTGTTTTAGATCGTATAAGTTATCGATTGAGAACATTGTTTCAGCTTTTGTAATACCTGATGGAGACAATTCTACTGTGTTTGCTTCAACATCTAATTCATAATCTTCATCTGCTAAAGATTTAACAAATCTATCTGCTTGTTGATATAGATTTTGAGTTGCTTTTGCAGGACCAGAAATAATTAATGGCGTTCTTGCTTCATCAATTAAAATTGAGTCGACTTCATCGATAATTGCGTATGGATAGCCACGTTGTGCAACCATATCTTGATGGTATAAAACCATGTGGTCTCTTAGGTAGTCAAAACCTAATTCCGCATTTGTTGAATACATAACGTCGCAAGCATAAGCTTCTTTTTTCTGTGGTCTATCGTAGTCTCTTAAGTTTAAACCAACAGTTAGGCCAAGATATCTAAATAAATTACCAATTTCACCTTCAGCTTCACGTTTTGCTAAATATTCATTTACTGTAACAATATGAACGCCTTCTCCATTAAGCGCGTTTAAATAAGCAGGCATAACAGATGTTAAAGTTTTACCTTCCCCTGTACGCATCTCTGCAATATTACCCTCATGGATAGCAATCCCACCAATAACTTGCACATAGTATGGAGTCATACCAGTTATACGAGTAGATGCTTCTCTAACAGTAGCGAATGCTTCTGGTAAAATTTGATCTATCGTTTCACCATTTTTTAATCTTTCTTTTAAAATAACTGTCTGATTTATTAATTCTTCCTCAGTCATTTTTTTGTAGACATCTTCTAATGCCATTACTTTATCAGCTACTTTTTTGTAACGTTTTAAAGCCTTTTTTGTGGAATCAAACATTCCAAACATAACTTCACATCCTCTTATCTATAATCTATTTGCCTAGGCTCTTCATAAAATCTTTCAATATGATTTTATTATGGTGCATTAAATCATCCCAAGGGATTTCATCAAATGAAAACCATTGTAATGTTTTTACCTCATTTTTTTGTGGTTTCAAATCACCTTTATATTGGTCTACAACATAAATATGATCGATAACATAACAAACATCTCCGTTCGGATAAGTTATTTTGAAATCTTTACCACTATAATTTTTGAAAAAACAATATGATAAAATATCTAAATTCGTTTCTTCTTTCACTTCTCTTATTAAGGTCTCCTCTAAAGTTTCACCAAGTTCCATTGAACCTCCATGAAGACCCCATTTTAAGTTATCACTTCGCTGCTGTAATAATATTTTATCGTATTTTACGATAATTGCAGCACTTGCTGGCATAAATATGGGTGCATGATTTACGAATTTTCTTATATCACTGATATAACTCATTCATGAATCTCCATAAATTTAGAACCATCAAGGTCAAATGCATGAATCATTTCTTGCATAATTAAAATATCCACTAAATAATAATCCAGTGATTGTCCTGTTAAAGGAACTTTAATATTTGGTTCAAGTGTATTTTTGTTATCATTGATTGCAACATATAGTCTATTTCCTTGGAATAATAATGCAATTGTTCCTTTAAATAATCTTTCAATACGTTGAATTTCTTCTAACATTACAGGTGTAATGATATAAAATGCATGTTGATCATCACCTGTTAAAACACTGAACTTTTTATTAAATGCGATACTTTCTGTCTCAATCTTTTTTAAACCAAAATTATTAAAACTTATGTTTAATAAACCTTTTTCTGAAATTCTTAAATCATGTTTAAAGATACGTTTAAATTCAAACATAAAGAATCTTCCTTTAAAGAAAGTTTCATAAGTTACATAAGTATTTCCCTTGCTGTCACGCCTAACATGGCGGTCTTCTAAATGGAACTCTGAAACCTGGAATTTAACACCATTTTTTTCACCAGAGATAAAATCTTCTCCTCTCCAGCGATCAGGTTTTCTTGTTAAACCCGTTTTCAAGAAAACATCTAAAGGAATATGGCCTTTTGGCTCATATGTTACGTTATCATAGTTAGCCTTCAATAATGATGTAATTAAATTACTCTTAAACATTTGATTGAATTGTGCAATATGCTTATATCCAATAGAGGCAACAATTGCTCCGATGATAATTAAGACAAAGCCAATGACCATAAAGAGCGCTCCAGTATCTGGAAAAGCAATTCCTAGTAAAAAGCCAATTGCACCAATCACAAAGAAAGGTATTGCTCGTTTATTATATTTTTTTTGTTCTGCTAAAATGACTAATCTTTGTGCTTCTAATTCTCTTAACTTTTCTTCCATATACCCTACCTCTTTTTAGCAAAAAAGCAGAAACTATTTTAAGCCGTTTCTGCTATTTAATGATTCAACTGAATCAAAAATTGAAATCTACGTCTTGACGTTTAACTGCTTCTGCTTCAAAGAAATCACGTTTTGTGAAGTTCTTCCAACCAGCAACTAAGCTAGATGGGAACACAACTAATTTTTGATTGTAAATTGAAACGTTTGAGTTATAAACACGACGCGCTGCTTGAAGATTTTCTTCAACTTCTACAGTTGCACTTTGTAACTTAGCAAAGTTTGCTGAAGCTTTTAAATCAGGGTATTGTTCAACCACAACATTTAATTGTGATAAACCTTGAGATAATTGATTAGCGAAATCTTGTTTTTCTGAAATAGATGCATTTCTTGCAGGTTGTCTCATTTCGATAACCTTAGCTAATGTTTCAGATTCATGTTTCATATAACCTTTAGTAGCTGAAACCATTTTTGTTAATAAATCATAGCGTTTAGTTAATGCGATATCGATAGATGATTCTGATTCATCAATTTTAACAATCATTGTTCTAAATGAGTTTACTGTTGAAATATACCAAGCGATAAAGATAATTGCAAAGAAAGCAATAACCCCTAAAATAATCCATAATACTGTTAAATCCATGTGTATTTCCTCCTTTATGCTTTTTTACTGCAGTTATTATTTTATAATAAATGTTTGAAAATATCAATGGAATCAGTTTTTTCCCAAGTAAATGCATCCCCAGTCTTACCAAAGTGACCATTATTCACTGTTTGTTTAAAGATTGGACGTTTTAATTGGAGTTTTTCGATAATACCTTTAGGGGTAAGTTTGAAGTTACGTTCTAAGACTTCTTGAATCTTCGCATCGCTTACAACACCTGTTCCAAATGTGTTTACATAAATTGAAACTGGCTCAGCAACACCGATTGCATAAGCTAATTGAATTTCACAAGTTTTAGCAACCTTACTTGCAACAACTTGTTTAGCAATGTAACGTGCCATGTATGCAGCTGATCTATCCACTTTAGAAGCATCTTTACCTGAGAATGCTCCGCCTCCATGACGTGCAAATCCACCGTATGTATCAACAATAATCTTACGACCTGTTAATCCTGAGTCTCCTACTGGACCACCAATAACAAATCTTCCCGTTGGGTTAATGTAATACTTTGTATTAGGAGTTAATAAGTTTTCTGGAATTACAGGCTTAATAACATGTTCTAAAATATCTTTTTTAACTTCTTCTAAAGTCTTTTCTTCATAATGTTGCGTTGAGATAACAACTGCTGTAACTTCAACAGGTTGATTATTATCATCATATAAAACAGAGACTTGGCTCTTACCATCAGGTCCTAAACCGAACACCGTTCTATTTTCTCTAACTTCTTGTAATTTCTTAGTTAATTCGTGTGCTAAGAAAATTGGTAATGGTAATAAATTTGGAGTATCATCTTTAGCAAACCCAAACATAATACCTTGGTCACCAGCACCTTGTTCTTTGTTTTCATTTTCATCAACGCCTAGTGCAATATCTGCAGATTGTTTATTTAATTGAATATGAAATTCTAAATCATCTACATTAAAGATGAATCTTTTTTGTGTATAACCAATTGAAGCGATTGCTTCTTTAGCAACTTTCATTATGTTTTCTTTAGTAAGGTCAGCTTTTGTTGTGACTTCACCATAAATGAAAACACTCTTGTTTGCTACTGATGTTTCAATAGCACATCTTGAATTTGGATCTGCTGATAAACAGAAATCAACTAATGAATCTGAAATAAAATCAGCTACTTTATCTGGGTGACCTTTTGTCACACTCTCACTTGAAAATACGAAACTCATGGTTTTTACCTCTTTATATATTTTGTCAAAAAAAATCGCCTCCAACAAGGAAGCGTCTTTGAACAAATCCTTATTGCTGGGTTTCCCCCTCACGTCTTAGCACCTAATTTAATAGGTTGCTGCAGGGTCTATGGACCGTTGACCTCGCCTGCTCTTAATAAGTTGCGATTTAGTTTGCTTATTTATCATACTACGAATGTAAATCTTTGTAAAGCACAATTATAGATTTTGGTATAATTGATTTAATTCTTCGTTATACTTATAGAATGTATCCTTTAAATTTCCATCGATATAAGGTGATAATTCTTTTAAAATGAACTGCATTGCTGTCTGATGATTATAAGGTCTATAGTAACTTGAAACACTTCTTAAGGTTACATAGAAATCAGAAATTAAAATGATTTGAGATTCAATATCAGGTTGAATCTTACGCATTTCATTAATGAAACTTTCTGACGGCATATCTTCATGGTGCGTACGAATAATATCAATTGTTTTTTTAGCCAATTGAATTCTTTTTGCAATTCTTGCGCCTAATTCTGTTTTTGTTCTTAACACATCATAAGATTGCTCAGTTTGATTTTCTGACTCTATCATTAAGTCTTTAATCTCATCAAATTCTAAATGTAATAAACTATAATTTTCAATACGTTCAATTGCTTCTTTATCTAAATTATAGTAATCTGCTAATTTCACACTCACACGTGAAACTCTATATGCATGCGTTTCATCTAGCAAGCTTGAAACTGATTGGAAAACAATATTAAAGAAGTTTTTAACAATATGCGTGAAGTCATCTTGAACTTGACGACGTTTTGTTAATTCTTTTTTACGCTCTTCTTGAATGGTTTGTCCTATAGAAACGATAATATAGTTAACTAAATAAAATAATGAGAAAATAACCGTTCTTAAAATGAGGGCACCGAATTGACGGCTCATAGAAGGATCATTTAATAATTGGTAAGAAAACTCTTGCCAAGTTAATTCCATATGGAAAAAATCATAAGTGACTGCTATATGAATTAAAGTGACAAATCCTAATAAACTTACAAATGAATTGGCAAGTAATCTTTTATCTTGATATAAAGAAATTTGAACTAAAGAATAATAAATTAAGACATATGCCGCAGTCTCAAACAATTCATTTCGTCCGACCGCATAAATTCTTACATAGACCAAGACTGCCGATATAAAAATCCAGAAACTAGAAACATACATTGCAATCTGTTGCTTTGTTAAATCGTTTTTGTCTAAGTTAATTAATCTATTTTGTAATTTTCCTACAGAATAAGTAATCGGAAGTGATGCAACGGCAAAAAGCCAATCTGTTGTTGGATTGGCTACTGAAAATCCGAGAATAAAGAATACTAACGAATATAGGATGTTTGATATAAAAACGATATTTTTAATGACAACGTTTCTACGATATAAAACGGCAACATCATTGGTTACATCGATCCCTGTTTCGAAACCAAAAAACTTTGAAAATACTCGTTTCCCAAACCCTTTTAATTTATTTTTTGGTTTTTTTAAGTCCACTTTTATTTACCTTTTGATTTTTTTTGCATTAATTCAAATAAACTTAATTTATGATAATCAGGATTTTCTAATGCTAAGTTTTCATTCATCACTTGAGCAACACGAGTTGAAGCAGCCGCAGCAATTGCTCCAACAATATCATCCATTAATGTATGAACGATTCCGTCTTTCTTTCCGTCTTCATTTAACTTCGCTACGACTCCACGCTTATTGACGTCAATATCACCAAAGTTTGTTTGGCCAATTGCACCATATAAACGAGCAACATCTAATCCTAAAGTTTCATCCAATCCAAATAACCCTAAGTCATAATATAGAATGTCTTGAATTGGACCTTTAAACATTTTTTCTTCAGCTAATCTATCAACTTCAGCAGCAAATTGAATATGGTGGAAAACATCTCTAAATGTTAAGATTTTTTCAACTGATTCGATGCATAGTTGTAAATCGATATCGGGGTAATATTTTGATTGTTGTGCATGGGCAATTGTGGCAATATCATGTACAGTTACACCACCACGACGTTGAAGTGCTTCGATATTTAATCTTAGCATTTCTTCACGATTATAAAGTAATTTAGATTTATCCATTTATGAACCCTCCATCTTTAAATAAGTTTTGACCATTTAAAAAGTCTTTAACCATTAGCTTATTTTTTCCAGATTGTTGGATTTCAACTAATTCTAATCCACCATCCTTACAGCCAATGATTAACCTTTTATTAACGATTCTAATTTCATTAGGTTCAATATTTATTATATCACTTATGCGTGTTTTAAACACTTTTACTGTTGTGCCACCGATTTCAAAGTGTGCTCCTGGTAGCGGACTTAAGCCTCTTACACGGTTATGATTCCATAAAAGAGATTCATTAAAGTTCAATGCTTCATCTTCATACTTAATGGTGTAAGCAAATGTAACTTCTTCATCCATTTGTTTTTGTTTACCGTAAGTACCTCTTAAAACATCATCTAAATTCTTTTCTAATAAATCACGCCCAGCGATTGATAGTTTCTTTGTTAATGTTCCATAGTCATCTTCATCTTCAATCTTAACAACTGCTTTATCAATCATATCTCCAGCATCCATCTTATAAACCATTTCCATTAAGGTAATACCAGTTTCTTTTTCACCATTGAAAATAGAATACTGAATTGGTGCGCCACCACGGTATTTAGGTAGTAGTGAACCATGGACATTAATTGCCTTAATTTCGTTTAGTAAGGCCTTTGGCAGGATTTGTCCAAAAGCGGCTGTAATAATTAATTTCGGTTTTAAATCTAGTATTTTTTGATATTCTTCTTTTAATTTAACTGGTTGAAAAACTTCAATTCCGTGTTTTAACGCAACTTTTTTAACTGGTGAAGGTGTTAAAATCTTTTTTCTTCCTACTGGTTTATCAGGTTGAGTAACAACTAACCCAACTGGATACCCATTTTCAATTAACATTTCCAAAATTGGAACTGAAAATTCTGGTGTTCCCATAAATACGATCATTTTATTTCTCCTTAATTCCATATCAATTCAAAACTTGTTTCTAAATTGTATGAACGTTCATTTCTTAGCATCTCTACTAAAGCTTGATCTAGTGTTTGATACTTCACAAGCAATAAGAATCGGTAAGCCCTATCGTTTTTTAAAACTAACGATGGACTTGGGCCAATAACTTTGTAATTTCTTGATAAAATCTCATTTTTTAACATAAATGCATACTGATAAGCCTTTAAGTAGCTCTCATATTCTACTCTTATTTGTAACAAATTGAAATAAGGAGGCATCGATGTTAGTTTTCTATTTTGTAATTCAACATCATAGAAATTTAAATTATGCTTTAATGACTCAATAACCACATGGTCAGTTTGGTAACTTTGAATAACCAATCGATGACTTGCAATATGGTGTGCATTCTTAAATAAGATATAAGCATTTTCTGATGCATCATATCTTGGTACTTTTAAGAATTGGTCAGCCATTAATATCCCAACCAATGAAACTTTCTTAGCAAAAATATCTTTTAATGCCATTTGTGTTCCAATGATAATTTTGATATCTTTATTTGTTTCTAATGTTTCAGCAATTTCATAAACTTCTTTATTTGATAAAGTATCTCCATCAATTCTTAAAAGTGTTTTTCGATCATAAATCTTTTCTAAGAATACTTCTAGTTGTTCAATACCACTACCTACGGGTTTCATGGTCTCTTTATGACAAACTGGACAAGTCTTAGAAAATGGTTCTTGATATTTTGTGAGATTAGAACGTAAGATATTTTCTTTTTCACTATAGTTAAGTGGAATATCTGTTTCTTTGTCTTTTGGAACATATCCACAACTCCTACACATCACAAATGGGGCATATCCCTTTTGATTCATGATAAGCAAAGTCTTTTGATCATTTTTAATTGCACTATCAATATAAGTTTTTAATGAGTGACTTAACATCTTCGTATTTCCACGTAATAGTTCATCCTTCATATCAACAATATCCACAAATGCTTCTTTTGCTTTTTCAAATTCAATTAAAACTAACTTTTTATCTAATATTTCTTTTGCTTGTTTTAGTGTTCTTGTATGTGTTTCATATATTAATGTTGCACCATAAAACTTTGCTTTTAATCTTGCCACGTCTCTAGCATCATAATATATACCATCTGTTTGAACATATGCACTATCATGGCTTTGTAAAGCAATAACAAGCCCTAAATCATTAAACTTATCAAAGACAGAGCTACGTGTCCCAACGGTAATTAATGACTCTTTTTCTAGGATTGCTTTTTTATAAAAATAAGTTTGTTTGACAGTATGATTTGAATCTAAAATTGTAATTAATTCATTCGGAAACAATTTTTGATAAATATCAACATACTTATTCACCAAGAATCTTTCCGGTACTAAAATTAATACCTGCTTTTGTTTATAAATAGTTTCTTCTACTAACTTATATATAAGATTAGTACTATATAAATTACTACCTTCAAACACAAATTCTTTTAGCTTACTTTTTTGTATCTTCTCATAATGTGTTTGATTTTCTTTTAGTAAATCAATTGGTTTTTGTTCAATTAACTCTTCGTAATTGGTTAAACGTTGTTCTTTTTCTACAATACCTAAGACTTTCTTTTTAATTAATGTATTAACAACACCACTACTTGTTAATAGGTTTAAATATCTCCTTGAAATAGATTCATAACTTTTAACAATTGATATTACTTTTTGATGAAGTTCTGTCCCTTGATAACGATAATCTAAAAGTTCGATATACTCATCATATTTTTTAGCAACTTTTTGTTTTAAAATAGTTTCAATTTTTACTTTATTTTTTTCTTTTAATGTCAGTAATCTTTGATAATATTTTTTATCAGATGATTTTAGAATCCATTCATTCTTACGATTAAATTTAGACTTTAAATCATCTTTGATATCTTGGTCAAGTAATGTAACCTTCTTTTGATAACTTAGGACTAAATCTAATGGGATGACTGTTTCTACAGCCTTCGCAAGTAATGCAGTTGGATTCAAGGTTAAATACTTAATGTATGTAAATATTTCTTCATCCACAACTGGTTCTAAGTCAATAATCTCATCGATATATTTAGTTGCAACATCACTTTCTTCACATAAATCATAAACTAAACCTTGTCGCTTTAAATCATGATCAGTAAAAGGGACAATAACTCTCATCCCTTTTTTAATAACTTCTTCATCTTCTGGTTTCACAAAATAATCGAAAGTTTGATTAATATTTTTATGCTTCATATCAACGATAACTTTTGCTATCAACTTTATCACCTGACTTTATTATATCATTTATGATATATCTAAAAAACATAAAAAAACATCCCAGTGAAGGGATGTTAATTATTTGATTTCATTTAATAGTTTATTAATATGATTTCCATAAGCTAATGCTTCATCATATTTGAAGATTAGATCAGGAATCTTTCTCATATTTCTAATTTTTTCAGCTAAACGCATTCTAATTACTTTTTTATTTTCATCAAGAACTTGTTGTGCTTTTGCGATGATTTCTTTTTCATCTCTTAAAATTGTGTAATATACTGTACAGAAACTTAAGTCTTTTGTTACTTTTGTTTCAGTTAATGTAATATAACCAATTTGACTATTTTTTACAACATCATTAATGATGTAAACTAATTCTCTTAAGATTAGAGAACCTAGGCGCTCAGTTGTAATACTCATTGTTAGACTACCTCAACTTCCCTTTCGATTGATGCTTCTATTATATCACCTTCTTTTAAATCATTGAAGTTTACAATAGACATACCACATTCGAAACCTTGTCTAACTTCTTTCACATCATCTTTAACACGACGTAAAGTTGCTAAGTCACCCTTGTAAATTACAATACCATCACGGATGACTGATACTTTAGATTCACGTTTAATGACTCCGTCTGTAACCATACATCCTGCAATTGTACCGACTTTAGAAATCTTGAATAATTGACGTACTTCAGCTTGACCTGTAACAACTTCTTCGAAAGTTGGTGCAAGCATACCTTTAAGTGCTTTTTCAATATCTTCAGTAATACGATAAACAATATTATATAAACGAATTTCAACACCTTGTTGTTCAGCAAATGATTTAACAGCTGCTGTTGGACGAACGTTAAATCCGATAACAATCGCATTTGAAGCTGCTGCTAGTGAAATATCAGTTTCACTGATTGCACCAACACCGCTACGAACGATATTTGCGTGGAATCCTTCAACATTGATTTTTTCTAACATACCTTTTAATGCTTCAATAGAACCTTGAACGTCACCTTTTAAAACTAAGTTTAATACTTTTTGACCATCGTCTTGAGCACCAAACATTGTTTCTAGAGAAGTTGCTTTTTGTTGTTTAGCGATTGTTTCTCTTTCTTTTGCAGCTCTTTGTTCAGCAATTTGTCTAGCCATACGTTCATCTTCAAATACCATGAAGATGTCCCCTGCTTGAGGCACTTGGTCTAAACCTGTAATTTCGATTGGAGTTGCAGGACCTGCTTCAGTGAAACGACGTTTTAAATCATCATTCATTGTTCTTACTCTACCGAATGTATTACCAATGACTAAAATATCACCAACACGTAATGTACCGTTTTCAACAATTAATGTTGCAACTGGTCCACGACCTTTATCAAGTGATGCTTCAATGACTGTACCTTTTGCTAAACGTTTTGGATTAGCTTTTAAATCTTCAATTTCAGCAACTAATAAAATAACATCTAATAATTCATCAATACCTGTGCGTTTTAAACCAGAAATCATAACATAAGGTGTTGTCCCACCCCATGATTCTGGAGTTAATCCATGGTTTGATAATTCACTCATAACTAAATCTGGATTTGCATTTGGTTTATCAATTTTATTTACTGCAACAATAATAGGAACTTTAGCAGCTTGCGCATGTTGTAAAGCTTCAATTGTTTGAGGTTTCACACCATCGTCTGCTGCAACAACTAAAATAACAATATCTGTTACTTTAGCACCACGGATACGCATTTCTGTGAAGGCAGCATGCCCTGGAGTATCAATAAATGTAATTTTATCTCCATTCCAATCTACTTGGTACGCACCAATATGTTGCGTAATCCCACCCGCTTCGCCAGCTACAACTCTAGATTTTCTAATAGCATCTAATAAAGTTGTTTTACCGTGGTCAACGTGTCCCATAATAGTAATAATTGGGCTTCTTTTTACTAAATCTTTTGGATCATCAACAATCTCAATTTCATCATAACGAGTTAAGTCTGTAATTACTTCATCTTGAAGTTCTACTCCTAAATCCATCGCAATTAATTCAACAGTTTCTCTGTCTAGTACTTGGTTTACTGAAGCCATCATACCTAATGACATCAATTTTTTGATTAAGACTGCATTTGCAAGTCCTAGTCCTTCCGCAACATCCGAAACCGTCATCTCTGGTTTATAAGTTAAAACTTTTTTAGTGTTTGACACTTCCTTAGTTTTTACTGGGATATTTGATTTACGAAAATCTTTTTTTACTGGTTTTTTAGCCATATAAAATCACAACCCTTTCTACTTCAGTAATTCGCCAAACCCCTTATCTTTTATGCCTACTACTTTTACATTTTGTTTACCAATAGCACTTGATAGTTCTTCTGTTGAATGCCTATCATTGACTTCGACTTGGTAAGTTTTAGCTTTATCACTGATTTTCTTTTTTGTATTTTCACCTGCATCAGAAGCTAAAAGGATTAATGATAGTTCACCATGTCGCATGGCTTCTACGACATAGTCAGTTCCTAAAATAATCTTTTTCGCTCTATATGCTAGGCCTAAAGCGCCCTTATTCATAAGAGTGCTAGGAGTTCCTCATAGATACTATCAGGAACATTAACTTCTAATTTTTTATCTAATGCCTTGCTTTTTTTAGCAAGTTCAATAACTTCTTTACTTAAGATTAAGTACGCACCGCGTCCGTTTGCTTTGCCTTTGGCATCGACTGAAACAACGCCTTCTTTAGTGGCAACAACACGAATTAAATCTTTTTTAGGGCGCACCTCTTTAGTTACAACACAAGTACGCATTGGCACTTTTTTGATCATGTGTGTGAACACTCCTTAAACTATTGTTTAATAAATAATTCCTTCTTGATGTGCAACTGTTTCAGATTTAATATCAATACTCCAACCTGAAGCTTGAACTGCTAACTTAACGTTTTGTCCTAACTTACCGATTGCAAGTGATAATTGAGCATCTGGAACGATTGCTAATGCAGTCTTTTCTTTTGGATTAATCTTAGTAACTGCAACTACTGGCGCTGGTTGTAATGAATTTGCAATTAAATCTTTTTCATTATCTGACCATCTAAATAAATCAATTTTTTCTCCGCCTAGGAATTTAGAAATTTCTTTAATACGTAATCCGCCTTCACCAACTGTTGCACCAATCACATCAACATTTGGATTATTAGAACGTAAACCTACTTTTGATCTGTCACCAGCATCACGAGCGATACCAACAACTTCAATTGTTCCATCTTTAATTTCTGGAACTAAATCTTCTAATAATCTTGTTACTAAAGCAGTATTTGTTCTAGAAACATAGATTTTTGGACCCTTAGTTTTCATTTCAACATCTGTGATTAAAACTTTAACTCTATCACCTATGTGGAAGTTATCTTGTGGTAAAGTTTCTTTCTTAGGTAACATCACCACTACATCTTTAGCAATTTCAATACGGTAGAAGTCTTGTTCAACATCTAACACTCTAGCATTAACCATTTCATTTTGTAATTTCTTTAGTGCTTGATATTGTGTTTCTTTTTTAATTGAATTTAAAACTTCATTATAACGATTCTTTAAATCACGTGATGCATTATGATTGAATTCTGATGGTTCAATCTTAACTTCTAATACTTCGCCTGCTTTAGCACGTGCATTGATTTCTTTTGCATCTGCTAATGTGATGAATGTATATTTTTTATCTAAATCTAAGCTGATTTCACCTTCTGGTAACACATAGTATTGACCATAAATTAAAATCTCATTTTTTTCTTCTCTAAAATCAACGCGGCAAGTTTGAACGCCTAATTGTTTCTTACATGCAGCAATTAATCCTTGCTCGAAAGCATAGAAGACTTGTTCTCTTGTTAAATCATTATCAAGAGCTACTTCTTCAATATTTGCGTAGAACGCTTTACTAATCATTTATTTCACCTCTAAAATTTGACAGCTAGTCTTATAAATTTAATTTGTTCGTATGGAATTGCTAGTTTTTTAGGTCTTCCCTTTAAGAAGAAACTTATTTTTAAGATTCCTTCTTCAACACTATCTAATGTTGCATCTCCTGTAAAGTTTTGTGATTCAATGTATACATATCCACCAACATTTTTTGTAACTTCATCTATATTTCTCAGTTCTTTTTCAATACCAACTGTAGATAATTGTAGATAATAGTTGTCAGGAATATCGTCATTGATTTCATCTAAAACTTCCATATGAATAGCCTCTAAAGATGTGTGATCAATTTCGTTATCAATGAGAATGGTAAGGATTTTTTCTTTTCCCATGCGTTCTTCAAAGATATCGTATAATACTAAATCATGCTTTGAAAAGATTGCTAGTACCTTCTCTTTAATTAAATTTAGGTTCATTGCACCCTCCTTCACAAAAATAAGTGAGAACACCAGGGCCCCACTTACATCTTCAAAAAAATTATACCATTTATAAGAATAAATGACAAGAAATAAAAACTTCTATGCTAAAATATATGTGAATAAAGTGAGGTTTATTATGAAAAAAGGTGTTTATCCGGGTTCATTCGATCCACTAACTTTAGGTCATTTAGACGTGATTACACGTGCATCTGAATTAGTAGACGAACTCTATGTTATCGTTGCCGATAATCCAAAAAAGAAGTTTTCGTTTTCATTAGAGAAACGACTTGAAATGATTAATAAAGTAATCAAACATTTACCTAATGTTAAAGTTACTGCAACTGATGATTTAGTTGTTAGATTTGCAGCAAAAGAAAACATTAAGTTACTTTTCCGTGGATTACGCAACATTGCTGATTACGAATATGAATATCAGTTATATCAATTTAATAGAAATTTAAATCCTGATGTGGAAACAGTTGTCTTATTCCCATCAAGTAGAAACCACTTCGTTTCAAGTTCTTCAATTAAAGAATTAGTCTATCATGGTGCAGATATTTCTTTATATATTCCAGAAGAAATTGTTGATGATGTGATTGATGGATTACCTAGAAAATAACAAAAAGCCTTCAATCGAAGGCTTTTTCTTTGCTTAATTTTCTATTTCTTGAATATGTTCAGTCTTTTTCTTTATAATTTTTCGTTGTAATACAGGAACAAGAATAAGAATCACTGCTTGAATTAAAAACGCAATTCCATAATAAAGGGAATAGTTTTCTAAATGGTACTTATGCTTATACATGTATAAATATCTAAAATATGCACTGTTTAATGAAATAACCATCAGAACCCTTGGGAAATATGCTTTTTTAAAAAACATTAAGAATAAACATATACCACCATTAATGATGAAGATAATGAATAAAAAAGGCCCAATATCATCATGTATATGAACTGCTAAAAATAAAGCATTATATATAAAAGTAATTAATTCATAAATTGTAACTTTTTTATAGAAAAATAAAATAAGTGGAATAACAAACATAAACGTTGCAACCGTAATCACTGAATGAAAATCTAATATATAGAGTGAAAACATCGCAAGTGATACGATTAGAAGCGTCAATTTATTTTCGAAAAATCGATAAATATCTTGATTGATCTTAAATTTTGGTTTCTTAAAAATAATTTCATAGTGTACTAAATAAGTAATAAACCAAATCAGTAATCCCGCTAATGTCGTAAACATTAATAATATAAAATAATACTTTCCATTAATTATTGAATCCTGAATAAATATTTGTTCAGTCGTAATTTTTGCATATCCAATTAAGATTGGCGCATATAAAACTAAGTTACATAAATTTAACCCAACCGTTAATTCAGTATTCTTAAATACTGTTTTTTTGGCTTCTTCATCGTGTGTTACATTCGATAGGTAGATGAATCTTGATACAGTATATAATACGATACCTACAAGAATCGTACCTAGGTTAATAAAAAACGGCCATAAGGATTGGGTTTTTGCATAGGCAACAATTACACTAATAAATCCCCCTAAAACAGTAATTAAATACGCAAACATACTTAACATATTAAACAGTGATTTTTCCTGTTTAACATCTTTTTTCACTTCAAGTGTTTCTTTTTCCTTGATTTCACCATTTAAAATATCATCTACAGTTACACCAAATATAATGGCTAATTTAGGTAACATGGTAATTTCAGGAAATCCCTCTCCAGTTTCCCAACGAGAAATTGCTTTATCGGTTACACCTAATAAGTTTGCAAGATCCGATTGCGTTAAACCTTTTTCTTTTCTTCTTTTTTGTATAAACTCTCCAATTAATTTTGGATTCATACTTATCACCTCAATTTTATTATCCCTTTAACACTTAAAAAAACCACCCATGCAAAAAAGAAGTCACTCTATGAATCATGGAGTGAGCTTTAGATCAAGTTATTTTCTTTAAAAAAATCGTATAACTTATCATCTTCAATGTGTGGGGCAATGAAAGTTGCTTCCTCTTTGATTTCATCTAACCAACGAGAATTTCCCATAATAACGCCCTTATCAGCTAATCTAATCATGCCAAAGTCATTATGTCCATCCCCGACACAAATAAGTTCATGCTCTGGATATTTTTGTTTGATAATTGAAACCGCATGTTCTTTTGAAACCCTTGGATAAACTAAATCAATTCCACCATAATGCCATAAGTATGGTTTGAAATTAGTATAACTTTTTGCTAAATCTAGTAAGACTTGTTGGTCTTTATTAAATACCCATAATTGATATACCTTGTGATTTAGGTAAAAGTCCGCATCTACTTTTGGTTTATTCGTATCATATCCTTTAAATGCGTAACTTACATGTTCATCAACAAAGGTAATGGCTTCTTCATCATATCCGACCATTCCCATAGAGAACCCTCGATTCATTGTATCTTGTGCAACTTTGTCAATATCTCTTTTATCGATTGGATCATCAAAAATGATTTTGTTATTTTCTAAAATAACACCACCATTAACTAAAACTTTATATTTAAAATATGGTAATAAATCATTTAATACATTAATCTTTGCCGGTCCACGTCCAGTTGCTAAACCTAAGACATAATCAGGGTTACTTGCAATTTCTTTAATTAATTTAATTGTTTGGCTTAACACTTTTTGTTGTTTAGAACTTCTTAAAGTATTATCAATGTCAAAAATATATAGTCTTTTCATATGCTACCTCTTCCTAATTTATTTTATCATGAAACAAATTATTCATATTTTTAATTTTTTTATAGTATAATAAAAGAAAGTTTTAGCGATACGAGGTTTATCACATGCAAAGAAACACGCTGCTTAATACCGATGAAATCGGGGTTTTTGCCTTAGGTGGACTAGGCGAAGTAGGTAAAAATACCTATGTTTACGAAATTAAAGATCAAATTTTCATTGTCGATGCAGGAATTTTATTTCCAGACGATGATTTACTAGGAATTGATTATGTCATTCCTGATTATACTTATTTAAAAGAAAACGAAGAGCGAATCGTCGGTCTTTTTATCACGCATGGTCACGAAGACCATATTGGTGGTATCCCTTATTTACTAAAACAAGTTAAAATTCCTAAAATTTATGCATCTGGTATTGCTGTTGATTTAATCGAATATAAATTAGGTGAACATAGAGATATTCAAATGCCTAAAATTGAAGAATATAAATCATATTATACTTACAACTTTAAAGGCGTTGAGTTATCATTCATTAGATTAAATCACTCAATTCCAGATATGTTTGGTTTTGTCTTTAAAACAGAACATGGAAATCTCTTCCATACTGGGGACTTTAAGATTGACTATACACCAGTAGGCCCTCATGCGGAATACGATAAGTTAGCTCAACTTGGTAAAGAAGGAACACTTCTTATGTTATCTGACTCAACCAATGCTGAACAAGAAGGTTTAATTCAATCAGAATCAAAAGTTGGTAAATCTATTAATGAATTATTCACTAGAATTCCTGGAAGAATTATTATTGCGACTTTCGCATCAAACCTTTACCGTATTCAACAAATTATTGCTGCAAGTGAATTAACTGGTAGAAAAGTTGCAGTCTTTGGTCGTTCTATGGAACGTGCAATTGAAGCTGGTATCCAATCAGGTTACATCAAACCTAAAAAAGGAACACTTGTTGATCCTGAAGAATTAAATAAATTTAGATTAGAAGAAACTTGTATTCTTGTAACTGGTTCTCAAGGTGAACCACTTGCAGCATTATCAAGAATCGCTAATGGTTCTCACCGTCAAATTAAAACAGTGAAAGGTGATACTGTTATCTTCTCTTCTTCTCCAATTCCTGGTAACCAAGACCCAATTAATAAAACTATTAACCTTTTATTTAGAAATGATGTTAATGTTATTACGCACGGACCAATCGCTGATACACATACATCAGGACACGGTTCACAACCCGACTTAAAATTAATGTTAACTTTAGTAAAACCTAAATTCTTTATTCCAATGCATGGTGAACATAGAATGTTAAAACATCATAAACAATTAGCAGTTGATTGCGGTGTGAAACCAGAAAATGTTTTAATCATGGACAATGGTGATGTTGCAGCTATTACAAAAGATACATTACGTCATGCTGGTAGAGTTCAAGCAGGTGATGTTTATATTGACGGTACAGGTATTGGTAATATTGGTAACTCTATCTTACGCGAAAGAAAAATCCTTTCTGAAGAAGGTTTATTCTCAATTGTGTTGACAATTGACTCAAATAAAAAACAATTAGTCACTGATCCAACGGTTATCTCTCGTGGCTTTATCTACATGAAAGGTAACGAAGAATTAACTCAAAGTTTAAGTAACGATGTGAAGAAATTAGTTCAATCAGAATTACCTAAGAAGAGTTATAATGAATTAAATCTTAAACAAAGTATTATTGATATGTTAAGTCAAAAAATCTATGATATCACTTTAAGAAAACCAATGATTATCCCAATCTTTATGACATTATAAAAATAAGAGTTATGCAAACAATGCATAACTCTTTTTATTTAAAATATTAATTTCTGCAACCATCACAAAACTTACTGGTTTAAATTCCATAAAATCAATTGATGAAGCCGTTTCAACAACCGGTTCTTTTAATTCTTCAATTGTTTTATTTTCAAAAATTAAATGTGCTAATTCTGGTTTATCAATAAATGGATTTCTATTTCCTTGTGGATTAATTGCCTTACCACTTGGGTTAAAAGCAATCCCACTATAAATGAATTCATTTCTTTGAATTTCAAATTCATCTACCGGGTCTTCTTTATGCCATTCGATTAATAATGATAATAAACCACTATAAGCGCCAGAAAGTGTATAGTTTGTGTTTGGATCATTAATTAATTTTGATTCATCATCAGTTAATGTTAAGAAATCATACTTAATAACCATATAGAATAAAATTCTTGCAACATCGCCTTTGAATTCATCCCCTGGATAAAATGCTTCTGAACCAACTGTTTTAGCAGCACCAGAGCCTGCTGTAAAATATCTATTTGAACGTGTTTGATTAATACCTGTGATTGCACGTAGGTTATGTACATCTGAACCCTGATTCTTAGAACTATTTTCTACTCTTGGAATACCTAATTTAGAGTTTGGCCAAACGTGCTCTCTTTGCCAAGCACCTGCGCCTGAACCAATCCATTCGGTTGCAATCTTATCTCCATCATACATGCCATATACATATGTTTCTCCATCTTTAGTGATACGATCACTATAAGATAAAACATATCTAGCATCACCATATGAAATCGGATTAAAGTTTGTATTGACGATGGTTCTTAAACTAATAATTAATTCATCACCTGTTTTATTTTTTGCATCATAATAATATTCACCAGTGCCAAAACCTGCTTCAGTATAATAGTAATATCCTTCGGCATTTTGTTTAGCTGAATATCCTTCCTCTGGATCAGTACCTGGATTTGTTCCTGGGTCTTCAGTATCTACAACTGGTGGATAAAGAAATTCATCTAAATACCCGTTAGCATATAAATATACGCCAGCACCAACAATAGCAAGTAATAATACAATGACTAAAAACTTAAGTGGGGTACTAAGTTTTTTGTATTTTTTTACGACTTTTTTCACTTGCTTCTTTTTACTTTTCGCCATGATTATGCCTCCTTGTTTGACTCAACTTATTATACATTGTTTTTAGTAAAATAACCAATAAATGTTTATCTAATAAATCAATCTATGAATCATAGAATTCAATTCTTTTACACATATACTTTATCAATTAATGATTCGATTGCTATATCTATTTTTATTCTGTACAATAGTGATAGATTAGCTTAAAGGGCGGTAAGTAAATGAAGAAAATCACGATGATCATTATTTCATTTTTATTGATATTTATCATGAATGTAAATATTGTATACGGTATGAATGTACAAAATCAAACGAAATATCCTTCACCAATCATTATTTCTGGTGTGCATCCACATTATTTAGGAAAAACAGTAAATGTTTTTGATCTTAATTTTAATACTTTAGATTCAATTCAGTACAGTCAATCTATATATACTCAAGACTGGTTAGATTCTCTAACTTTTGAACGTATTGAATCCTACGAAATTAAACAAACTGAATATTTTGGCTATAGTGATGCAAATTACCAAAATAGATTCTATAACGAAATAAATTTACCCAAATTTGTCGATAAGACACAAACACTCTTTATGAATCATCAATTATCACTTATCAATTTATATCAAAAACTAGGTAAGGAAGATAACGGGTTTTTCTATAATAGCGGTGTTACGATTCAAACGGATAAGATTTATGTAAATAACTTAGACACTCAATTAGAAAACATTGAACTTATCCCTGAGTTTATTAATGAGTTGTTTATGTTAGACCAAGTTCCACAAACTGAATACATTCATTATGCAAAATATATCCTACTTTCCTATGGAACTCATGTAGCACTCGGTGCTTCTTTTGGAGGAAGTTATAATATATCCATATCATTACAAGATGATGCTACTGATTTTGAAAAACTATTAATTAACACTAACTTTTATCAAATCCCTGATTATCTGAATGACACAATTGAACTTGTTCACCCTAAACTTACTAAAGTGTTATCTTCAGTACCATTTCCATCATATTTTTCTAGTGATATTCGTACAATAGGTGGAAAGCATTTAAATTTCATTAACTTAAATGCAGTAAATAGTGATGTAAATAATTGGAAAAGTACTTTTACAGAGGATTCATATAAAAACATGATTGGCTATGAATTAACTCCAATTTGGGACCTACTACCTTCAAAAATTGAAGTACCAAATTATGGTGTAGTTAAATTAGATTACATCAAGACTATCTTTGAAAAAGCTTATCTTGAATTATCACTAACTTATACATCCAATTAATAAATAAAAACCTATGTGATGAAAACATCATTACATAGGTTTTTTCTTATTCTTCATTATCTTTTGATAATTGTTTTCCATTTAAAAGGGTAATATGGATTACTCTTCTTTTAAAGATATTCTCATAAACAATCGTTTTTAAATAAAACGATGCTCTTTTTTCATCAAGAATTAAACCTGAGTTTTTAAGTTCTTTATCTAAGGTTACGAGTCTGATAGCTAAGATGTTACCCATGACAAAAGTTGGTAACTTAATATATTTTCTATTTAAGACTTGATATATGTTTTTTATTTTATAAATATTGTTTTCTTTATCTACTACATTAAAATATTTTCCCAAAAATACATTCAATTTTTCATTATATAATGTTTTTTTATCTACTTCATTGTAGATTTTTATCTTTTTATCTATTTTTTTACCATTAAACTCAAAACTTGCAGTTAAAATTGTTTTCTTCTTTTGTTTTATTTTTCGATAGAGTTCTTCTTTATTTAGCAATCCATATTGACGTTTTCCATCAATACACCACTGTACCGATTTTATTGAACCATCTTCTCTTTTAATGTCTTTAAAGTTAACCCCCATCTTATTATCATTAATTAAGTCTGTTTTTAATTCTTTGATATAAGATTTTAAAACCTTTCTAGATGCTCTATGTTTAATATTTAAGTGATAAATTTCATTAATACCTTCGATGCTAATTGGTAACATAAATGAAATATCATCTTTAATTTTTATACTGCCTTCATGATTTAAATATGGATTATCATAAAAGTTATAACAATACCCTTTAGGTAAATACTTGTATATTTTTTCCTGATTTTTTAATATTAATGGTTTTCCATTTAATCTTCTTACTTTAGTTGGGTTAATTAAACCTCTTAATTCAATATTTTGCTCAAAAACTGCTTTCTTATCTTTATTTTCTAAAATAAGTTTGATATCAGTCTTTCTAACAACTGATCGAACGATTAATGTGTTATCATTTAACTTATCTCTTTGCCAGATATTTTCATACTTCACATTCAATTCATCACTCACTAAAACTGGTAACTTAACTTGATATGTTTTATTCTTAAGAATTTCATTTTTAAGTTCATTGAAATGATATAAGTAATCTGCCTTTTCAGATCTTTTTATTTGTATTGAAATTTCCTTGGTAACTTTATCATCATATAATACTTTAACAAAAACACTTGTTTCAGTTGTTTTTGGTAAAACAAGTTGTTTAGTTTCCTCATCTAAATATGCACCAAAAACTTCATATGTTAAACTTTTATTAAATAACCTTATCGGTTTTAACATCATTAACCCATTAGAAACTCTACTTTTTAAAATAATTTTATTATCAAGATGCTTATCTTTATACACCACTAAGCTTAATAGACTGAATGGTAAATAAATAATTGCCGTTAATAAAAATAAAAACATACCGTAAACTAGTTGCCATGTCAGTATTTTAACTAATAACCAAGCACTCTTAAATTTAGCTGAAAAGACATATTTATATTTTAATGTTAGGGTAAAACTTTTAATATTATTTATTAAATATTTAATGGGTTCATACGGTTCTTTGACATAAATAATTTCATTGGGTGATAATACTTTTTTTCCAAATAAAGATTTGACAGCTATATACAGATATATAGGTAATAAATAAATTAATGTAAAAACAAACATCACTGCTAAAACAATTAAGATTATTGGTGATAATAAAACAATGTAATAATAAGTTAGATAATCTAATAGATATAACCAAAGTACTTCAAATACTTTAAGAATTGACTTGATAATTATTTTTATATATTTGACTATAAAATTGAAAATAATCTCAAAGCCTTTGGAAATCCATTTTATCAATTTAAAAAGATTCTTAAATAAAAATAAAGGTAATGTATAAAAAATAAATTTAGGTGTCTGGATAAAGATTAAGTGCAATACTAAAACAAAATAAATTTTTATTAACTTAATTGCTGAATGCATAAAGTTAGGTAGCATAATATAACATAGATAAATAAATTTAAAGAACCTAATCGTCATTTTATATATACTTAATCCAAACCATCTTAAGAATTTATAGATTGTTATGATTATGTAATTAATGAATACCTCTACGATCCATCTAAAAATTTTCAGAAGATATAAAAGTACATAGTAATATCCTTTATCAATTAGTTTTAATAATTTCCAAAGTTGAATTCCTGTGAATCTAATCATTATCCATATTGTTTTAAATAAATACCTAAAAGCCTTATAGATATTTAAAATGCAAACACTCCAAATCCATTTAAATACAACGCAAAAAACTTTTCCTAGATTCTCAAATAACCAAAAAGTTCCATCAATTAGTAAATTGATAAATCTACCTATATAGACCAAGATATATCGGTAAATCAAGCTACCCATTAAACTTATTGCTCGACCTAATTGTTTAAACACCCAACGAATACTAACGTATATATAAAAAAAGAATTTTCCAATTGGAACAAAAATATAACTATATATAAACCTTAGTGTTGGAATTATAATTTTTTCTTTGAAAAATATTGCTGAATACTTAATGATACGACCAATAAATAAAAAGAAACTAATGATTTTTTTAAAAACAACTTTAATTACATTTAAAAGTGCTTTTCCTATCATTAAGAAAAATTTCTTAATCATGAAAGCTGTCTTTAGCATAATGTTATTCCACAACCATTTAATAATTAATTTGAAAGCTCTACATATTTTCTTTAATAGCCTAATAAGGCTATGATATGTTTTCTTAATAAATAATCCAGTTGGGTATAAAATGTGTTGATAGTTCCAAAGAGTTGCACTTTTTAAACCAATTGCTATATACTTAATTCCTGTTACAATAAAGTAAAGGATAAGGATAAATAATCTCCATAAAGGTTTTAAAATATATCGATATATAATGACTGAAATAGACTTAATAATATATTTATATATAAAGATTGAAACATGTTTAATTGCTTTAATAAAGTAGATTGCAATGTATTTAAAACTAATATATATTCCTTTAAAAACCTTATAAAACAAAATAATGATGTAATAAATAAAGTGTTTGTAAACAAAAATAGATATAGTCTTTATACCTTTAATTAAATAGAGAATAATCGTTTTAAAAATAAGATATATTCCTTTAGAAATCTTCAATAAAAACTTAACAATATAAACAATTATATTTCTCCATAACAATGAGGATGATTTACTAACTGTGATTGCTACTTTTTTTATGACATAAGAAATTGCTGTGTAAATCCCAATAAAAACATATTTAAAAAGATTCCCTATGGATAAGGCAATCTTTTTTAATCCCATTGCGATTGAAATAATCAGTTGCCTCATCCAAAATCCCCTATTCTCAGTTAAGCTTTTATTTCATCCGATTTAAGTAATTACTTAAATTATACTATGTTTTTATAATTTTAAAAAAGGGTTTGATAAATTAATATCAACCCTTTATTATTACCTATTCTTTAAACTTTAACATATGTCCCATCTTATCTTTTTTAGTCTTTAAATATAATTCATTTCTTTCGTTATGGTTAAGTTGAATTGGAACACGTTCAACAATTTCAATACCATAACCAGATAAGCCAGAGAGTTTAAGCGGATTATTTGTCATCAGTCTAACTTTAGTCACACCTAACTCAGTTAAGATTTGAGCCCCAATGCCATAATCTCTTAAATCTTCAGCAAAACCTAATGCTAAATTAGCCTCAACTGTATCCATACCTTGATCTTGTAAATTATAAGCTCTAATTTTATTGATTAAGCCAATACCACGACCCTCTTGTCGCATGTAAACTAAAACACCTTTACCCGCATCATTGATTTTATCAAGTGCTGCTTGTAACTGCTCGCCACAGTCACATTTCATTGAACCAAAAGCATCTCCTGTTAAACATTCAGAATGCACTCTAACTAAGACTTCATCTCCTGGTTTTATATCACCCATCACTAAGGCAACGTGATGTTCCCCACTAATTGAATTTTCAAAACCAATGATTTTAAAATCTCCGTGATGTGTCGGTAAATTGGCTTCAGCAGCGCGTTTAACAAAGTTTTCGCTACGCTCACGATACTGAATTAAACTAGAAACTGATGTCCATTTAATACCTAACTCATGTGCTAAGTCTTTTAATTCATTTAACAAATAAGGTTCCCCATTTTCTTTAACAATTAAAGATGTTACACCTGCAGGATAAAGTCCTGCAAATTTTGCTAAATCAACTGATGCTTCAGGACGTCCGGCACGCTTTAACACACCGCCTTGTCTGTATTGAATTGGGTAAATAACACCGGGTTGTCTAAATACTAAGGGAACGGATTTAGAATCTAAAATTGCTTCAATGGTTTTAAGCATTTTTTCTAATCTTGTACCATTCTTAGCAACTTCTACTGAAAGAATTCTTGTTGTTTGATAAGCAGAAATTGTTTGTTCATAAAGTGCATGAATATTTAATTCGTGGAATCTATCTTTTTCTGTTGTAATATTGATAATCCCTTTAGAATATTTATCCATCATACTTAATGTATCTAAAGTAATTTTCTGTGCAGCAACTAAAAAATCCCCAGTATTATCTGTATCATAGTCATCAACAATAATAATTGGTTTTCCTTGCTTGATATCTTCTAACACTTCTTCAATTGAATGAAAAAAATTCTCCATACTTAAGCCCTCATTTTTCTAATCATACAATATATAAATATTGATGAAATAAATAATTCATCAAAATACTATATAAAATTTAGATTGTTTAATGTATCTTCATTATATCAATTTAAATGTTTGAATACTAAAGTTCTACATTTTAAAAAAGACCTGATTCACATCAGGTCCTTAATTATAATTTTTTAATAATTTGATTTAGCATTTAAAACTAATTTTGTTTTCTCTTTATTTTGTTTCTTTAAATTAAATGGTAATGTGAATAATACATAAAGTGGTGTTAGTAAAATATAGGAAGGTGTTAGTAACCAAATTACTGGCCAATAAGTTTCTTTACCTTGATTAATGTTTAAAATATCTTTTCTCATCAAAGGTAAAGTTAAATTACCAATAAACTTACCCACTGCACCCATATCATCTGTTGGTCCAAAAGTAAATGAATTATTTAAGTACTGCCGAGATATAAATAATTCAAATGGTGTAAACCCTTCTCTTTTAACCATACCAGTAAAGGTAAGTAAAGCTGTATTAAGCATAAGTATAAACTGATAACCCAAGAAGCATAGCGGAATTAACCACCATTTTTTTAAATCAGGAACTCTCAAGCCTAAAAGTGCTAAAAGTAATGGAATAACCAACAATGAAATATGGCTGAAATAAAAACGTATAGTTTCAAAAGTAAAGATACTTTCACCAAGTGCTTCTGTCGGATAAATAACTCCCGCTAAGCCTCCAATCACACCAATAAAGAACATAAAGTCATGCAAGATATTCTTCTTTTTAAATAACATGATAAATGGGAAAATCATCGTTGATAATGCGCAAATGTTTTCTGCTGTTGATTTTGATAATTGCGTAGCATCCAAATAAACCAACTGTTTAGCAAAGTGTAATACAAAACATAAAAAACTCCAAACAAGTAAATACCTATACTGGAACTTTTTCTCTTTTTTCACTAAAAATAGGTATGTTCCTAAAACAGTAAATACCGTAATTACTAGTGCTAAAAGATATGTAATACTAAAAACTTCCACAAACATAGTCATTCCTTCTTTAACTTTCAATTAATATCAATATCATACATTAACTTAAACCACTTTTCAAAAAATATTATAAAGGTCACATAATGATTCTATTTTTTAGCTATTTTTATTTACAAGTAAGAAAAAAGTCTGGTTCAAAGAGCCAGACCTATTTATATTTAAAATTTATACGATTACTTAACCCTTACGAGTTTGTCTCCTTCATAATACAAATGCATTTCAAAAGGTTTTAGTTCATCAATTTTTGCTAAGAAGTAATAATCACCTTCCCACATTGGAAGATCTCTTAGTTTATCTTTAGGAACCCAGGTTAATTCACCTTCGTCACTTTCTTTAATCTCGCCACTATATTCAGTAGCCTTAAAGAGAATCATTTGTTCTGTATATTCAAATGAGTGAAAATAAATATTACCTTTATAAATTGGTTTGATGGTTAAACCTGTTTCTTCATATGTTTCACGAATTGCTGCATCAAATGCAGTTTCATTCGGTTCAATTTTACCACCAACACCCATATATTTATTTTGGTTCATATCAGCTTTTCTTTTGTGGATAAGTAGATAGTGATTATCTTTTTCAATATAAATAAGTACAGTTTTTTGATTCATCATAACGATTATTCCTTTTTTCCTTCAGCAAAAATATTATAGCACATCATATTTTCTAAGATTATTATACCTATAAAAATTTGTGATTTTAAACAAAAAAGGTTTGATAGTTTAGGTATCAAACCTGATTATTTATCTATTAAAAATCTGCTGTATCTGGATCTAAAGCTAATCCAAATGCACCATATAGATTATCAATTATTTCTATATCTAATGCATCTAACTTAAAGTCAAATAATCCTAGATTTTCTTTAATTCTTGAAGGTGTAACAGATTTAGGAAGCGGTAAATACCCGTGGTCTAAACTCCAACGTAGGACAACTTGTCCGATTGTTTTATTGTACTTATTTGCAATTTCTTCTAATTGGGTTACACCAAAAATTTTACCTGTACCTAGTGGTGAATATGCTTCCGTTAAAATATCATGTTTTTCATTAAACTCAACAACATCTTTTTGTTGGTCACTTGGGTTAACAAAGATTTGATTGACCATTGGTTTAATTCTAGCTGTTTTAAGTAGATCTTCTAAATGATGCACTTTAAAATTAGATACACCAATTGAACGAATCTTACCTTCCAGATAAGCATCTTCCATCGCACGGTAAACTTCACTATTACGTTTAGTTGAATTTCCTCTATGTGCTAATGGATGTGGCCAGTGAATAATATATAAGTCAACATAATTTAGACCTAAACGTTTTAAACTATTTTCTAACGCTTCTTTAGCCTCTTCATATGTGCCGTGTTGATTCCATAATTTAGTTGTTATAAATAATTCTTCACGAGGAATACCACTGTCTTTAATTGCGCGTCCAACACTTTCTTCATTTCTATATGCCTCTGCTGTATCAATATGGCGATATCCAACTTTTAATGCTTCCATAACTGAGAGATAGGCTTCATTACCATCTTTAACTTGCCAAGTTCCAAATCCTACAACTGGAATTTTAACGCCATTACTTAGTGTATAGACTGCATGTTTATAAGATAAATCAACACCCTTTAAAAATTTTGATTTAAACATTATGTTTCCTCCTTAATTCATATGATACATAAGTATCAACACTCTTATTATACATGAATAGTTAATGTATTTTGCGTATTGAAAAATAGTTATTCTTTTATAACTTAATCTACTAATCCCATAAAATGGCTATATTTAATTTTCAAATCACAACAATTGTAAATATTTAGTTAGCACGCTAACATAATGATATAGAATTAAAAAAATAAAGGAGCTACAGATGAAAAAGTTAGCAAAGATTAGTTTTTATTATAGTATTCTAGGATTAGTTCTTGGTATCTTCTATAGAGAATTTACGAAGATCAATGATTTTACTGGTGAAACCGTATTAGGTGGCTTACATACTCACGCATTAGCTTTAGGCACATTATTTTTCTTAATTGTTTTAATTGTAGAAAAACAATTTAAATTAACTGAAAGTAAAAAATTCAAACCATTCTTCATTGTTTATAATTCAGGTTTAATTGGTTTATTAGTAATGATGATGATTCGTGGTATCTTAGAAGTCTTAGGTACAAATGTTACAACAGGATGGGATCTTACCATCTCATGGTTAGCAGGTTTTGCCCATATGGCAATGGCTGCTGGATTTGTTCGTTTCTTCTTAATGTTATTTAAACAAATCGACTTAATAGAAAAACAATCAGAATAACTTAAATCTTACCAGGACTCCCTTGTCCTGGTTTTTAATTATAAAAAGAAGTTTATCGCGTAATTAACCATAAAAAAAGACATATGAATTAATGAACAGCCTCTTGTCAAGTAGACACGGTAAATAATATAAAATTAGATGGCCATATACCTATATTCTAAAGGTGTATGGCTTTTTAATTTGCGTTGTATTCTTTCTTGATTATAGAACTTAATGTAATCTTTAATTGCTTTTGTGAGTTTTTCTGATGAATCAAACGTTTCTAAATAATACATTTCAGATTTGATGATGCCCCATAAGTTCTCGATTGGTCCATTATCAATACACTTACCTACTCTAGACATACTTTACACCATATTGTGTTTATCTAATAGATTCTTAAATGATCTGCTCGTGTATTGAAATCCCCTGTCACTATGAAACATTGGTTGAGCACCAGGATTCTTTTTCACTGCCTTATTAAAGGTTGTAAAAACGAGATGATTATCATTTCTATGATGTATATGATAAGAAACTACACTCTTATCATATACGTCTAATATCGCACATAAGTAAAGCTTTTGACCACTGTATCAATATTTAAATTCTGTAACATCACTTAACCATTTCTCATTTGGATTGGATGCACTAAATTCTCTATTTAATATGTTTTGTCCAACTTGTTCAGGTTTAGTCTTCAAGAAACCTGGACGTTTACGACGGATAATAGATTTTAAATTGTAGGCTCGCATTAAACGATAAATGTAGTTTTCCGAATGATTTTTTCCAGTATATTTATTGATGTTATCTCTAATACGTCTATAACCGTATTTTTTATTGAAATGTTTATAGTAGGTTTGTATAACTTCTAGCATTTCTTCATTCTTTGTTTCATAGGATGGTTTAATTCTGTTTGACCATTTATAATATGCAGATCGCGCTATACCTAACAGTTCACAGAGCCATTTAATATCGTAAACATCTTTAAAATAAGCTATTGTTTCATATGTTTCTTGGTTTCTAATCTTGTTAAGTGGGCTTTTGCCTCCAACTCTTGTTTTTTTTTGAAGACTTTCTTGGCTGCCTCACTTAAATATAATTCTTTTTTTAGGCGTTCATTCTCACGTCTTAATTTTTCAAGTTCTGATAATTCATCAGGTTGTTTTTTTCGACCACGCTTGTCACTAAGTCCATCAACACCAAAAACTTGGTACTTTTTGTACCAAGTGTATACTTGTTGGTAGCTTACTTCAAACTTCAAGGAGGTACCTTGATAATCAAACTCATTTTGAATTAAGTATTCTACAATTTTAACTCTTTCATCTAATGTTGTTTTACGTCCCATAATATCGATACCACCTGATTCACTATGTGTAGTTTTGATATTATTATACCCTAATACCCATCTTGCTATTAATGACGGATTACGAATTCCATATTTTAGGGCTAAATCATAATATCTTCCAGCACCATTCCTATATGATTCAACAACTTCATTTTTTAATGTTTCAGTATAACTTTGATTCATACCTTGCATACGTAATGCTTCAGCACCAAACTTACTATATTTGAAAATCAGTACCTCTATTGCGCTTTTGCTTACGCCAAACTGACTTGCTAACTGTCTAAGTGACCCTTCGCCTTTCTCATATATCGTGCAAATAAGTATTTTTTCTTCATAACTTAATCGTTTGTTTTTTCTCAAAATAAAATACCTCCAAGTATTAACAGTAATAATATATATTTCTTTATATTATTTCCTGTGTCTACTTTAGAGGTATCATATCAATCGTATGTCTTTTAATTTTATTTTATCTTTTCTTTAAGAATGGCACAAAGATTGGTGTTTCTTTTTTATATGCTTCAAAATCTAAATTACCAATATATCTTTTTTCTAATAATGGAACCCCTGTTACAAATCTTAAAAGAACTGTCATAATGAGTGGGCTAACTAAACCGAAAAAGGGAATGGATGTTAATGATGAAACAGAAATTATACCAATCCCCCACCATAAGGTTGCTTCACCAAAATAATTAGGGTGTCTAGATAAATTCCAAACCCCAGTTTTTAAGATTTTACCTTTATTTTTTGGATCTTTCTTAAAATTCCTTAATTGTCTATCTGCTAAAACCTCAAAGATAAACCCAATTAAAAATACTAAAATACCTAACCCTAAAATTAAACCATGGTACCATGTATTAATTTTATTACTATATAAATTCATTAAGATGATCGGTAATGAAATAATATATGAAAATATTGACTGAGTAACAAAGACTTTAAAGAACGCCTTTAACATTATGTTTGTTTTCCATTTTTTTCTCATGTCTTGATATCTAAAGTCTTCTTCTTTTTTCCAATTACGTTTGAATAAATAAATTGTTAATCTCATTCCCCATAATATAATAACAATTAACAAGATAACTTTAAGCACATGTATAGAACCACTTAATAACATCGATGAAACTGCTGTTACAACAAAGCTTGCCCCCCAAGCGATATCGATTAAACCATTATTTTTCTTTACTTGTGCAATCACGAACCACAAAATAAAATATAAAAGTAATATCAAATAAATATATAGAAATGTCATTTGAAAACACCTCTATAAATCAAAAATGTTAATAATGAAGTGAGTGTTCCAAGTGAGGTACCCCAAATTAAATCAATCACAACCATTTTTAAAGGGAATCCTTCTAAGGTTGCATAATTTGTTAGATCATAGGTTGCATAAGAAACAAAGCCAAATAAAGCACCTAATAAAACAACTTTAATTAAGGAACCCGATTCAATACTAGGTATAATGACAAACACTGATAAACCAACGATAAAAATAGCGTA